>JBARWC010000058.1:0-37748 GCA_049646585.1 Burkholderiaceae bacterium | reverse complement strand
GGGCCGAGCAAGCCGCAGGCGAAGGCAGCCCGAATGGGCGGACGAGCAAGGCGATGCGGTGTTCGGCGCGCAGGCGCCGAACCGGTCACGAGGAGCAGAGCCCGACCCCAGCCACCCCGCAGGCGTCAATAGAAACGGTCAACAGAGACACAATCAATAGAGACACAATCAATAGAGACATTCACAGACGTCATTGGAAGCATCCACAGACGCCAACAAAACACATAGAGCGATTCCCCATCAGCAAGGCCGCCCCGAGAAAACCCGCAGTTCAAAAAAAGAACACCCGTAGACCAACCATCTACGGGTAATCACTGTAATACGCCCGCAATACTTGATGTTTAATATGAAAACGTTTTCATCATACCTTTATCGGCCAGGAGTGGCATTTTGGACAGCAAGCGGCGCACGAATCCGATCTCTATTCTCAGGATCGCCGACGAAGCCGGCGTATCGCCAGCCACGGTATCGCGCGTGTTCAACCGGCCCGGGCTTGTCCAGGCCGACACCCGCGAGCGCGTGCTGGATATCGCCAGCCGCCACGGCTTTCGCCCCAACCGCCTGGGCAGCAGCTTGCGCTCGGGCAGCACCCGCACACTTGGGCTGGCCCTGCCCACATTGTCGAATCCCGTTTTCGCCGATTGCTTCGAAGGCGCCGAGATGCGGGCCCGACAGTCGGGCTACAGCGTGATGATGACCGCCACGCATTACGATCCCGAACTGGAGATCGATGCCGTCCATCGGCTTATCGACCATCAGCTTGACGGCATCATCCTGACGGTTGCCGACGCGCGCGCCAGTTCGGTGCTGAAGATGCTGAAAAGGCACGGCATGAGCTATGTGCTGGCCTATAACGAATCGGCCGTCCATCCCTGCGCCGCCGTCGACAACTATGCCGCCGCATCCGACATGATCGGGCACCTGGCACAACTGGGGCACCGGCACATCGCCTTCGTCAGCGGCCCGCTGAATCTGTCGGACCGCGCCAGATCCCGCCTGGCCGGCGCCAGGCATAGCGCGAAAGAACTGGGCCTGAAGCGCGTCCAGCATGTCGTCATGCCCAGCCATACCGGCTCGGACACCGCCGCCGTGCGCGACATCCTGCAATCCACAACGCGGCCCAGTGCGCTCTTCTGCTCCAACGACCTGCTGGCCACCGCCGTCATTTCCAGCATCAAGGAACTGGGCGGATCGGTGCCGGGCGACATTTCGGTGGCGGGTTTCGATGGCATCCGGTATGGCGCCTTCATGTCGCCCAGCCTGGCCACGATAGAAGCGCCGGGATACGAAATCGGCAAAGCGGCCTGCCATCTGCTGCTGCAACAGATCGAGCAGCGTGGCGCAGGCAGCGAACGCTTGCCCCACAGGCTGATCGCCGGCGCCAGCGTCGCCGCTGTCGAGCCGGCATCAAGAAGGAAAAGCCATGCTTATCGCGCAAATCAGTGATCTGCATATCCAGCAGGCCGGAAAGCACAGCCAATTAATACAGGCCGAGCGCCACCTTGCGGCCTGCGTGAATGCCTTGAACGGCCTGGATCCGCGCCCCGATCTTGTCGTGGCTACCGGCGACTTGACGGAACACGGCCGCGCGGAGGAATACCAGATACTCAAGCCGCTGTTGGCGCGGTTGGACATCCCCTTCCTGCTTATTCCCGGCAATCACGATAGCCCCGCCGCTCTGCGGACCGCCTTTCCAGAACATCGCTATCTGGATACAGGTTTTCCCTTCATGCAGTACACCGTGGACACCTGGCCTTTGCGCATCATTGCGCTGGACACCACGGTTCCGCGCAACAGCGCGGGCGAGCTTTGCGCCATGCGCCTGGCATGGCTGGCCGACGCCCTGGCGCAGGCCCCGGACCGCCCCACCGTCATACTGATGCACCATCCGCCCTTTGAAACCGGCATCAAGCTCATGGACGATCTAGGCTTGTTGAAAGGCCGCGAAGCGTTTGCCGAAATCATCGCGCCCTACCGCAACATCGAGCGCATCCTATGCGGGCATCTGCATCGGACCATCATGTGCCGCGTTGGCGGAGCCATGGCATCGACCTGTCCGGGCACCGCACACCAGATCGTGCTGGATCTGCACGACGATGCCCAGGACCTGAGTTTCAATTTCGAACCGCCGGGCTACCAACTGCACTGGCTCGGCCCGCAAGGGCTGGTCACGCATCATGCCCTGATCGGGAATTTTCCCGGCCCTTATCCGTTCTAGCGCTAACAGGCTGTAGCCCATGTCCACCATTGTTCTGGATTCCATCACAAAACAGTTCGGCAGCGCCCCGCCCGCTGTGAACCGCATCAGTTTCGAGGTCGAGGCCGGGACGTTCGCCGTTCTGCTGGGCCCCTCGGGCTGCGGGAAATCGACCACGCTGCGCATGATCGCGGGCCTGGACACACCCACCTCCGGCCGCATACGCATAGGCGGGCACGACGTGACCGATCTGCCGCCTTCCAAGCGGAAGATATCCATGGTCTTCCAGTCGTATGCGCTGTTTCCGCACCTGTCGGTCAGGGAAAACATATTGTTCGGCCTGAAGGTGCGCAAAGAGCCAGCCGCGCAGCACAAGCCGCGCCTGGCGAAAGTCGCCGCTCTGCTGGGCCTGGAAAAGCTGCTGGACCGCAAGCCCTCGCAATTGTCGGGCGGACAGCAGCAGCGCGTGGCGCTGGGCCGCGCCGTTATTTCGGAAGCGCCGGTATGTCTTATGGACGAACCCCTGTCCAACCTGGATGCGCAACTGCGGCATGAGATGCGCCGCGAAATCCGCGCGCTTCAGCAAAATCTCGGCATCACCATGGTGTATGTCACTCATGATCAGACCGAAGCCATGAGCATGGCCGATCGTGTGGTGCTGTTGAACGGCGGGCGTATCGAACAAAACGACACGCCGGACAGGTTGTACGGCATTCCCAGCTCCGAGTTTTCGGCCCGCTTCATCGGCACGCCCCCCATGAACTTGCTGAGCCTGGACGCACAAACCCGCCGCGACTTGAGCGGCGCGGGCGAAGAGCTCCAGCATATGCCCGCTGCCGCAGCCAAGCTGGGCATCCGTCCGGAGCATATCGCCATCGACACCACAGGGGGCGTTAGCGCCACCGTCGAAACCGTCGAGTACTTCGGCGCCGATTCCATCGTGGTGTGCACGCTGGGAAGCAATTCCGGCATCGCCGTCCGCGCCTCCGGGCACTTGCGGGCCCATCGCGGCGAGAAAATCACGCTCCGCTGGAGCCCCACGCAGCAACATTTCTTTGACACCTCGGGCAAGGCGCTACACCGCGCACCCGCCCATTCTTGATAGGAAAACATCATGCGACGCACTTTCTTGAAAGCTCTTGCATTCAGCCTGGCGGGCGCCTTCTGCGCTGCCCCCGCCTGGTCCCAGGCCAAGCCCGTGGAACTCGAGTTCTACTATCCTGTCGCCGTCGGCGGCCCCATCACCAAGATCGTGGACGGCATGGTCGATGAATTCGAGAAAAGCCATCCCGACATCAAGATCAAATCCATCTATGCCGGCACCTATCAGGACTCCGTCGCCAAGGCGCTGACCGCGCACAAGGGCGGCCATGCTCCGCAACTGGCGGTGCTGCTGTCCACCGACATGTTCACGTTGATCGACGAGGGCGCCATCGCTCCCTTCGATCCGCTGGTCCAGTCGGACGACGACAAGAAATGGCTGGGCGGCTTCTACAAGGCCTTCATGGCCAACAGCCAGACCGGTGGAAAAACCTGGGGCATTCCCTTCCAGCGCTCGACCATCGTCATGTACTACAACAAGGACTTGTTCAAGAGCGCCGGCCTGGATCCGAACGCGCCGCCCGCCACCTGGGACGATCTGGTCGCCAAGGCCAAGAAGCTGACCAAGACGGACGCGTCCGGCCAGGTGACGCAATGGGGCCTGGAAATACCGTCGGGCGGCAGCTTCGCCTACTGGCTGTTCCAGGCGCTGACCACGCCGAACGACGCCATCCTGATGAATGAGGCGGGCAACAAGGTGTTCCTGAACAAACCCGCCGTCATCGAAGCGCTGCAGTTCTGGCACGACCTGGCCTACAAACACAAGGTCATGCCGACCGGCACGATAGATTGGGGCACCACGCCCAAGGATTTCCTGGTCGGCAAGACCGCCATGATGTGGACCACCACCGGCAACCTGACCAATGTGCGCAAGAACGCCAAGTTCGATTTCGGCGTGGCGCCCATGCCCAAAGCCAAGCACGGCGGCAGCCCCACCGGCGGCGGCAACTTCTACCTGTTCAAGTCGGCCACGCCCGAGCAGCAGAAAGCAGCCTATTCCTTCGTCAAATGGATGACCAGCCCCGAGAACGCGGCCGCCTGGAGCATAGCGACGGGCTATGTCGCGGTGACGCCGGCCGCCTGGGAAACCGCCAAGATGAAGGACTACGTCAAAGAGGTGCCCACCGCACTGGTTGCGCGCGACCAACTGGAAGTCAGCGTGGCGGAATTTTCCACCCACGACAATCAGCGCATCACCAAGCTGCTGAACGACAACATCCAGGCCGTGCTGACCAATTCGAAAACGGCGGAGCAGGCCATGAAGGATGCCCAGCGCGATGCGGACCGCCTGCTGCGGTCCTACAAGTAAGCGCATGAAGACCTCGTCGCTCAACGCGGTGTATGGCTGGCTGCTCCTGCTGCCGGCCATTACCCTGCTGGCCGCGTTTACCCACTATCCGGCCCTGGCCACGCTTTGGCACAGTTTTTTCTCAACCCCCAAAGCCAATCGCCCGGCCGTGTTCGTGGGCCTGGAAAACTTCGCGGCCATGGGCGACGACCCGGTCTTCTGGCAGGCCTTGTGGAACAACCTGGCCTATGCATTGATCACCATTCCGGTTTCGGTGGCCATCGCGCTCATCATGGCGCTATGGGTCAATCGCAAGCTGGCGGGGCGTGGCTTCCTGCGGCTGGCCTACTTCACGCCCACTGTCTTGCCCATGGTGGCCGTGGCCAATATCTGGCTGTTCTTCTATACGCCGCAGTACGGCCTCATCGACCAGATCGCCGACCTGTTCGGCCTGCCGGGCGTGAACTGGCTGGGCAACCGCGACACCGCCTTGCCGGCGCTGATGCTGGTCACCATCTGGAAAGAGTCCGGCTTTTTTATGATCTTCTACCTGGCCGCCTTGCAGCAGATATCGCCTTCGCTGCGCGAAGCGGCCCTGCTGGAGGGCGCCTCGCGCTGGCAGTACTTTCGCAGGGTGTTGCTGCCGCTGCTGATGCCCACCACGCTGTTCGTGCTGATCAACGCGCTGATCAATGCTTTCCGACTGGTGGACCATGTACTGGTCATGACCAAAGGGGGGCCGGACAACGCCAGCACCCTGCTGCTGTTCTACATCTATGAAGTGGGATTCAGCTACTGGGACACCTCGTACGCCGCGACCCTGTCGGTCGTGCTGCTGCTGATACTGTCGATTACGGCGCTTATCAAGTTCCGCTGGCTGGACCGAAGGACGCACTACCAATGACGCAAAAGCTCGATACCCTGGGGGCCTGGCTGCTGGGCATACTGTGGTTCCTGCCCCTGGCGTACACATTGTGGGCGGCCTTCCATCCTTCCGCCTACTCCACCACATTCGACCTGACGGCGCCCCTTACGCTGGACAATTTCCTTGCGGCCTGGCACGCCGCACCCTTTGCGCGCTACTTTCTGAATACCTTCATCCTGGTCACCATGGTGCTGGCGGCGCAACTGGTCTTGTCGACCCTGGCGGCCTATGCGTTCGCGCGCTTCGAATTCAAGGGACGCGACCTGGTATTCCTGCTGGTGCTGTTGCAGTTGATGATCATGCCCGACGTGCTGATCGTCGAGAACTACCGGCTGATGTCCTGGCTGGGCGTGCGCGACACGATATTCGCGGTCGGACTGCCGTACTTCGCCTCGGCTTTCGGCATCTTCCTGCTGCGCCAGACCTTCAAGACCGTGCCCCTGGAACTGGAAGAAGCCGCCCGCGTCGAGGGCGCCAGCCGCTGGCAGATACTGCTGAAAGTCTACGTGCCGCTGGCCCGCCCCATCTACGTGGCCTACGGGCTGGTATCGGTCAGCTACCACTGGAACAACTTCCTGTGGCCCCTGATCATCACCAACTCGGTGGAATCGCGTCCATTGACGGTGGGCCTGCAGGTATTCGCCTCGACGGACCAGGGAATAGACTGGTCCGTCATCACCGCGGCCACGCTGCTCAGCGCCGCACCCCTGCTGATCGCCTTCCTGCTGTTCCAGCGGCAATTCGTGCAATCGTTCATGCGCGCGGGGATCCGCTAGCGAGCCCGTGGATGCCTATCTTCGGTAAGGATAGGTATGACATTAACAGCACATAGGGCCGTGACGGCATTCATGCACTACGTCCATACTGAAGGGTGATCCAGCAACGCAATCCTATTGACCTATATTCGTCAATAAACGAAAATGATCTCCTATCGGATTGAACACTACCTGACGTCTGACGGGCAGGAAGACCTGTACTTGAAGTGGCTTAGTCGCTTGCGCGACCGACAGGCATTGATCGCGATAATCCGGCGAGTTAACCGGATAGAGCAAGGCAACTTCGGCAATCACAATTTCTGCCGTGATGGTGTTTGGGAGCTACGTGTCGATGTGGGACCCGGCTACCGGGTGTACTACGCCCAGACTGGGCGGCGTATTGTGTTGCTGCTCTGCGGCGGCGACAAGCGTACACAGAACCGCGATATCGACCGAGCGGTAAGTTATTGGCAAGACTGGCAACAGAGAAATGACGATGAGAAGCAGAGGGCATGACGAAGCGATGGCCGAGCTGTATCGCAGCGATCCGGCGCTGGCATTGGATATCATCAACGGTATCCTGGCAGACGGCAATCAGGCGGAATTGCTTACCGTGCTGCGCCAGCTTGCGCAAGCATTTGGCGGCGTGCAGACGGTGGCGGAACAGGCGCGATTGAACCCGACACAGCTTTACAGGACGCTGTCTCCCAAAGGCAATCCCGAACTAAGCAGCCTGACAGCTATTCTCAAAGCGATGGGGCTGCGCCTGGCCGTGCAGACGCTGGATGCGCCATTGCCTGTGCATGCGGAGTGACACAGGGCCTAGAACCCCACGATCAGCCCCGGCAAATCCACCGTGATGCGCGGTTTTTCCAGGGCCAGCGCGGCTTGCCGGGCATATTCGGCGGCTTGCGACTCGTCCTGGGAAAGCTTGGCATAGCCCAGGGCATCGGCCACGCCCAGTATCTTGTCCAGCAACAACACCTTGCCGCTGGGGCGCAGCGGTTCGCAGCCCAGCCGGGTCCAGGTGGAGTCGAACCAGTCGCGCGCCGCAGCCGAGGCCGGCCCCGCGGGCTCGACGTCGGCGGTCAGCTCGAGCGACTGCCGGCTATTGAAGACGATGGTGACGACGCTGCGCATAGTTGCTCCGAAATAGGCTTGGGGCCAGGCCAGTTTTTACCATGCGGTGGGCGCAGGTTCCCATAGGACGTCGGCGTTGTGCTCGCGCGATAGCCGCAGCATGGCCAGCAGGGGGAAGGCGCGTCGGCGAAAGCTGACCGGCTGCGCGATGGGATGCGCCTTGGAGTCGTTGTCATCCTGATGGTCGTCGGGAAACTCGGATTCCGTATCGACGGATATGGCCTGTTCTATGCCTTTTATGGCGGCATCCAGTTGGTCGCGGGTGATGACGCCGCGTTCTGGAAGCGTATCGGTATATGGCTTGCCGGCGGCCTTGAGTATGGGCAAGGCATGCTTGGAGAACATCAGCACTTCGGCGGCTGCTTTAGAGTGAAAGACGACTAGCATTTCGGTTTCCCTCAATAGACACATTGATACACTACCCTATCTCAAGAGCGCTGCCAAGCAGCAATATAGCGGGGTCTTCTTCGCATGGAACAGCCATGTCCCGCATGCTATGCGCGCTATTGCTGGCCGGCCTCGCCAGCCTGCCGTTTCCGGCTCCGGCGCAAGGTACTTGCGGCCCGCCGCCATTGGGTTCTCCCTGCGCCCGGGGTGGGCAAGCCGGCCCCGAACCGGCGCTAAGCCTTGCCGCCGGCAACCCCATACATGTGGTCACGGGCAATAAATACCAGAAAGAAACCGACCTGCCCGCCCACCCTCTGACGCCGGACCTGCGCATCCTGCGCCACTACAACGCCTTCGACCGGAGGCCGTCCGTGCTGGGCCCGGGCTGGGCCTTGTCCTACGACACGCGGCTGTTCCATGCGGGCGGGCGCTGGCAGATCGTGCAGGCCGACGGCAGCCGCATCCACTTCCGCCAGGCGGGCGGCAAGCCGCTGGCCAACGCGCATGGCACGCTCACCGCCCAAGGCGATCACTGGGTATGGTCGCAGCCCGGCCGCAAGGCCTTGCGCTTCAATCAGTACGGCTATCTCGTCCAGATCCGCTCCGATTCCGGCGCAAGCCTGCGCATCCATAGGGCGGCGCCCACCGGGCCGCTGGCCCACGTCATCGAGCGCATCGACAACCATGCCGGCACGGCGCTGCGCTTCGGCTACCACATCGCCGACGGCCAGGCGCGGCTCAAGCACATCGATACCGCCCACGGCCGCTTTCGCTATCAGTACGATGCCCTGTTGCGGCTGGCCGGCGTCATACGGCCCGACGGCATGCAGCGGCGTTATCTTTACGAAGCCGAACGCCAGGCGGGCAACGCCCACGCCCTGACCGGCATCGAAATCATCGCCGCCGGGCGTAACGCACTCCGAATCAACACCTGGGCCTATGATGCGCAGGGCCGCGCCGTCCTGTCCATATCGGGCCCACCCGACAGCCTGGCCGGCAAGGTGGCGCTGCACTATCAGCGCGAGCCCACCGCCGCCCTTGGCGGGCTGACCGTGGCGCGCAACGCCCAGGGCCGGGAAACCCGATTCGAGACCGCGCTGGCCGGCGGCCGCCATGTCCTGACCCGGGTCGATGGCGCCGCCTGCCATGGCTGCGCACCGCCCAGCAGCATTGCCCGATACGACCACGGCGGCCGCTTGCTGCAATTGAATGGCGCCGTCTTGCGGCGCGACGCCCAGGGCGCGCTGCGCGAACTGCGGCCGGGCGCCTCCGGCTGGCCCGGGCTGGCGCTGCGCTATCACGCCAACGGCATGCGCGCCTCCTGGAGCTCGTCACTGACAGGCGACGAAAACCTGCAATACGGGCCTGGCGGCCTGCCGGCGCAACGGCGCTTCGCCAACGGCGATACCGTCCGCTACCGCTACGATGCCCTGGGCCGCCCTGTGCAAGTGGTCGAAAAAAACGCCAGGTCCGAACTGGCCACCACGCTGTCCTGGCGCGGGCCCCTGCTGGCCGGGGTCCACCATCCTCATGAAAACGAATCGCGCGAGTACGATGCGCAGCAGCGCCTGGTGCGGCGCACGGTCAGCCGCCCGGCGGCGGGCTCCGGCCCGCTGCGCTATAGCGAATCGTTCGAGTACGATGCCGCGCACCGCCTGCTGTTCCACCGGCTACCCGAAGGCGGGTCCCTGGAATACCAATGGAATGAGCAAGGACGCCTGGCCGCCATACTGTGGCACGACGCCCAGGGGTTGGCCCATCGCGTTATCGACAGCCTGCCCGGCATGCCGGGATACCGCTACGGCAATGGCCTGCAACTCAGCACCGCCCTGGATGGCCAGGGTCGAGCCGACCTGCTGGCCCTGGCCGATGGCGACCAGCCCGTCTGGCTGCTGCGCCACCACTACGACCCGCAAGGCCGCCTGATCCAAGAACAACACACCCTGGGCGATCACCGCGAAACCTGGCGCTATGCCTACGACGACCGCTCCAGGCTGATCGGCGCAGAAGGGCAAGGCACACGGCCGGCAAGCGCGGCGGCCCCCGGCAGCGGCTGGCAAGAGTCGGTCTGGCATGCCTGGAACGACGACGGTTCCATGGCCGCCAAGCGGCTGAACGGCGCCACCCACCGCCCCTCGGTGCAGCGCGACGCATCCGGCCTGCCGCTGTCCATCGACGGCCAGGCATTGGAATACGGCCCCGACCGCCGGCCGATACAAGTGCGCAAGCAGGACGAACCGCCAGTAAGCTATACGCACAATGCCTACGGCCACCGCATTGCCAGGCACAGCGTGCAAGGACGTACCGACTACTTCTATCTGGGCAACCGCCTGGTCGCCCAGCGGCAAACCGCCCCCGGCAAGACCCCGACCCAAGACGGCGATCAGCCGTTCAGCTTCAGCCGCCGCTACATCTACGCCCAGCATGTGCTGGTCGGTGTCATCGACTACACCGCAAACGCGCTGTACTGGGCACACTCCGACCTGGTCGGGGCCCCCAGGCTGCTTACCGATCAAAACCGGCGCATACGCTGGCAGGCCAGCTACGGCCCCACCGGCCTTGCTACCCGCGTCGCGGGAGACCTGGAGCTGGACATCCGCCTGCCCGGCCAGGTGTTCGACGCGGCCAGCGGCTGGCACGACAACCTGCTGCGCACCTATCTGCCCCAGTGGGGCCACTATGCCGAACCCGATCCGCTGGGCCCCGTGCCCGGCAACCAGGCGCTGGGCTACGCCGCGCAACAGCCCAAACGCCATGTCGACCCGCTGGGCCTGGCTCTGTTCGCCTTCGACGGCACGCGCCAGAGTCCCGGCACGCAAAGCAATGTCTGGAAGCTCAGCCAGGCCTATCGCGACGGCCCCGTTTACTACCATTCCGGCCCGGGCAATTCCCTGTACCTGGACTGGGACGCCGTCGCGGCGGGTAGTGCGGCCCAGATCATCGAGAACCAGTGGCAATCGCTGCTGAACACCCTAAGCCAGGGCGGCCAGCGCGACCCCATCCCCATCGACATCATCGGATTCTCACGCGGGGCGGCCCTGGCCAGGCATTTCGGCAACCTGATCAACCAGCACACCGCCGCAGGCCTGTTTTCGTATACCGACGCGCTGCGCGGCCTGGTCTCGGCCTGCATAGACTTGCGCTTCATGGGCTTGTTCGACACCGTGGCGCAGTTCGGGCCCGCCGGGCTGCGCTTGCCCAATTACGACCTGACCATCGCCGCCGCCTGGCAGTGGGTGGCGCATGCGGTCGCCCTGCACGAACGCCGCTGGCTCTTCCCGCTGACCCTGGCCTCGGACGCCGGTGGCCAGAATATCGTCGAGGCCCCCTTCATCGGGGCGCACGCAGACATCGGCGGCGGTGCCCTGCGCGGGCCAGACGGCCAGCCCACGGCGCGCGGCGACCTGTCCGACGTGGCCCTTAACTGGATGCTGTGGCAGGCTCGCGCCACCGCCGTCGAATTCCAGCCCTTGCCGGCGGACGACCTTGCCGTCACCCAAGCCATACTGCACGACGAGCGCGCCCCCGCGCTGCGCTCCGTACAAGACGGCGACCGCCGCGTGGATGGCGCGGGCGGCTCCACGCGACATACCTACCAGGACGACCACCCGCGGCTGGGACGCCAGGCCCGAGCCGACACCGAAACCCTGATTGCGCGCCACGAAAACTGGCGCAGCCACGCAGGCTCCGAAGTCGGCACGGTCGATATGTCGGGCTATGCGCAATGGCTGCAAGATGAACTGGGCTGGCCTGCCCTGGCCGCCTGACGGGCCGGCGGCCCTTGCACCGACCTTGCCGGCCGGCCCATGGCGGTGGAAATCACGTTATCATTTGCATCTTCACATGGCGTTTGCACCGGGGCGCCAAGCCAACGGCCCTATCGATGCACCCGGGCCCGTTCACGTATTCATTTCGCTTATCTATTCGTCTTATGCTTCCAGGGCAACAACAACAGCTCATTTCGCTCATCAAGGCCGCCGTCGCCGCCATCCTGCCCCAGGCAAGTCCCACGGTTCTGCTCGAACGCCCCAAAGTCGCCGCCCATGGCGACGTCGCCTGCAACGTCGCCATGCAGCTGGCCAAGCCGGCCGGACGCAACCCGCGCGAACTGGCGCAGCAAATCGTCGACACCCTGCTGGCCGACCCGGCCACCCGTGAAATCGTTGCGTCGGCCGAGATCGCCGGGCCGGGCTTCATCAATTTCCGGCTGGCCGTCGCCGCGCGCCAGGCTGTCCTGCATGCCATCGCCCAGGAAGGCGCCAGCTACGGCCGGCTGCCGGCCAAGACCGAAAAGCTCATGGTCGAATTCGTGTCCGCCAACCCCACCGGACCGCTGCACGTCGGCCACGCCAGGCAGGCCGCGCTGGGCGATTCGCTGTGCCGTCTGTTCAGCTCCCAAGGCTACGACGTCACCCGCGAGTTCTATTACAACGACGCCGGCAACCAGATCGACAACCTGGCCATCAGCGTACAGGCGCGCGCCCGGGGCATCGCTCCGGACTCGCCCGATTTTCCGGCCGACGGCTACAAGGGCGACTACATCGTCGACATCGCCCGCGACTTCCAGGCCAAGGCCACGGTGCAGGCCTCCGACGGCGTGCCGGTCACGGCCACGGGCGACATCGACAGCCTTGACGACATCCGCGCCTTCGCGGTCACCTACCTGCGCCGCGAACAAGACCTGGATCTGCAGGCTTTCGACCTGAAGTTCGACAACTACTATCTGGAAAGCTCCCTGTACACCAGCGGACGCGTCGAAAAGACCGTGCAGGCGCTGATCGCCTCCGGCCACACCTACGAAAGCGAAGGCGCGCTGTGGCTGCGCACGACCGAACTGGGCACCGGCGACGACAAGGACCGCGTCATGCGCAAGTCCGAGGGCGGCTACACCTATTTCGTGCCCGACGTCGCCTACCACGTCGCCAAATGGGAACGCGGCTTTCATCGCGCCATCAACATCCAGGGCAGCGACCACCACGGCACCATCGCCCGCGTACGAGCCGGCCTGCAAGGCCTGGAACTGGGCATACCCAAGGATTTTCCGGCCTACATCCTGCACAAGATGGTCAAGGTCATGCGCAACGGCGCCGAGGTAAAAATATCCAAGCGCGCCGGCAGCTACGTCACCTTGCGCGACCTGATCGAATGGGTGGGCCGCGACGCGGTGCGCTTCTTCCTGATCCAGCGCCGCGCGGACTCCGAATTCGTCTTCGACATCGACCTGGCGCTATCCAAAAGCGAAGAAAACCCGGTGTACTATATTCAGTATGCTCATGCCCGCATCTGCTCCATGCTGGCGCAGTCGTCCGAGCTGGCCGGCCAGATACCGGCCGCCGCCGTCGACAAGCTGCTGGCCCCGACGGAGTTCGCCCTGATGCAGCGCCTGGCCGAATACCCCGGCACTCTGGCGCTGGCCGCGCAAGAGCTGGCTCCGCATCACCTGGCTTTCTGGCTGCGCGATTGCGCCGCCGATTTCCATGCGTGGTACAACGCGGAACGCGTGCTGGTCGACGACGCCGAATTGCGGCTTGCGCGCTTGCGCCTGGCCAGCGCAACGGGGCAGGTCATCGCCAACGGCCTCGAACTGCTCGGGGTCTCGGCTCCTGAAAGGATGTAAAACACTGCTATGGCCCGCAACAGTCGTAAATCGTCGAGTTCCAAATCGGGCGGCAGCACGATGTTCGGAATACTGATAGGCCTGATTGTCGGGCTGATCGCCGCCGTGGCGGTCGCCCTGTTCGTTACCCAGGTGCCCATGCCTTTCGTGGACAAGGCCAGCCGCGACCCGGCCAAAACGCTGCTGCCCGACGTCCGGCAAGCACCCGACCCCAATATCGGCCTATACGGAAAGAATGGCCCGGCGGGCCTGCCGGCGACGGGGCCCACGGCCACCGCCCCCGCGCCCCTGCCCGGCACGTCGGCGCCCGAAACCATACCCGGAACCGGGGTCGCGCCCGGAGCTCCGCCCGCCGCCCAAGACAATATCGGCAACCTGATCGCCAGCCTGGGCAAGACCGACAAGCCTGCGCCGGCCGCTACGCCGAGCAAACCAAGCCAGCCCGCCCAAGCGGCAAGCAAGCCTGCTCCCGGCACCGAGGCGCCCGCCAAGCCGGCTGCGGCGGCCACCCAAACCACCTATTATTTGCAGGCTGGCGCTTTCCGTTCGGAAAAGGACGCCGAGGCGGTCAAGGCGCGCATCCTGCTGCTGGGCATGCCTGTACAGGTGCAAAAGGCCCAGGTCAATGGCGCAACCGTGAATCGCGTGCGGGTAGGCCCCTTCAAGGGCATAGACGAAATGAACCGTTCCCGCGCACGGCTGGGTACGGAAAAAATCGATTCGTCGGTCGTCCGCCCCTAAGTGACCGCCCGGCTGAACTTGTTGCCGCGTTTGCGGTCTGAATGACTTTGGTTTTTCTGGAAAAAATAATTATGTCGCTCAAACATCTGCTTCTACGTGCTTTGGCCATTCTTGCCGTCGGCTCCGGCGCCCTGCTGCTGCCGGCAACGCAAGCCCAGGCCGCCGAGCGCTACACCGTGGTGGATCCGGCCCAGCCGTCGGATACCAGCGGCAAGATCGAGGTGCTGGAATTCTTCGCCTATACCTGCCCGCACTGCAACGCCATCGAGCCCATGGTTGAAAAATGGGCCAAGACCCTGCCGGAAAACGTCGTGCTGCGCCAGGTGCCCGTGGCCTTCAACGCCAGCATGGAAGACCTGCAGAAGCTCTATTATTCGCTGGAAGCGATGAACCGCCTGGACCTGCACAACGCCGTGTTCAAGGCCATACACGAGCAGCGCAAGCGCATTTACGACGCTGCGGCGATTACGGACTGGGTGGCCGCCCAGGGCGTGGATCGCAAGGCATTCACCGATGTATTCAATTCCTTCGGCATCAAATCCAAGGTGATGCGCGGCAACGAGCTGGTCAAGGCCTACAAGATCGAAGGCACGCCCAGCATCGCCGTGGGCGGCAAGTACGTCACGTCACCGACCATGACGAACAGCTACGAAGGCACGATACAAGAGGCGCAGAAGCTGGTCGAGATGGTGAATAAGTAAGCTCGATAGGGCTTCAACCAGCCCAATCCTCTCGCCGCTCCCACCCCAAAAGGGCCGGGTCTGTATTCCACAGGCCCGGCCCTTTTGATTTCCGTTCGATTCCTGCGCGGCTATCCTGCTCAGAATGCTCTATTTATTAAAATATACTCATGTATAATAAATTTTTCATATAATTACTTATATTTGATTAGACTTAATTTGGCTCTCGATCATATGGATCCTGTACGAAATCCTTTTGCGCCCGGCGCGGGCAATCAACCGCCAGAACTTGCGGGCCGAAAGTTGATCATCGACGAGGCCGATATTGCGATCCAACGAACGCTGTTATGCAAGCCAAGCAGGTCACAAATGCTTTTAGGGCTCAGAGGAGTCGGCAAAACCGTTCTTTTGAACAAAATAGAAAATATGGCGGAGCAAGCGGGACACTTGTCGTCATTCATCGAAGCACCGGAAAATAGATCACTGGGCGAACTGCTGCTACCGAAGATTCATCAAATACTTCGCAAGCTATCAGTTAGCGAAGCCGCCAAAGCAAAGGCACACACTGCCTTACGAGCTCTTCGCTCGTTTGCAGGCGCCTTCAAACTGACATACGGCGATATGTCGCTATCGGTCGAGCCCGAACCCGGGCTTGCCGATAGTGGCGATCTGGAAAACGACCTCCCAGAGTTATTTGTCCAGGTAGGCGAGGCAGCCAAGGCAGGGGGCAAGGCATGGACTCTTCTCATCGATGAGGTCCAGTACCTAACCACGAATGACCTCGCCGCCTTGATCGTCGCTCTGCACAAGGTCAATCAGAAAGGACTGCCGGTCTTGTTCTTCGGTGCCGGATTACCGCAGGTCGCCGCCTTGTCGGGCGATGCCAAGTCTTATGCGGAACGACTTTTCCACTACCCTCCGGTCGGCGCCCTAACCGAAGCCGATGCCAAACTGGCCATCAGAGAGCCTGTCACCGACGAAGGCGCCGAAATTTCTGAATCGGCGCTCAATGAGATCATTAGCAAAACACACGGCTACCCTTACTTCCTTCAAGAATGGGGGCATCAATGCTGGAACATCGCTGAGCATGACCGGATAGAACTGGACGACGCTAAGAAAGCCGCCACGCATGCGACCAAGCGGCTGGACGAGGGGTTTTTCAAGGTTCGCTTCGACCGGCTTACCCCGAAAGAGCGCGAGTACGTGATAAGCATGGCCAAGCTGGGTGAAGGCCCCTATCGCTCATCCGATGTGGCCGATGCGCTGGGGGAAACACAGCAAAGCCTGGGCCCTCGACGATCGCAAATCATCAGCAAAGGAATGATTTACAGCCCTTCCCATGGAGACATCGCGTTTACCGTTCCGATGTTTCACGAATATTTGATACGCAATTTTGTAAAAACGCAGCGGTAGCCAAGTAAAAACAAGCGCTTCACACACAATTCTCAGGGACCTTTTCTTTCTCACCCTCGAGCTTTATCCAGCGCCTGGGCGATGTCGGCCGCCAGGTCGTCCGGCGACTCCAAGCCTATGTGCAGGCGGACGACGGCATTGTCGCCGCGCTGCCAATAGCTGTGGGGCTGCAATGCGGCGTGATCCACTAGTTGCACCAGGCTTTCAAAGCCGCCCCAGGAAAAGCCGATGCCGAACAGCGACAGGCTGTCGACGAAGCGGCGGGCGGCGGCGGGGTCCAGCTTCAGCTCGACGGACAGCATGCCGTTGGAACCGGTGCAATCGCGCTTCCAGAGAGCGTGGCCGGGGTCGCTGGGCAAGGCTGGGTGGTAGATGCGCGCCACTTCGGGGCGGCCAGCCAGGAATTCACAAATCTCCAGGGCGTTTTGCGCGCTCTGGCGCATGCGTATGGGCAGGGTACGCGCGCCCCGTATGGCCAGCCAGGCGTCGTCGGCGCTGATGGAATAGCCCATGGCGTAATGGGTGTCGTTCAGGCGCTTGACGATGCCCGGATCCTTGGCCATGACCGCGCCCAGCATCAGGTCGGAATGGCCGCCCACGTATTTGGTGCCGGCCACCACCGAGATATCGGCCCCCAGGTCCAGCGGGCGATAGACGTAGCCCGACCCCCAGGTATTGTCGGTGATCAGGATCAGCTTGTGCTTGCGCGCATACTCGGCCAGGGCGGGGATGTCCAGCATTTCGAACAGCAGCGATCCAGGCGATTCGACGTACAGCACGCGGGTATTGGGCCGCCGCTGGGCTTCCAGTTCGGACACCGCGGCGCGGCAATAAGACACGTCGATATTCATGCGCGTCAGCACGGTCTTGTCCAGGTAGCGCACCGGGCCGTAGGCGCAGTCGGCAACCAGCACGTGATCGTTGGCATTCAGGACGCCCAGCAGCGCCAGGGTAATGGCACCCAAGCCGGACGAGGCCAGGAAGGCGCGCTCGGCGCCTTCCAGTTCGCAGAAAATGCTTTCCAGCGCCGCGTGCGTATCCATGCCCACGCGCCCATAAGTGACGCTGCGCTCGCCCCTGGCCTTGCCCGCCTGGGCCTGCTCCAGCACATCCAGATTCCGGAAACGCACCGTGCTGGTCCGCATGGAAGGAAGCGCCACGGGAGCGGCGCCGGTGACCGGGTCGAACGCAGCGGTGCCGGTGTGTTGCAACAAGGTGTCCAAGTGGGCTGATACGGGTTTGGTCATGGCGGTTTGTCGATGGGCGTTAGAATTTCAAGTCTTGATCATAATGTATCTTGCCCGCCCTCATCATGCTGACTTACGACGTAGCGCTTTCTTTCTTCGGTATCGCGGTATTGTTGGCCCTGGCGCCCGGCCCCGACAACCTGTTCGTGCTGATGCAATCGGCCATGTGGGGGCGCACGTCGGGTATGTTCGTCGTGCTGGGGCTGTGCACGGGCCTGATCGGCCATACATTGGCGGTGGCCGTGGGCCTGGCCGCCGTGTTCGCGGCATCCGAAACCGCCTTCACGCTGCTCAAGCTGGCCGGAGCGGCCTATCTGGTCTACCTGGCCTGGGGCGCCTTTCGCGCGCCCGCCCAGGCCGGCAGCCAGGAAAAGCCGCTGCCGCAGTCCAAAGCGCTGCTGTATCGACGCGGCATCGTCATGAACCTGACCAACCCCAAGGTGTCGCTGTTCTTCCTGGCCTTCCTGCCACAATTCACCAGCCCCGAGCGCGGGTCGGTGGCGGCGCAAACGGTCAGCCTGGGCGCGCTGTTCATGGCGGCCACCTTGTTGGTCTTCGGGCTGATCGCCTGGTTTTCCGGCACCGTGGGCCAGCGCATGCAACGGTCGCCCGGCGCGCAACGCCTGTTGAACCGCGTCGCCGGCACGGTATTTTTGGGCCTGGCCGTAAAACTGGCCTTTTCCAACCGCTAGCGCAATCCGCAGGGGCCTGCGCAATGCCTACAGGACGAGCGCGGCCAGGCCGGTAAGCAGCAGCAGATACAGCGCCGCGATGCGCACATAATCCTGCTGCCGCCCCACCGACCACCGATGCAGCCACGAGCCCAGCATGCTGGCGATGGCGGACACCGGCAGCAGAACGGCCACATAAACCAGATGCTCGGCGCGCAGGGTTCCGCTGATGGTCAGCGGCGTCAGGGTGGCCACCTGGGCAAAACTGAAATACACCAGGCTGACGGCGCGCAACACGCTGGACGACAAGCCCGGAATGGAAAGCAGGTAAAGAATGATGGGTGGCCCGCCTATGCCGGCAATGGCCGTCATGAACCCGCTGACGGCACCCGTGGCCGTGTCCTGCAGCACGCCGCGGCGGCCCTTGTAATGCCAGCCGGCCAGCATCAGCACGGCCACGGCGGTCACCACGATGCCCACCGTCTTGCGCATGACCACGGGATCCACCATGTGCAGCATGGCCAGCCCCAGGGGCAGGCCCAGCAAGGAAGGCAGGAACAAGCGCAAGACCAGCTTCCAGTCGACGATGCGCAGCGCGCCGGGCAACATCTGGATGGTGGTCAGCAGATTCAACAGCAGGATGACCACCAGCACATAGGTGGGCGGCATCAACAGGCTGAACACGGGTGCCATCAGCAGACCGGCCCCAAAGCCGGTAAAGCCCCGCATCAGGCCACCCACGAAAGTCGCCCCCGCCAATGCCGCAAGCACCGGCAGCGGGGGCAAGGCCTGCATCGCCCATTCGGGAATCATGGGTGCCTTAGCTCTGCATTCCCCAGCGCCGTATGGTGCATTTTTCCAGGGTGTTGAATATGACGTTCTCGACAAACAAGCCGATCAGTATGACCATGAACAGGCCGGCGAACACGCTGGGTATTTCCAGCATGTTCTTGTTCTCGTAAATAAACCATCCAAGTCCTCCGGACCCGGAGCTTACGCCAAAAACCAGTTCGGCCGCAATCAAGGTGCGCCAGGCGAAAGCCCAGCCTATCTTCAGGCCCGACAGAATGCTGGCGAACGCGGCGGGAATGAGTATCTGCCAAACGTAGGAGAAGCCCACGAGGCCGTAATTGCGCCCGACCATGCGCAAGGTGGGAGAAACCGAGAGAAAGCCCGAATGGGTATTGAGCGTCACGGCCCACAGCACCGAGTGGATCAATACGAAGATAAGGCTGCCCTCGCCCAGGCCGAACCAGATCAGCGCCAGGGGCAGCAAGGCAATGGCCGGCAAAGGGTTGAACATTGCCGTCAGTGTTTCAAGCAGGTCCGTGCCGATGCGCGTCGTGATGGCAAGCACGGTGAGCAGCGCCGCCAGCACTATGCCCGCGGCATAGCCCATCAGCAAGACACGGATGGACGTCCAGGCTTTCAGCAGCAGGCCTCCGGACATCACCCCGTCGACCATTGCCCTGACGGTATCGCCGAATGTGGGAAAGATCAGCGGGTTGTCCAGCCTGCTGGCGTATACCTCCCAGATCAGGGCCAGCACGATCAGGATGGCCAGCTTGCGTATACCGCTTATGTTCAGTACCCGCTCCCACCACGACAGGGGCTTCTCGACGATGCCGAAGGATTCCGATGCCACCGGCTCGCAATAGATTTCCGGGCGGCCATAGGCCATTTCTTGAGATTCAGCCATGATGGACCTCCACTGCCTCTTCGACGCGATCCGCAAACAGCATACCGTTGATTTTTTCCTCGAGCGCCTGATGAAGCGCGGGATCCTGCTCGTTCCTGGGCAGGCTGTTGAGTTCGGCCTTGACCTGGCCGGGATGCGGGCTGAGCAACAGGATGCGGCTGCCGATGCGTATGGCCTCGGGAATGGAGTGGGTCACGAACAAAACGGTGAACCGGGTTTCATCCCACAACTGCAACAACTCGTCCTGCATTTTGCGGCGGGTCAGCGCGTCGAGCGCGGCGAACGGTTCGTCCATCAGGAGGATCGCGGGCTCCATCGCCATGCCGCGGGCAATGGCCACCCTTTGCTTCATGCCGCCCGACAGCATGTGCGGATGGCTATCAGCGAACTTGCTCAGGTTGACCTTGGCGATGTATTCCAAGGCCTTTTCGCGCGCCTCGCGCTGGCCCATCTTGCCACTGGCATGCAAGGGGAACGCCACGTTCTCGCATATGGTCTTCCACGGCAGCAGCTGGTCGAACTCCTGGAACACCATCATCCGATCGGGCCCCGGCTTCTGGACCTCGGCTCCCTTCAGCCGTATGCGCCCCTCGGTGGGTGGCAGGTAGCCTCCCACCGCCTTGAGCAAGGACGACTTGCCGCAGCCCGAAGGCCCCAGCAACACGAACCTATCGCCCGACTGGACCTGGAAACTGACTTTGTAAGTGGCCGTGATCAGATGCTCGACCGTCTTGTATTGCAGGGTAACCCCGTCTACCTCGAGCAGCGGATTACCGGAATCGACTTCATGCATAGAAAACCCTCTAGCAAGCGGCGAGCCGGCCACGGGGCCGTGGCCGGCCGGCGCGCTTAGCTTCCTTTCAGGTTATGGATTTCAGGAAAGAAGAGATCGGTCCAGGCCTTGGGCCGGTTCTTGATCGTACCCACGTCGTTCATGAACTGCGCGTAGGGCAGTATCCGCTCGGGAGCAAGCGTGTAATGGATTTGCGGATCGCGGATCATTTTCTCGATGTCCTCGACCGACTCCTTGTTGCCGGTATCTTTCACGTACAGCTCCGCGGCCTTGCGTGGATTGGCGTTGATCCAGCTGGTCGCCTCGTCCAGCGCGCCGAGCACCGCCTTGAAAGTCTTGGGATTCTCGGTTCGGAACTTGTCGGGGCTCCATACCATCAGGAAGGTGTTTGGCCCGCCCATGACGTCGTATGAGTTCAATACGATGTGTACGCCAGGCTTCTTCAGGGCGATGTACTGGAACGGCGGCGTCGTGAAAGTCGAACGGATGCCTGCCGACCCCGACAGCATTGCATTCAGGCCTTCCGGGTGCGGCAGGTTGACCATGAGGGGATTCAGCTTCTTGTAGTTGTCCATGCCCCACAGCTTCGACACGGCCATCTGCAAGTACACCGTCTGGACGGACGAGCCCGCGCCCGCCATCGCAATCTTGTCCTTGTCGGTGAAATCCTTCAGGGTCTTGAGCTCGGGCGCCGAGCTGACCAGCAGGTTGGGCATGGAGCTTAGCGCCGCGACCCCATGCACCTTGGCGTTGCTGCGCGTTTTATCCCACAGGATGATGGCCGGGCCGGTGCCTCCCGCCGCGAAATCCAGCTTGCCGGACAGCAGGGCGTCGTTCGCCGCGGAACCCGAGCCAAAGCGCGACCACGTCACCTTGGTGTCGTTCAGGCCGGCCTGTTTCAGGTGCTTCTGGACCAGCCCGTTGATGTTCATGACGGTCAACGGCAAATAGCCAATGCCGAATTGGCGCGCCAGGGTTACCTCGGACGTCTCGGCATGGGCCGTGCCGGCCATGATGGCCGCGCATGTCGCCGCAATCGCAAACTTCATCAATCGTTTTGTCTTCATGATTTTCTCCTTTGGATGGTTCAAGCCGCCGTCTGGCGGCTACCAGCAATACCGCCGCGGCTTTTTGTTCTAATCAACCGCCGCCTCGATCTGTCCCGACCGATGGCTAAAGAACACACTGCCACACACACCGGAACGAATCCAGCTACTGCAACATCACCCCCGCTTGCTTGATGATTTTTGCCCACTTCTGATGCTCCGAGGCGATCAGATTGCGAAAATCCCGCGGCGAGCTGTTCTGAAGCTCGAGACCCATGTCAAGAAAGCGCTTCTTGATTGCCGGCATGGCCAGCACCTGCGCCACGGCATCGTGAACTTTTTGAACGATGGCGGGCGGCGTGCCGGCGGGCGCCAGCAGGCCTGTCCACGAGATGGCTTCATAGCCCTCCATTCCCGGAGTCGCCGCAACAGGCGGGATTCCAGGCGCCACGTCCGTAGGCTTGGCGCTGGTGATGGCCAAGGGTTTCAACTTGCCGGCGCGGATTTGCGCCATCGCCGGCGGCACCGTGTCGAACATCACCGCCACCCTTCCGCCCAGAAGATCCGTAAGCGCCTGCGAGCTGCCCTTGTAGGGAACGTGCAGCATATCCACCCCCGCCTGGCTGGACAGCAGTTCGCCGGCCAAATGGGGCAAGGACCCGGCTCCCAAAGACGCATAGTCGTACTTGCCCGGATTCTTGCGAGCCAGCGCCAGCAGCTCTCCCAAGGTGTTGGCGGGCAGATCGGGGCGGGCGACGATGATCATCGGCAGCGGCGCCATCATCGTGATGGGCGCGAAGTCCTTCAAGGGATCGAAAGCGGGACTCTTCTGCATCAGTGGAGCCGTGATCAGCGCCCCGCCCGTACCGATCACCCAGGTATAGCCGTCGGCCGGCGCGCGGGCAGCTGCCGCCAGCCCAATGGAGCCGCTGCCGCCCACGCGGTTCTCGACGACAATGGGCTGCCCCAGTATCTTGGTCAGCTCTTCGGAAACGATGCGCACCATCGTATCCGAAACATTGCCCGCCGGGAACGGCACGATGAACGAAATGGGTTTGCTCGGAAAGTTTGCCGCGGCGCCGGCGGATGCGGCACGCACCTGCCATGGAAATACGAGGCTCACCGCCAAGGCAAGCATTGCACTGGAAAGTAGTGTCCGTCGTTTCATGGGATTGTCTCCGTCTATTTTTGTTCGATGCGATGGCTGGCTGAAACTCAGTAACGCTTGAAATCCCCCAGCGGCCGCCCCGCCAGTTGCGGGATATCCACGTTCAGCAAAGCCGGCCCCGGCGTTGCCACGAAAGCTGCCACCACATCTTCGAGCGCGCTGCGCTCATTCAGATGAAAGCCGCGCGCACCCACCAGTTCGGCATACTGGTCGTAACGGATGTCCGGCAGGTCGCAGCCGGTATCATGGCCGTAGTCCGCAAGCTGCAGGCGCTTTTCTATGCCCCAGGCCCTGTCGTTCCCGACGATCACCTTGATAGGCAGCTTCATGTCCACCGCGGTCGCCAGGTCCCAGGAATAGAAGCCAAAGCCGCCATCGCCGGCGAAAGCCCAGACCGGGTCCTGGGGAAAGGCTTGCTGCATTCCCATGGCCAGTGGCAAGGAACCACCCAGGTTGCCCATCAGCGATGCGTCCATCCAGTGGCCAGGCGCACTGGCCGCAAAGTACGCGCGCGGCCAATGAACGAAATCGCCCGCATCGACCACGATTCCGGTCCGGGGCGTCTTGTGGCGGGCAAGCGCGAAGCAAAGCTCCAGAGGGTGTATGCTTCCCGGCGCCTTGGGCAAGGATTCCAGCATTTCCCGCCAATAGGACGCCTTGGACGCATGCAGCTTCCCGAGGGCGGCCTTCCATTGTCTTGCTTCAGAATGAGGCGGCGCTTGCTGCGCAAGCAGCATCAGGGTTTCGGCCGGATCCGCGCAAACGGCGACGTCGGCGGGAAGGCATGCATCCAGTCGCGCGGCGTCGGGATGGATCTGCAGAATGCGCGCGGCGGGATCCAGCAGTTGTTCTCCGCCGAAACAAGTATGAAAGTCGATGCCGGCACCGGCGAGTATCACCAGGTCCGCTTTGCGCAGGTCCCGGAAGGTGGCGTTGAAGAAAGGATCCGCATAGCCGAAACCCTGCTCGCCATCATCGGGCACCATCCCCTGCGCCTGCTCGATGGTGAAGACGGGAATGCCCCAGCGCTGCAATGCCGGCGGCAGGCCGGCAGGCAAGCCCCTTCTCCATGCCTGGGCGCCCAGGATGAGCGCCGGCTTTCTGGCCTTGCCGATGAGCGCACGTATCCGTTCCAAGGTGTCGGCGTCCAATCCGCCGGACGGCAAAGCCTGTCGATGAGCGGCTGCGCCTTGCGGCTTCTGCGGCACCGGCGCCCGGCCGGTCAGCACATCCACTGGAATCGACAGGCTGACGGGTCCCGGCGTACCGGATTGCGCCACCCGTATCGCCATGGCGACGTCTTCCCATAAATGATCCCCATGCAGCAATTCGCGGGCTTGCTTGGTTACGGGCGCCGCGATGCGTGCCTGCTCCATGACTTGCTGCCCGCCGCGATGCCGCTGGACAACCGGGGTCAGCCCGGAGATCAGAATGACCGGCGCAGCGGCCGCATGAGCCACCGCCAAGCCGGTGATGGCATTGGTGTGCCCCGGCCCGCCCGTGACCATCGCTACGGCGGGGCGCCCTGTGGCGCGCGCATGGCCGTCAGCCATCTGGACCGCAGCCGACTCGCTGCGCATGCCGATCAGTTCAATGCCGACTTGATGCAAGGCTGCATAAAGCGAATTGATGTGGTCGCCGCACACACCGTAGACCCGCTCAATTCCGTGAGCGTGCAGTGCTTGCGCAACACATAATGCACCGCTGCCTTCCAGCCTGTGTTCTTGCATAGTCCCCACCATTGCTTGCTGAAGCGCTGTCAGAATCAATCAAACCAAGACCAGTTTATCTTTGTTTACTAAAATGTCAACATAATTATTGCTTTATAATATTACATAACTGGCAACTTAAATGATATCTATATACCATCAATAAAGATACGATCGAATCGCCACGCAGGCACTCGCAGCCATCCACCCTCGGAGCAGACATGACCCAGGCATCCCATCCCGCAGGCATCGCGGACGAGAATCCGCGCAAGCTGGACCACTTCTACGACGGGCGGTGGCACAAGCCCAAAGCCGGACGCTACATCGACGTCATCGATCCATCGACGGGCCTGGTGTTCGGCGCCTGCGCACGGGGAGACGCCGAGGATATCGCGGCAGCGGTACAGTCGGGGCAAAAAGGCTTTCGCGCATGGCGCGCCCTGCAGCCCGTCGAGCGGGCCCGCAGGATGGCCCGGCTCGCCGCGCTGATCGAAGCGCGCTCCCGGGAACTCGCCGCCATGGAAAGCCGAGACACCGGCAAGCCGCTGAAAGTCGCTTTGGGCGACGTCCTGACCTGCGCGCGCTACTTCGAGTTCTTCAGCGGCGTAGCCGATAAGTTGCACGGAGAAGTCATCCCCGCCACCAACGAACATTTCATGTACAGCGTGCGCGAGCCCTACGGCGTCACCGGCCACATCATTCCCTGGAACGGCCCGATCACCCAGGCCGGCCGCGGCGCGGCCCCCGCGCTTTGCGCCGGCAACTCGGTGGTCCTGAAGCCTGCGGAACAAACCCCCACTACTACGCTCGAGCTGGCATCAATGGCGATGGAAGCCGGCTTTCCGGCGGGGGCACTCAACGTCATTACCGGCTATGGACCGGAAGCCGGCAGGGCGTTGAGCGACCACCCGGACGTCCGCCGCATCAGCTTCACCGGATCCGTGCAAACCGGCCGCAGCGTGCTGCACCAGGCCGCCGACCGCATCATTCCAGCCACGGTCGAGCTCGGAGGGAAATCGCCCTTCATCGTATTCAAAGACGCGGACATCCCCCGTGCCGCCCAATTGGCCCGCAAGGCCTTCGTCTTCAACAGCGGACAAATCTGCTCCGCGGGCACGCGCTTGCTCGTGCAGCGCGGCGCCGTCGACGCCTTCACGGAGCAACTGGTCCAGGAACTGCGCAAGGTCACCATCGGAGCCGGCCTGGAAGACAAAGACATTGGGCCGGTCATCTCCAGCGAGCAACTGAACCGGATACGGAAATACGTGGACATCGGCAGCCATGAAGGCGCCATCCTCGCCTTCGGCGGCGGCCGACCGGACGCGGTATCCGAAGGCGGCTACTTCATCCAGCCCACGCTCTTCACCCAGGTGAGCAATCAGATGCGCATCGCTCGTGAAGAAATCTTCGGGCCTGTCGGTGTCGTCATTCCCTTCGACACCGAGGAAGAAGCCATCGCCGTGGCCAACGACAGCGAGTACGGGCTCGCCTCCGCCATCTGGACGGCCGATATCGCCCGCGCCCACCGATGCGCCAACGAACTGCAAGCCGGCCAGGTCTATGTCAACGACTACCAGCCCATCGGCGTGGAAGCTCCTTTCGGGGGTTACAAGAACAGCGGCTATGGGCGCGAGAAGGGCTTGGCTGCATTGCACGACTACACCCAGTTGAAGACCGTCATCGTGCACCACGGCTAGGCTGGCGCGGGCGGCCGGAAAAGGTGTCTTCCGGCCGCCCGCCCATGCCCGCATCCGGCTATAGCACGTACTTCATGTATCGAGTCAGGAACGCCTTGGCGTTGCGGATGTTTTCCCTGCGCAGGCGTTCCGCCGCTTCGGCGTCGCCCCGCCGCATGGCCTCCAACACCGCCCTGTGTTCCCGGACGCCGATCTCTCCACGGCCGGGAAGAATGATGATGCGGCGAATCAATACCTGCGTTTTTTCATAGATATTGTCCAGCGCCTGGGCGAGCACCGGGTTATCGGCCGCCTGGATGCAGCGACGCCTGAATTGATCGTAGATTTCTGTATAGGCCTCGAAGTCGCCGTTCTTCACCGCGGCCTCGACCGGCCCGGAGAACTGATCCAACAAGTCCTGCCACGATTCGGGCGGCGCATTCTGGCAGGCCAGGCGCGCGCAAAGGCCCTCCAGGACCTCCCGCATGTCGTAGATGTGGAAGACCTGCTCGGGTTCCAGGCGGGCCACCATGGCGCCGCGATTGGGGATGCGCTCGATCAGCCCGCGCTGCTCCAGCGCGGTGAAGACATCACGGATACGCGTGCGCGGAACGTCGAACTCTTTCGCCAGTTCGTATTCGTTCAGCTTGCTGCCGGGCGGCAATTCGTAGCGGGCAATACGTTCGCGCAGGATACCCAGGACCTCTTCGCCGGCGGACATCTGTTTTACGCCCGCTTTTTCCGGTTTCTGTTTTTTCGCAATGGTTGCCATATCGCCGTTGATTTTTTCTCTGTGCGCCAACCCTATGGCTGGGCTTCAATTCTATCAACTATTTTGTACGGAGACCCTGCCGGCGTCCGCTACCCTGGACATGTATTCCCCCACATAGGCCGTGGTCACGGCGCCCGACTGGAAATCGGGGTCGGCCAGCACGCCGTCAAGAAAGCGGGCATTGGTGGACAGACCGGCGATTTCCAGGTCGCCCAGGCCGGCTCGCAGATGAGCGATGGCATCACCGCGGTCGCGGCCCAGGCTGATGAGCTTGGCCACCATGGGATCGTAGTACGGGGTCACCTTGTCCCCGGCACGGATGCCGGTATCGATGCGCAGCCGGTCCGACTGAGCCGGCCAGCGCAACTGCTCGATGGTTCCCGGCGAGGGCAGGAAGTTCTTTTCGGGGCGCTCCGCATACAGGCGGCATTCGATGGAATGGCCGGCAAGGACGATATCCGCCTGCTCAACGGGTGAAAGCCCGCCCAGCGCCTGGCCTATCTGCCAGGCGACCAGATCGACGCCCGTCACCATTTCGGTGGTGGCGTGCTCCACCTGTATCCGTGTATTCATTTCCAGGAAGTAGGCGCACTGGCGCTCGCTGTCGTAAATGAACTCGACCGTTCCGGCACCGCTGTATTTCTGGTGCCGGACCAGGGCCAGGGCGGCCCGGTACAGCTCCTGGCGCACCGCGTCCGGAACGTCGGGCGCGGGGGCTTCTTCTATGATCTTCTGAAACCGGCGCTGCACGGAACAATCCCGGTCATACAGGTGCACGCCACGCCCGTCGCCAAAGCCGAAGACCTGGACCTCGATATGCCTGGCCGAACCCACGTAACGTTCCAGGTAAACGCTGGAATCGCCGAAGGCCTTGCCCGCCATGGACTGGGTGGCCTGGACCACCGACTCAAGCTGCTCCAGCGCATCCACCCGCCGCATGCCTATGCCGCCGCCGCCCGCCGCCGCCTTGACCAGCAGGGGGAAACCCACATCGCGCGCGGCCTGCGCCAAACCCTCGGTCCGGCCCTCGGTAAAGCGCGTGCTGCCCGGCAATATGGGCACGCCGGCCTGCCGCGCAATCTCGCGGGCACGCTCCTTGTCGCCCATGTCCACGATGGATTGCGGACTGGGCCCCACCCAGGTCATGCCGGCATCGATGACGGCCTGGGCGAACCGGGCATTCTCGGACAGGAAGCCGTAGCCGGGATGGATGGCGTCAACGCCCGCCCGCGCCGCCGCGTCGAGTATCGCCTGGGTTTTAAGATAGCTTTCCCGGGCGGGCGCGGGCCCAACCTCGAAGGCCTCGTCCGCCAGTTGCACATGCATGGCATCCCGGTCGGCTTCGGAATACACCGCCACGGTCTTCAAGCCCAGCGCTTTGCAACTGCGGATAATCCGGCAGGCAATCTCGCCGCGATTGGCAATCAATAGTTTCTGTGTCATACCAGCATCCCATCCGCATCAAGACAAAAAAAGTACCGCGCCAGCGTCAAGGCTGGACGCCCGCACGCGCCTTCGGACCAAGCTCCGCGCGCAAGCGCTGCTCCGCCAGGGCGATGAATTCGCACAGCACAGGACGCGTCTCGCGCGGATCGATGATTTCCTCGACCGCAAACGCTTCCGCAGTCCGGAATGGCGAAGCGTAGGGCTTGAGCTCAGCCTCGATTTCCTTCTCCTTGGCGGCCGGATCAGGGGCAGCCATGATTTCGCGGCGAAAAGCGGCCGCGACACCGCCTTCGACGGGCAGCGATCCCCATTCCGCCGAGGGCCACGCCAGCTTCAGGTCCGCACCGTTCTTGTTGCAGGTGGCCATGCCCGCCATCCCGTAGCATTTCCGGATGACCAGCGTGATGGTGGGCACCTTCAGGTTGCCCGCGATATAGACCGCGCGCATCCCTTCCCTCAAGGTTCCTTCTTCCTCGGCCTTCAGGCCGACCATGAAGCCGGGCACATCGACGAAGAAGACCAGGGGTATGTGAAAGGTGTCGCACAGCTCCATGAAATGGATCTGCTTGCGGGCGGAATGCACGTCCATGGCGCCGCCATAGACCATGGGGTTGTTGGCGACGATGCCCACGGGCCGGCCACCCAGGCGGGCCAGCATGGTGATGACGGACTTGCCGTAAGTGGGCTGGATCTCGAATTCCGAACCGCTGTCCACGACCATGCGCACCAGACGGTGCATGTTGTAGGCCTGCGTGCGCTTCTTGGGGACGATGCTGGTCAGCCGCTCGTCGCGGCGATCCACGGAGTCCTCCGAATCGCATACGGGGGGCATTTCCCAGACGTTGGACGGCATGAAGCTCAGGAAGCGGCGCATCTGTTGCAGAGCGTCTTCTTCACTGAGTGCTGCGTTGTGGATGGTGCCCGCCTTGTCGACGGCGACCTTGGTTCCGCCCAGCGCATCCTTGTCGATGACCTGGCCCAGCGAGCGCTTCACAACGGGTGGGCCCGCCGCGAAAATCTGGCTGGTTTCCTTGACCATGACCGAAAAGTGCGACAGTATCGCCCGGCCGGCCGGGCCGCCCGCCGCCGTGCCCAGCACCGCCGACACCACGGGCACCGTGCCCAGCAGGCCGACTGACCGCTCGAAGCCGTGCACGCCCGGAAATACGCTGTGCCCGCGCCGCTTGATGGACGTCACGCTGCCGCCGGCTCCATCGATCAGGTTGACGAGGGGAATGCGGTAATGGTGGGCCAGATCTTCGATGAGCCCTCCCTGCCCGCCCTTGCGCCGCGAGCTTCCGAAGGTGGTGCCGCCCCGCACCGTGAAGTCTTCGCCGCCCAAGGCAACGGGGCGCCCGTCTATCCGGGCCAGGCCGGCCACATAAGGGGCCGGCGTGACGCCTGTCAGCCGGTTGTTCTCGTCGTACTTGCCCGTGCCGGCCAGCGTGCCGATCTCGCGGAAGCTGTTGTCGTCGGCCAGCAGGGCAATGCGCTCGCGCACCGTCAGGCGGCCGGCCTTGTGCTGGCGTTCTATGGCTTCCGGTCCACCCATTTCCACGGCCTGGCCGCGGCGGAACGCCAGTTCCTCCAGTTCCGTATCCTTTTCCACGCCGTCGGCGGCTACGCCGGAGTCCACGGGCATGTTCATGATTCGATCACGCACAGGACCTGATCTTCTTCGACCGGAACACCGGGTTCGACGGCCAGCTCGGCGAGCACGCCATCCACGGTGGCTTCCACCGGAATTTCCATCTTCATGGATTCGAGGATCATGATCACGTCGCCCTCGCGCACCGCATCGCCGGCGCTGCACTCCACTTTCCACACGGTGCCGGTAACGGGCGAGTTCAATTCGGTTCTGGACATGGTTGGGGTCTCCTTGGATTGCTTGCTTGTTATCAATAGGTAGTGGGCCAGGATGCCAGTTGGTGCTTGCCGACGCCACCAGTGCGCCGCGGGGTGTGCACCTCGAGCATGCGCAGCAGGTAGTCCCGGGTTTGCTCGGGCGGAATGACGGCCTGCACACCGTACATTTCGGCGATGCCCCATACGTCGCTGTCGCGCTCCATCTGGGCGCGCAGCGCATTCTGCGTCTGCTCGTCGACCTCGCGGCCCCAGGTGACCACCTGGACGGAGTAGGCCGGGTCCATGAAGCTGACCTCGGCGCTGGGCCAGGCGGCGACGTCGTCCGAGTTGCGGCCCCCACCCATGTTCAAATAGGCCTGCCCGTAGCTCTTGCGCATGATCACCGACAGCTTGGGCACGCTGCACATCTGCAGGGCCGTCATGAAGTTCATGATCTTGCCCGGCGCCTTCATGCGCTCGCCCTCGATTCCGATGACGAACCCCGGGGTGTCGACCAGCATGATGATGGGGATGTTGAAGGAATCGCACATGACGAGGAAGCGCGTGATCTTCTCGCAGGCGGGCACATCCATGGCGCCCGCCTTGCCCATTGGATTGTTGGCGACGATGCCCACGGTGCCGCCCCCCATGCGGGCCAGGCCGGTGACGGCCGTGCGCCCGAAACGGGGCTTCATTTCAAAGAAACTGTCTTTGTCGACGATGGCGTTGATGACCTTGCGCACCTCGTAGACACGCCTGCGATTGTCGGGAACGATATCGGGAAGCTTGGCCGCGGCCGCGCCGGAATCCTCCGGAACAGGCGCGCGAGGCGGGGCCTCGCGGTTATGCGACGGCAGATACGACAGGAAGCGGCGCACCAGGTCGATGGCTTCCTGGTCGGTTTCGGCAACGCAGTCGACCAGGCCGGTGACTTCGCTGTGCAGCTTCCAGCCGCCAAGCTCTTCGGCATCTACGCTCTGGCCTATGGCCAGCGAAGCCAGCACAGGACTCGCCACCGCCAAGGTCGACCCTTTGCGCATGACCGTGAAGTCCGACAGGCAGGCATACCATGCCGACGACCCGTAGCATTGGCCCAGTATGGCCGACGCCCAGGGGCTTTCGCGATGCCGCACGTATTGATGCGGGTCATTGCCCAGCAGGGCGCCCATGCCGCGCGAACCCATGTTGTCGGGCATGCGCGCGCCCGACGATTCTCCGAAGAAGACCAGGGGAAAGCCGCGCTCGGTCGCCACGCGTTTGACGTGTCCGATTTTCTTCATATTGGTCAGGCTGCTTGACGCGCCCTTGACCGTGAAGTCATTGGCCACCACCCCCACAAGGCGACCATCCACTTTCGCAAAGCCCGCCACCTTGCCGTCAGCGGGCGTGCTGTCCCGGTCTTCGGGTACCACCGACGACACGCCCAGCATGCCGGTTTCGATATAGCTGCCCTCGTCCACGAAATAGTCGATGCGTTCCCTGGCGTTCAACAGGCCGGCGGCGCGTCGGCGCTCCAGCTTCTCCGGGCCGCCCATGGCCAAGGCGGCCTGGACGCGTCTGTCCAGCTCCGTGGGCGCGGTTTCGTTCGACATCGGTTCTTCTTTGAATTCATTGGCACCCATTGCTCACGCCTCCAGCGCATCGGTTTGGGAAGGTACGGCGGCGCCGTGGATGACCTGCGCCTTGGACAGCGCTTCGATCTCGGCACCGCTCAGGCCCAGCTCTTCGGCCAGTATGGCCATGGTGTCCTGGCCCACGTCGTGGCCGGCCCACCGCACCGCCCCCGGCGTGCGGGACAAGCGCGGCACCACATTGGCCATGGCCACCGGGCCCAGGACGGGGTCTTCGGGCTCGACCAGCATCTTGCGCGCACGGTAATGCGGGTCGGAAAAGATGTCTTCCAGGTTGAAGATACGCGAGGCCGGCACGCCGGCTTCGTCCAGCAGCCGCTCCAGTGTCTCCAGCGGCAGCTTGCGGCTCCATCCGTCGACGATGGCGTCCATCTCGTCCTCGTTGCGGGAACGCGCGACGGGCGTCGAGAAACGCGGATCGGTCAGCAGGTCAGGGCGCTCCATGATCTGCGCCAGGCGCTTGAACACCGGCTGCGAGCCCGCCGTTATATGGATGTGCCGGCCCTCCTGGCTGGTATAGAGCGAGTTGGGCGTGTGATTGGGCAGCCTGGAGCCCGAACGCCGGGCGATGATGCCCAATTGCTGGAAGGCCGGGATGTGCGGCTCCATGAAACTGAAGGCCGCCTCATACAAGGCGGAATCGATGACCTGCCCGCGCCCGGTCCGGTTGCGGTCTATCATGGCCATCGCGGCCCCGAAGGCTCCGTACAGCCCGGTGATGTAATCCGTCATCGACACGGCCACCCTGGCGGGGGGGCGGTCCGGGTCGCCGGTGACTTCGCGGATGCCGCTGAAGGCTTCGCAAACCACCCCATAGCCCGGGCGCTGGCTGTAAGGGCCATCCTGGCCATAGCCGCTGATGCGCACGAGTATCAGGCCCGGGTTGATTCTGGAAAGCTCGTCGTAGCCCAGGCCCCAGCGCTCCAGCGTCCCCGGCCGGAAGTTCTCGATGACGATGTCCGCCTTGACGCACAGCTTCTTGACCAGTTCCCGGCCCTCGGGCGTGCGCAGGTCGATGGATGCGATGCGCTTGTTTCGCAAGATGGACGCGCCGTACAAGGAACGGCCGTTCTTGATCTTGCCCATGGACCGGACCGCGTCGCCCTCTTTTTGCTCGATCTTGATCACGTCGGCGCCGAAATCGGCCAACAGCCTGGCGCAGAATGGGCCAGCCACCGTCGACCCCAGCTCTATGACGCGGCAGCCCGCCAATGGGCCCGCGGCAGCCTGGCCCTCTTCCTTCTTGTCGCCCATCACCCTTGTACCTCCTCAGGCCTGCCGCAGACACTTCTGTTACAGCAGGTATTTGCTATAGCTGGAGAAACTGTCGCGAGCGCTGCGAATGTTCTTTCGCTTCAGTTGCTCGGCCAACTCGGCGTCTCCGGCCAACATCGCCTTTAACACTTCCTGGTGCTGCTTCAATCCTTCCATCGCCCGTCCCGGAACCATGACCAGGCGCCTTATCAAGACCTTGGTGCGGTCATAAAGCCCTTCCAGCTGGGCCGCCAGTATCCGGTTGCCCGCGGCCTGGATCGCCCTTTCGCGGAAGGTGGTCACGCAGTCGACGTAGAAATCCAGGTCGCCCTTTGCCAGGGCCGCCTCGGCGGGCTTGCCGAAACGCCGGGCCAGGTCCTCCCAGGAATCCGGCGCCGCTTTTTCCGTCGCCAGCCGCACCGCCAACGCCTCCAGCACTTCCCGCACTTCAAACAGCGCGTATACCTCTTCCGCTTCCAGCCGTGTCACCACAGCGCCCCGGTTGGGTATCCGCGCGATCAGCCCACGGTCCTCGAGCACGCCGAACGCTTCTCTAAGCCGGGGCCGTGAAACCTTGAACTCCTCCGTCAACACCGTTTCCCGCAATTTGGACCCCGGCGGCAAGTCGTGATCCACAATCCGCTTTCGCAAGATCTCCACGATTTCTTCCATGCTCGGGCCGGAACCGCCTGCATCGCCCGAAGCCTTGCTCGTTCTAGAGTTCATGCTGCTCTCCTTGAGAGTGAGTTAAATATACAATTCACAGTACAAAATTGTCAACAAAATCATTTACTATTTAGTAATCGTGTTTGACAGCCGAAAACTGCCAACGCTTTTGGGCTCTTGAAGCGAGAGAACGGGCATCGGCCGCGGAAGGCGCGCCCACGACCTGCGCACCGCCTCATCCTTGAAAAACCATGTTTTTCGGCAATAAAAATGCGCCGAGGCCGGCGCATGGGGAAGATACATGGCGATCGGCCGTTTTACGCCTCTCTACTGCGCCGCAGCAACCCGCTGGAACCGGATGATGCCGTCCGCGCCGGTGGACCGGCTTAGCTTGCCCTGGTAATACAAGGCATGCAGGTGCGCCAGCGCCTCGCCCATCGCAAAGGTAAGCTGGTGCAGATCCAGCTTGCGCTTGAACATCACCGGGACGATGTCCGTGACGCTTTGCGGCTGGGCACAGGCGTCCAGCACTTCCTGCAGGCGCTCGGCATGGTGCGCATGCTGCTGTGCAATGCGCTCATGCAGGCCGCGGAAGGGCCGGCCGTGCGAAGGCAGCACCAGGGTGGCTTCGGGAAGGCTGTCGTAGGCGCGCAATGAATTCAGGTACAGCGGCAAAGGGTTGGAGTCGGGCTCGTGGGCGAACACGCTGATGTTGGTCGATATGCGGGGCAGCACCATGTCGCCCGATATCAGCACTTGCAGCGTGTCGCAGTACAAGGAGGCATGCTCGGGGGCGTGTCCGTAGCCCACGATGACACGCCACTCGCGCCCGCCTATGGTAAAGCGGTCGCCGTCCATGATGCGATGGAAACGGTCCGGCACGTCGGGCACCAGACCGGGGTAGTAGCTGCTGCGCTGGCGGATTTTTTCCTGCGCCTCCGGGTCGGTCAGGCCATGGCGAATGAAATGCTCGACCGCCAGTTGGCCGTTGGGGCCGCCCGTGCCCTCGCCGTTCGGGGACACCCTGGACCACAGCCGCGCCGTCACGTAGTCGGTGCCGGTCATCCACAAGGGCGCGTTCCAGCGTTCGCACAGCCAATGCGCCAGGCCCACGTGGTCGGGATGCATGTGGGTCACGATCACGCGCAGCACAGGCAGGCCTTCCAGGGCGTTGTCGAACACCTGCTCCCACAAGGCCTTGACCTCGTCCCGCGCCACGCAACAGTCCACAATGGTCCAGCCCTGGCGCCCATCGATCTCATCGCGCAGCAGCCACAGGTTGATGTGGTCCAGGGCGAAGGGCAGCGGCATGCGTATCCAGCGCAAGCCGTCCGCCACCACGCGGGTCTGGCCGGCTTCCGGCTGCTGCTCGCCCCAGGGGTAATCCAGTTTCATCTCGTTCGGGTTCATCGTGTCTCCGTGCTTTGCGCGATAGGCCTTTGCCACATAATACTAATATGGCATCATAGTTTACGTTAACGTAAACTGCTAATTCGCCAGCCATGACCGATACCACCTGGACCATCTCCGAGCTTGCACAGGAGTTTTCCATCACCCCCCGGACGATACGCTTCTACGAAGATCAGGGCATCGTCAGCCCCGGCCGCGAGGGGCGCAACCGGGTGTACCAGGCACGCGACCGCACCCGCCTGAAGCTGGCCTTGCGCGGCAAGCGGCTGGGCCTGCAATTAAGCGAAATCCTCAGCCTCATCGATATGTACGACGGCCCCGGCGACACGACGTCGCAATTGCGCCATTACATGACGGTGCTGGCCAAGCACCGCGACGTGCTGGAGCAGCAGCGCCGCGACCTGGAAGAAACCCTGAAGGAAATCAGCATTCAGCAAAAAGAATGCGAGGCGCTGCTTGCGCAGCGAACCCGGGGATGATGCTGGGGAAAACCCCTGTAGTTGACGTTTACGTAAACGTAATATAAATAGACTTCCCTTACTCTGTAAAACCAAGCGCCCGCCTCTCAAGGGCTCGCTTTCAGGACAGCCACTGGAGACAACCATGAATCTTCCCGGCCTGAACTTCGATCTGGGCTCCGACCTGGACATGTTGCGCGATGCCGTTCACGACTTTGCCCAGGCCGAGATCGCGCCGCGGGCCGCCGAGATCGACCGCAGCGACCAGTTTCCCATGGACTTATGGCGCAAATTCGGCGACCTGGGCCTGCTGGGGATGACGGTCGGCGAGGCCTATGGCGGCTCCAACATGGGCTACCTGGCGCATATGGTCGCCATGGAGGAAATATCGCGCGCCAGCGCCTCGGTGGCCCTGTCCTACGGCGCCCACTCCAATCTATGCGTCAACCAGTTGCACCGCAACGGCACGGAAGCGCAAAAACGCAAATACCTGCCCAAGCTGATCAGCGGAGAACACGTCGGGGCGCTGGCCATGAGCGAGCCGGGCGCCGGCTCCGACGTGGTCAGCATGAAGTTGAAGGCCGAGAAGAAAGGCGACCGCTACGTGCTGAACGGCAGCAAGATGTGGATCACCAACGGTCCCGATGCGGACACGCTGGTGGTCTATGCCAAGACCGACCCGGCCGCCAAGCAGCGCGGCATCACGGCCTTCATCGTCGAAAAGGGCTACAAGGGCTTCTCGGTGGCGCAGAAGCTGGACAAGCTGGGCATGCGCGGCAGCCACACCGGCGAACTGGTATTCCAGGACTGCGAAGTGCCCGAAGAAAACATCCTGGGCGAGCTCAATGGCGGGGTCAAGGTGCTGATGAGCGGCCTGGACTATGAACGCGCCGTCCTGGCCGGCGGGCCGCTGGGCATCATGCAGGCCGTGATGGATGTGGTGGTGCCCTACATCCACGACCGCAAGCAATTCGGCCAGCCCATCGGTGAATTCCAGCTGATGCAGGGCAAAGTCGCCGACCTGTACACCACCCTGCAGGCCAGCCGCGCCTTCTGCTATACCGTCGGCAAGAACCTGGACAAGCTCGGCTCCGACCACGTGCGCCAAGTGCGCAAGGACTGCGCCGCCGTCATCCTGTACTGCGCCGAGAAGGCCACCTGGATGGCCGGCGAGGGCATACAGATACTGGGCGGCAACGGCTACATCAACGAATACCCCACCGGCCGCCTGTGGCGCGACGCCAAGCTGTATGAAATCGGCGCCGGCACCAGCGAAATTCGGCGTATGCTGATCGGGCGCGAGCTGTTCAACGAAACCGCCTGATTCGCACCGGTATCAACGTGCAGCTGTTCCCAACTGTGCAATCGAAGAGCCTGGCCATGACTTTCGTCGGCGACCATCAGCGCATCGAACCCAAACAGCCCGCCGGCATGGCGCCGCAGGCTGTCGCACAAGCCATGCTGGACGGCTTCAACCGCCATTACTCCCTGTTCCGCTACGGCGCCCAGCGCGCCAAAGCGTTGTTCGAGGCGGGAAACTGGCGCGGCATCCAGCAGCTTTCCCAGGAGCGCATCGAATACTACGATACCCGCGTCAATGAATGCGCCACGATGTTGGCCCATGCGCTGAAAGGCAGCGATGCCAGCCCGGCGGGCGCATCGGCGCGGCAAAGCCTGACGCCGGCGCAGCTTGTATTCTGGCAGGCGGCAAAGTCGGAATTCATCATGCTGCTTTCGGGACACCGCCAGCCGGAATGCGCCGAAACCTTCTTCAATTCCGTTTCCTGCCGGATACTGCACCGCAATTACTTCAACAACGACTTCCTGTTCGTGCGGCCGGCCGTCGCCACCGAGTACCTGGATAGCAGGCTGCCTTCGTACCGCGTGTATTACCCCACCACAGAAGGGCTGGAAAGCTGCCTGATAAAGATGGTGGCCGATTTCGGCCTGGCCGCGCCTTTCGCCGACCTGCCCGACGACGTCCGCAAGCTGGCGCGCGCGGCGCTGAGGCAG
>JBARWC010000057.1:0-2017 GCA_049646585.1 Burkholderiaceae bacterium | reverse complement strand
AGTGACGCGCAGGGAGTTCGCCCGCCGCCCGCCTGGACGAGGAAGATGCGGGAACAAGCACGCCGTGCCGGAGCCCACCGGGCACACCGGCGTCTGCGTGTTAGTCATCCTTCCCGTAGAACTTCACCCCGATCTTGATCCGCTCGCGCCCCTGTTCACGGCGATGCCGGTTCGTATCCCGCAGCGAATACACACACCCACAGTATTCCTGCTGATAGAACTCCTCGCGCTTGCTGATTTCTATCATCCGCGCCGAACCGCCGCCCTTGCGCCAGTTATACGTCCAGTAGATCAGCTCCGGATACCTGGCCGCCGCGCGCTCGCCGCAACCATTGATCTGGTTCATATCCTTCCAGCGTGAAATCCCCAGCGAACTCGTGATCGTATCGAAGCCATGCTCGTGCGCATACAGCGCCGTGCGCTCGAAGCGCATATCGAAGCAGGCCGTGCAGCGCAACCCACGCTCCGGCTCGTTCTCCAGCCCCTTCACCCGCTCGAACCAGTTATCGCGATCGTAATCCGCATCAATGAACTCGATGCCGTTTTGCTCGGCGAAACGGATGTTTTCGTTCTTGCGGATCTCGTACTCACGATCCGGATGAATATTCGGATTGTAGAAATAAATCGAATAATCGATGCCCGAAGCCGTCATGGCCTCCATGACCTCGCCCGAACAGGGCGCGCAGCAAGAGTGCATCAGCACCTTCTTGCGGTTATCGGGCAGTACGAGCTTGGGGCGTTGAACATCGGTCATGGCAAAGGCGCGCCGCCGGGGCGGTGCGCAAAAATAAATCGATAAAGGACTATTTTAGTCGCCTATCACCCGATTCCAAAGTTGCCTGACCGCCACCCGTTCCTGCTTGAACTGCTCGCTGGGCACGCGCGCCTTCTCGGCGCCTTGCAAACGCAAGGCATGCTGCCGCTTGCGGAACTCCCGGTAGGCATTGGCCGTCTGCTCCGCCAGGTCGGCGGGTATCAGGCCCGCTTTCGCCGCCAGGCCCAGCAAAGCGATGTTGCCAAGGTTGTCCAGCAGCTCGGGATGCTCGCGCGAATGGCATAGCACCAGGTATTGCGTAATGAACTCCACGTCCACCATGCCGCCGCGGTCGTGCTTCAGGTCGAAGTCCTGCGTGGGATTGGGGTGGCCGGCGCCTATTTTCTCGCGCATGCCCCGCACCTCGTTCTTGAGCTCCTCGGGGTCGCGCGGCAACAGCATCACCTGACGCCGAATGTCCTCGAAACGGTGCCCTATGGCCTGGTCGCCGGCCACGAAACGCGCGCGGGTGATGGCCTGGTGCTCCCAGGCCCAGGCATGCCGTGTCTGGTACTGCGAAAACGCGTCCACCGACACGGCCAGCAGGCCCGCATCGCCGTCGGGCCGCAAGCGCAGGTCGATCTCGTACAAGCGGCCCGATGAAGTCATGGTGGACAGCCAGGACGCCATGCGGCGACCCAGCTTGGCGTAGATCTCGCTGGCCTCGTCGTTGGGGTCGTCGTACAGGAAGACCAGGTCCAGGTCCGAGGCGTAGCCTATTTCCTTGCCGCCCAGCTTGCCGTAGGCGATGATGGCGAAATGGGGCGGGGCGAGGGGCTCGGCCTGCCTGCCGCGCGGCTGCACCAAAGGCCAGACCCGCATGATGGTTTCGGCCAGCATCGTGTCGGCAAGGGCCGACAGGCGGTCGGCCAGTTGTTCCACCGTCAGCACGCCTTCGAGGTCCTGGGCCAGCAGCTGGAAGGTGGTCTGGTGCTGGATGTCGCGCATCAGGTTCATCTGCTGCTCGACGTCCGGCCGGCCGTCGGGCAGCACGCAGGCATCCAGTTCGCTGTGCATCTGCCGGGCGATCTGTTCGAAGGCGGGCGGTTCCAGCAGCGACCGCCATTCGATCAGGCTATCCAGCAAAATGGGGTAGCGGCCAAGGTATTGCGAAGCCCAGGGGCTGGCGCCCACGACGCGGGCCAGCCGGGCCAGGGTTTCGGGGTATTCCGCCAACAGGGCCAGATAGGCGCTGCGCTGGGC
>JBARWC010000056.1:0-6349 GCA_049646585.1 Burkholderiaceae bacterium | reverse complement strand
CTGGACCCGGGCGCGTGCGCGCCGCAGGAAGTCGCCCAGCGCTTTGCGCCGGGCCGACCCGATCTGCTCGGCGGAGGCCGCCATGCCAGGCTTGCCGTCTTGCATGACCATGGCCCGGTGCGCCTATCTCAAGGTACTGGCCAGGCTGCGACGCACGTCTTCCTCGTCACGGCCGCTGCGTCGCACGTAGTCCTTTACCTGGTCGTCGCCGATGTTACCGACGTTGAAGTACTTGGACATGGGGTGGCTGAAGTAAAAGCCCGAAACGCTGGATGCGGGATACATGGCATAGCCCTCGGTAAGCTGCATGCCGATCTCTTCGGCCTCCAGCACCTGGAACACCTCTTTCTTGACGACGTGCTCGGGGCAGGCCGGATAGCCCGGCGCGGGGCGTATGCCCTGGTATTTTTCGGCGATGATGTCCTCGTTGCTCAGGGCCTCGTCGGGCACATAGCCCCACAAGTCGCGCCGCACGCGCGCGTGCAGGCATTCGGCGAATCCTTCGGCCAGGCGGTCGGCGATGGACTTGAGCATGATGCTGGAATAGTCGTCGTTGTCGTCCAGGAAGGCCTTGTCGTGCTTCTCGATGCCCAGGCCGCCGGTGACCGCGAACATGCCGATGTAGTCGGCGATGCCGGTTTCCTTGGGGGCAATGTAGTCGGCCAGGCATTTGTTGTCGACGCCTTCGCGCTTGGCCGTCTGCTGGCGCACATTGCGCCAGGTGAACAGGACTTCGGAACGGGACTCGTCGCGGTAGATCTCGATATCGTCGTCGTTGACGGTATTGGCCGGATAAAAGGCCACGACCCCGTTGGCCGTCAGCCAGCGGCCTTCGATGACCTTCTTCAGCATGGCCTGGCCTTCCGCGTGCAGCTTGCGCGCCTGCTCGCCCACCACCTTGTCGTCCAGGATGGCGGGATACTGGCCGAACAGACTCCAGGTCTGGAAGAACGGCGTCCAGTCCAGGAACTGCACCACTTCGGACAAATCGTAGTTCTTGAACGTGCGGCGGCCGATGAACTTGGGCCGGGGCGGCGTATAGCTGGACCAGTCTATGTGGGGGCGGTCTGCGCGCGCCTGCTCCAGGCTGACCAGGGGCGTCGCCTTGCGGCTGGCATGGCGCTTGCGCACCAATTCATATTCTTCGGCGACCTCGGCCAGATAGGCGTCGACGTTATCCGACATCAGGCTGGTGGCGACGCCCACCGAGCGGCTGGCGTCGGGCACGTAGATGACCGGCCCCTCGTAGTTGGGGGCGATCTTCACGGCGGTGTGCACGCGGCTGGTGGTGGCGCCGCCGACCAGCAGCGGCAGCTTGCGGCTGCGGAAGTAATCGTCGCGCTGCATTTCCGAGGCCACATAGGCCATTTCTTCGAGGCTCGGCGTAATCAGGCCGGACAGGCCGACGATGTCGCAGTTCTCTTCTTTGGCCTTGGCCAGGATTTCGGAACAGGGCACCATGACGCCCATGTTCACGACTTCGAAGTTATTGCACTGCAAGACCACGGTGACGATGTTCTTGCCGATGTCGTGCACGTCGCCCTTGACGGTGGCGATGACGATCTTGCCCTTGGAGCGCACGTCGCCGCCGGCGGCTTCGATCTGCCGCTTTTCCTCTTCGATGAAGGGGATCAGGTGGGCCACGGCCTGCTTCATGACGCGCGCCGACTTGACCACTTGCGGCAGGAACATCTTGCCGGCGCCGAACAGGTCGCCCACGACGTTCATGCCGTCCATCAAGGGGCCTTCGATGACCTGTATGGGCCGCCCGCCCGCCGCGGCGATCTTGGCGCGGACCTCTTCGGTGTCCTCGACGATGAAGGTGGTGATGCCGTGCACCAGGGCGTGGGAAAGGCGTGCTTCCACACCCTGTTCGCGCCAGGTCAGGTCCTCTTCCTTCTTGGCGCCCGAACCCTTGATGGATTCGGCCAGCTCGACCAGGCGCTCGGTGGACGTGCGCTCGTCGGCCGGATCGGTCTTGCCCACGGGCTCGGCCCTATCCAGCACCACGTCCTCGACCATGTCCAGGATTTTCTTGTCGATGTCCTGGTAAACGCCCAACTGCCCGGCGTTGACGATGCCCATGGTCATGCCCTGCTGAATGGCGTAATACAGGAACACGGTGTGTATGGCCTCGCGCATGGCCTCGTTGCCGCGGAAGGAAAAGCTGACGTTGGACACGCCGCCCGACACCCGCGCGTGCGGCAGGTTCTTGGTGATCCAGCCCGTGGCCTCGATGAAATCGACGGCGTAGTGATTATGTTCCTCGATGCCGGTGGCAATGGCGAACACGTTGGGGTCGAAGATGATGTCTTCCGGCGGGAAGCCCACTTCGTCGACCAGCAGGCGGTAGGCGCGCTCGCATATCCGCTTGCGGCGCTCCAGGTTGTCGGCCTGGCCTTTTTCGTCGAAAGCCATGACCACGGCGGCGGCGCCGTACTTGCGGCACAAGCGCGCGTGCTCCAGGAAAGCGGCTTCGCCTTCCTTCATGGAAATGGAATTGACCACGGCCTTGCCCTGCACGCAGCGCAGGCCCTGTTCGATGACCTCCCACTTGGAGCTGTCTATCATGATGGGAACCCGCGCGATGTCGGGCTCGGACGCGATCATGTTCAGGAAGCGGCGCATGCTCGCCGCCGAGTCCAGCATGGCCTCGTCCATGTTGACGTCGATGATCTGCGCGCCGTTCTCGACCTGCTGGCGCGCGACGGCCAGGGCCTCGTCGAATTTTTCCTCGCGTATCAGGCGCAGGAACATCTTGCTGCCCGTCACGTTGGTGCGCTCGCCCACGTTCACGTACAGCGAATCACTGTCTATGTTCAGCGGCTCCAGGCCCGACAGGCGGGTCTTGACCGGAATCTGCGGCACGGTGCGCACCGGCAGGCCGGCGACCTTGCCGGCGATGGCCCGGATATGGTCCGGAGTGGTGCCGCAGCAGCCGCCGGCCATGTTGACCAGGCCGGCCTTGGCGAATTCCTCCAGCAGCGACGAGGTGTCGTCCGGCGTTTCGTCGAAGCCCGTGTCGGCCATGGGATTGGGCAGGCCGGCATTGGGATAGACGCAGATATAGGTGTCGCAGATCTTGGACAGCTCGGCCACATAGGGCCGCATCAGGGCCGCCCCCAGGGCGCAGTTCAGCCCTATGGTGATGGGCCGCGCATGGCGCACCGAGTTCCAGAAGGCCTCGACCGTCTGGCCCGACAGAATGCGGCCGGAGGCGTCGGTGACGGTGCCCGAAATCATGACGGGCAGGCGCACGCCGCGCTCTTCAAAGACGGTTTCCACGGCGAAGATCGCCGCCTTGGCGTTGAGGGTGTCGAAAATGGTTTCGATCAGGACGATGTCTATGCCGCCGTCCAGCAGGCCCTTCAACTGGTCGGCGTAGGCGTCGCGCAGCTGCTCGAACGTGACATTGCGGGCGGCCGGATCGTTGACGTCCGGCGATATGGAAGCCGTCTTGGGCTGGGGACCCAGGGCGCCCGCCACGAAGCGCGGGCGGTCCGGCGTGCTGAAGGCGTCGCAGGCCGCGCGCGCCAGCTTGGCCGATTCCAGGTTCAGTTCGTAAGCCAGTTCCGGCAGGCCGTAATCGCCCTGGGCGATGGCGGTGGCGCCGAAGGTATTGGTTTCGATGACGTCGGCGCCCGCTTCCAGATAGCTGCGGTGGATTTCGGAAATGATGTCGGGGCGCACCAGCGAAAGCAATTCGTTATTGCCCTTCACATCCTTCACGTGCTCGGCAAAACGCTGGCCGCGAAAATCCGTCTCGCTCAGCTTGTACTGCTGGATCATGGTGCCCATGGCCCCGTCCAGTATCAGGATGCGTTCGGCGAGCAGGCGCGCGAACTCGGCTCCGTGCGTATAAGAGGACAAGGGATAGGGCAAGGACGGATAGGACACGTGGCTACCTGGCAGTAAACAGACGGTGAACAAAGCTTCCATTGTATCGCCCACCGATGTTCCGGGGCCCGCCAGGCGTGGCCCGGATGAAACATGGCCGCACTGCCGGCAGGGTTGTCAAGTTTCTCCCGCTCGCCGCCATGATATATTTCGCAACGAAAAAGGTGCTTTCGAGGCGTAAGCCCGCGTCCAGCCGGACCGTGCCCGCGCCTTGCGAAAGTTAAATGGGAAACAGGCGTCGCGCTTGCCCAGGCAAGAGTCCCGCGTCCAAACTGTGCTGCCCCCGCAACGGTAAGCATGCTTCGCATGCCAGCCCGACACCGGCCTTGATCGCCCCTTGGTTCGTCTTCCTGTTCGGCGCCCACCGGTTTTCCGGCAAGCCCGAGCCGATGCGAAGACGCTTTTTCTTCCGACGTGCGGGGACGCGCGTTTTTCAGGGTTCACCATGCCTTTTACCGTAAACCGGCAAGCGCTTGCCGTTCTTTCCTGCTTTCTTCCATTGGCCGCCGCGGCCCAAACCACCCACTCCGTTTCCCAGCTTGACGACATCGTCGTCACCGCCAGCCGCAGCGCGCAACTGGAAAAAGACGTCATCGGCGACGTCAGTGTCATCCGCAAGGAAGACATTCAAAAAGAAGGCCAGAACAGCATTGCCGAGATCCTGGCCAAGCAGCCGGGCATACAGTTCTACAGCAACGGCGGCCCGCAGACCGCCACCGGCGTCATGCTCCGGGGCAACGAGCCCCGCCACACGCTGGTCCTGATAGACGGCATCCGCATCAACAGCATGATCACCAGCGTGACCAATTGGAACGCCATCGATCCGGCCACCGTGGAGCGCATCGAGGTCATACGCGGCGCGGCCAGCAGCCTGTACGGCTCGGACGCGATAGGCGGGGTGGTCAACATCATTACGAAGAAAAGCGGCGAAGACCGGCCGCTGAGCGCCTGGGGCAATATCGGCTACGGCAGCTACGACACCTTCAAGTCCAGCCTGGGCGTCTCCGGAGCCCAGGACGGCTGGGACTACGCCCTGTCCGGCAGCATGGCCGAAAGCGGCGGCTTCAACGCCACGCGCCGGCCCGAAAAGCCCACCCCCTTCGACATGTACAACCGGGACAAGGACGGCTATACGCAGCGTTCATTGAACGCATCGCTGGGCTACCGCTGGCAGGCAGGCCACCACATCGGCCTGACCGCCTACAACGGTTATATGAACGGCGACTACGACGCGGGCGCCGACCCGCGCCGCGCCTACGCCATCACGCGGCAGGAGGCCTATTCCGTAACCAGCACCGACGACATCACCGACGCCTGGCAAAGCGTGTTGCGGTTCGGCTTTTCCAAGGAATTCGTCGACAGCCGCAGCGCGGACTTCTTTACCGGGGAATTCGGTTCCGCCACGCTGGGCAGCCAGCAACGATCGTATTCCTGGCAGAACAATCTGAAGTTCGCCAAGGATCAGAGCATCTCCCTTATTCTGGAACGCCTGGAAGAGCGCCCCGACGGCGCCTCCCAGTTCACCGTCAACCAGCGCAACACGAATTCGGCGGGCCTGGTGTATCGCGGCGATTTCGACAGGCACCACCTGCAGGCCAGCGTGCGCAACGACAATATCTCGGGCTACGGCAACCAGACCACGGGCGGGCTGGCCTACGATCTGGACCTGAACGACCAATGGCGGGTGGGTGTCGCCGGCAACACGGGCTTTCGCGCCCCCAGCTTCACCGAACTGTATTCGCCGCTGAATTTCGGCTTCCTGGGCAATCCCGACCTGGCGCCGGAAAAATCCCGCAATATCGAAGCCAGCATCCGCTACACCACCGACACGACACGCCTGAGCGCCGTCGCCTTCCAGAACAAGGTCAGGCAACTGATCGACGGCTACGTCTGCTTTCAGGACTGCAACGGCTTCAATGGTCTCTACCATGCCGAAAACGTGGACTCGGCCACCCTGCGCGGCCTGAGCCTGGAGGCGGAGCACGACATCGGCCGCACGACGCTGCGCGCCGGGGCGGATTTCCTGGATCCGCGCAACGACAACACGGACAAGCAACTGCGCTGGCGCGCCCGCCAGGTGTACCGCCTGGGGGTGGACCACCGCTTCGAGGCGCTGCGTGTGGGCGCCGAATACCAGTTCACCGGCAAGCGCTACAACGACGCGGACAACAAGGTATCCATAGGCGGTTACGGGCTGTACAACCTGACGGCGGCCTACGACTTCAGCAAGCGCGCCGGCGTGCAAGTGCGCTGGAACAATGTTTTCAACAAGGACTACACCAATGTCTATGGGTACAACATGCCGGGCTCCAACGTCTTCGTGAACTTTTCCTTCCGGATGTAGGCGCGTGATGCCGGGCATGCGCTTGCTGACGGCCGCCGCGGCTTGTATCTTCGGCTGTGTCGCGGCGGGCTTCTGGGCGGCCGTGCCCGGGCTCGCACAGGCCCGGCC
>JBARWC010000055.1:0-13649 GCA_049646585.1 Burkholderiaceae bacterium | reverse complement strand
GGCTGGGGTCGGCCTGCCAGGCGTCCCTTCGGGCCAGCAGGCCGGGTTCGCGCAGCAGGCCTCCCGTGCCCGGCGTAAAGCCCGGAAAGAAGAAGGCCTTGCGCAGCCCGTTGGCCTGCGGCGAGGGCAGGGCGTGGCAGGATTCGACCCAGGCTTCGGCGCTGAGGTATTCCAGATTGATCCACAGGCTGTCGCACCCGACCATGCGTTCGATGAAATCGGCCGGCGGGTCGCAGGCAAAGGCTTCGATCACCACGTCATGTGGCGCAAGCGGAGGCGGCTGCTGTGTCCAGTGGACGATGTCGACGCCTTTTACCGTCTGCCGGCCGGCTTGCGGGTCGACGCCGGGTTCGATGCGAGCGAAGCTGCCCAGGTCATCCACCCACAGGCGGACGCAACCCTGGCCGAGCTGGGCCGCCAGTTGCCTGGACAGGCGCCAGCACACGCCGATGTCGCCGTAGTTGTCGACGACCCGGCAGAAGATGTCGAAGGAGAGCCCCGCCATTCAGTGGAAATGGATGGGGTTCAGATCGGTTTCTTCGGGCAGCTCGGGATGCAGCATTTCGCCCAGGGCGTTGGGGAAGTGGGGAGCGCCGCAGTCGTCGCAGAACTCCACCGGATAGATGCCGGGCAGGCGGCGCACGTCGGTGACGCCCATTTCCTTGAGCAGGGCGGCGACTTCATCGGGCACGTCGACGTGCCCGGCCTCCATGTCATCGGCCAAGGCTTCTTCCTTGCTGAGCACGGGCCATATGCAGCCGTAGACGACCTCGTTGCTGGTCCGGGTCGAGAAGCCTATGCGGTATTCCTCGATGCTGGATTCGCCGCAGGCGGCGATCACCGCACGCAGTTCGCCGCCGGGCAGATGGGCGGCGGTCTGCAGCCAGGTGACGGCCGCCTTCAGGGCCAAGGGGCGTATGCGCCGATCGGCTTCGCGGCTGTTGACGTAGTAGGCGTCGACTTGCAGGTATTCGACATGGCAGCCGGTGAATATCGGAGCCAGGGTGTCGGCGCAGGCGGCGACCCATTCCTCGTGACATTGCTGGCGCGAAAGAAAACTGTCGTCGTCCTGGCGCACCTGCCAGCGGAACAGGGCTTGCCCGCGGGGAACCGCGATCACGCCCACCGCGAAGCGGGCATCGGCCAACATGCTTTCGGCGTCGGCTGGGCGGCCCAGCGGGCAGGGCTCTTTGGCCTGGCCCAGGGCCTGCTGCCCAAGGCGTTGCGTCCAGGTACGGGTTTCCTGGAAGGATTGGGGCATCTGGTCGAAGTTGACCAGGCGCGGAATCAGGGCGAGGCGGGCGCCGGGAGCGGCAATGTGCGCTTGCAACTGGGCCGCCAGGGCGTCGACCTGGTCACGGGCGAGTTCGCCTTCGGGCAGCTGGTAGCGGGTCCAGGCGACGATGGGGGCCGAAAACAGCAAGGCGTCGTAGTCCTCGCCGGCCAGTGTCAGCGTGGCCGATTCGGACAGGGTCTCGGCTTGTTCGACCAGGATTTCGTAGGCATTGATGTCGTTGGCCAGCAGGTGATCCAGCGTGGTTTCGACGGTCTTGTTTTTTTTGCCCAGCAGCAGCTTGTTCAACTGCCCGCCCAGCAGGTTCTCCCAGTAAATATCTTCCAGCCTGCTGCCGGAGCGGGCAAGGGCTTCGGTAAGGCCAAGGAGGCGCTGGGCATCTCGGCTCAGGCGGGACGGCGAAGTAGGGGACATACGAGGCATTAAAAAAGCGGATGGAACAAGCGTCTAGTGTAACGCCGTCCCCGCCCCCGCGGGGCGGGGGCCTGGGTAAAGGAAATCCCCGGCGTGCGGGGCGCGCCGGGGATTTTGGGAAGAACCGCGCAGGCGGGCCGTCAGGCGGCCAGCAACTCGCGCAGAACGTAGGGCAGGATACCGCCGTGCAGGTAGTAGTCGACCTCGGTCGCCGTATCGATGCGCAGCAGCATGGTGACGTCCTGCTTGCTGCCGTCCTTGCGGTGGATGGTCAGGGTGACGTCCTGTTGCGGGCGGATGCTGGCTTCGATGCCGGAGATGTCGTAGGTTTCCTCGCCGGTGATGCCCAGCGACGCGACACTGTCGTTGCCCTTGAACTGCAGGGGCAGGACGCCCATGCCGACCAGGTTGCTGCGGTGGATGCGCTCGAAGCTGCGCGCCACCACGGCCTTGACGCCCAACAGCTGGGTGCCCTTGGCCGCCCAGTCGCGCGAGGAGCCCGTGCCGTATTCTTCGCCGGCAAACACCACGGTGGGCACCTTGGCCGCCACGTACTTCATGGCCGCGTCGTAGATGGACAGGCGCTCGCCGCTGGGCTGGTACAGGGTCTCGCCGCCTTCGTAGCGGCTGCCGTCGGGCAGCGCCGGTATCATCAGGTTCTTGATGCGCACGTTGGCGAAGGTGCCGCGCATCATGATTTCGTGGTTGCCACGGCGCGAGCCGTAGCTGTTGAAATCCTGCTTCATGATGCCGTGGGCCTTGAGCCATTCGCCCGCCGGCGAGGCTTCCTTGATGGAGCCGGCCGGCGAAATGTGGTCGGTGGTGACGGAATCGCCGAACACCGCCAGGGCGCGCGCGTCCTTCACGATGGGCATGGCCGCCGGGCGCATTTCAAAACCCTCGAAGAAGGGCGGTTCGGCGATGTAGGTGGACGAGGGCCAGTTGTAGACATCGCCCTTCACGCCGGAGATTTCTTTCCATAGCTTGCCCGGATCGGTCTTGATTTCGGCGTAGTTGCTGCGGAAAACGGTGGGATCCAACGCCTTGCTCATCAGGGCCTGGACTTCGGCGTTGGAGGGCCAGATGTCGCCCAGCCAGACGTCGCCGTTCTTGCCCTTGCCGACGGGTTCGGTCATGAGGTCGCGCAGCACCGTGCCGGCCAGCGCGTAGGCCACGACCAGCGGCGGCGAGGCCAGGAAGTTGGCCTTGATGTTGGGATGGATGCGCGCTTCGAAGTTGCGGTTGCCCGAGAGCACGGCCGAGCAGACCAGGCCGTTCTGAAGGATGGCCTCGTTCAGGTCGGGGGTGAGGTCGCCGGCGTTGCCTATGCAGGTGGTACAGCCATAGGCGGCCACGTCGAAGCCCAGTTTTTCCAGGTAGGGCAGCAGGCCCGTCTTGGTCAGGTAGTCGGTGACCACGCGGGAGCCGGGGGCGAGCGAGGTCTTGATGTGCTTGGGCACCGTCAGGCCGGCTTCCACGGCCTTCTTGGCCATCAGGCCGGCCGCCAGCAGCACGCTGGGGTTGGAGGTGTTGGTGCAGGAGGTGATGGCGGCGATGAGGATGTCGCCGTTCTTGACCTTGGTGCCGGCGCTGGTGGTGAAGACCTGCTGCAATTTTTCGGGAGGCTGGTTGAAGCCGGCCGCCGATTGCTCGGAGAACAGCCGGGTGTAGGTGTTCTTGACCTGGCCCAGTTCGATGCGGTCTTGCGGCCGCTTGGGGCCGGCCAGCGACGGGGTGACGGTGGACAGGTCCAGCTTGACCACCTGGGTATAGTTGATGTCCTTGGCGGCGGGCACGCCGTACATGCCCTGGGCCTTGAAATAGGCCTTCAAGGCCTCGATTTCTTCCTGGCTGCGGCCTGTGCCCTTGAAGTATTCGATGGTGCGGTCGTCGACCGGGAAGAAGCCCATGGTGGCGCCGTATTCGGGAGCCATGTTGCCTATGGTGGCGCGGTCGGTGACCGACAGGCTGGACGTGCCCGGCCCGCAGAATTCGACGAACTTGCCCACGACCTTCTGCTTGCGCAGCAATTCGGTGATGGTCAATACCAGGTCGGTGGCGGTGATGCCGCCGCGCAGTTCACCCGTGAGTTCGACACCGACGACGTCGGGCGTCAGGATGTACACGGGCTGACCCAGCATGCCGGCTTCGGCCTCGATGCCGCCCACGCCCCAGCCGACCACGCCTATGCCGTTGATCATGGTGGTGTGGCTGTCGGTGCCCACCAGGGTGTCGGGGTAGTAGACGTTGTCGGCCGCGTCGTAATGCACGCCGCGCGCCAGGTGTTCAAGGTTGACCTGGTGGACGATGCCGAAGCCCGGAGGCACGACGCCGAAGGTGTCGAAAGCCTGCATGCCCCATTTCACGAATTGGTAGCGTTCCTGGTTGCGCTTGAACTCCATTTTCATGTTCAAGTCCAGGGCGTTCTTGGTGCCGAAATAGTCGATCATGACCGAGTGGTCGACGACCAGATCCACGGGCACCATGGGTTCAATGCGTTTCGGGTCCTTGCCCATTCTGGCGGCGACCGAGCGCATGGCGGCGATATCGGCCAGCAGCGGCACGCCGGTGAAGTCCTGCAGCACCACGCGAGCGACCACGAAAGGGACTTCGGTATTGCGCTTGGCGCGCGGCTTCCAGCCGGCCAGGTCCTTGACGTGCTTTTCGGTGACTTTCTTGCCGTCGCAGTTGCGCAGCACGGACTCGAGCACAATGCGGATCGAGACCGGCAGGCGCTGGACGTCGACGCCCAGCGTCTTGCCCAGGGCCGGCAGCGAATAGAACTGGGCTGATTTCCGCCCTACCTTGAATTTCTGCAAACTGTTGAACGTATTGTGCGACATGAGAGCTCCAGAATGGTTGGTGGGCTTGCCTGGTATTTTAGGCCCGATTCGGCAAGTTTTGGGCAGTTCCGTCGGCGAAAAAGCAAAAGCCCCCGGCGCATCGTGCCGGGGGCTTTTGCCGTTGCAGGGAAGGCCCCGCTTACACGCTGACCGAGTCGGCGATTTCCTTGAAATCCTCGATCTGGTCGAAATTCATGTAGCGGTAGATTTCGCTGCTGCTCTCGCTGAGCACGCCCATTGCTTCCATGTACTCGGCGCGGGTGGGGATGCGGCCCAGGCGGGAGCAGACGGCGGCCAGCTCGGCCGAACCCAGGAAGACATTGCTGTTCTTGCCCAGGCGGTTCGGGAAGTTGCGGGTGCTGGTCGACATGACCGTGGCGCCTTCACGCACCTGAGCCTGGTTGCCCATGCACAGCGAGCAGCCGGGCATTTCCATGCGGGCGCCGGCGCTGCCCAGAACGCCGTAGTGGCCTTCCTCGGTCAGTTGCTTCTGGTCCATCTTGGTGGGAGGGGCGACCCACAGCTTGGAGGGCATGTCGCGCTTGCCTTCCAGCAGCTTGGATGCCGCCCGGAAGTGGCCGATGTTGGTCATGCAGCTGCCGATGAAGACTTCATCGATGGCGGTGCCCGCAACCTCGGACAGCGTCTTGACGTCGTCGGGGTCGTTGGGGCAGGCGACGATGGGCTCATGGATGTCGGCCAGGTCGATCTCGATGACGGCTGCGTATTCGGCGTCGGCATCGGGTTCCAGCAGTTGCGGGTTGGCCAGCCAGGCCTCCATGGCCTTGATGCGGCGGCCCAGGGTGCGTTCGTCTTCGTAGCCGTTGGCGATCATCCATTTCAGCAAGGTGATGTTGCTGGTGATGTATTCGATGATGGGCTCTTTGTTCAGGCGCACGGTGCAGCCGGCGGCGGAGCGTTCGGCCGAGGCGTCGGACAGTTCGAAAGCCTGTTCCGCCTTCAGGTTGGGCAGGCCTTCGATTTCAAGGATGCGGCCCGAGAAAATGTTTTTCTTGCCTTGCTTGGCCACGGTCAGCAAGCCTTGCTTGATGGCGTAGAGCGGGATGGCGCTGACCAGGTCGCGCAGGGTGACGCCGGGCTGCATTGTGCCCTTGAAGCGGACCAGCACGGATTCAGGCATGTCCAGCGGCATGACGCCGGTGGCCGCGGCGAAGGCCACCAGGCCCGAGCCGGCCGGGAAGCTGATGCCCAGCGGAAAGCGCGTGTGCGAGTCGCCGCCCGTGCCGACGGTGTCGGGCAGGAGCATGCGGTTCAGCCACGAGTGGATGATGCCGTCGCCCGGGCGCAGCGACACGCCGCCGCGGGTGCTGATGAAGGCGGGCAGTTCGTGGTGGGTCTTGACGTCGACGGGCTTGGGATAGGCGGCCGTGTGGCAGAAGGACTGCATGACCAGGTCGGCCGAGAAGCCCAGGCAGGCCAGGTCTTTCAGTTCGTCGCGGGTCATGGGGCCGGTGGTGTCCTGGCTGCCGACCGAGGTCATGCGCGGCTCGCAGTAGGTGCCGGCGCGCACACCCTTGCCTTCGGGCAGGCCGCAGGCGCGGCCGACCATCTTCTGGGCCAGGGTGTAGCCCTTGCCGGAATCGACCGGGCTTTGCGGCAGACGGAACACGGTGGACGGGGCCAGGCCCAACGCCTCGCGGGCCTTGGCCGTCAGGCCGCGGCCGATGATCAGCGGAATGCGGCCGCCGGCGCGCGCTTCGTCGAACAGCACGTCGGACTTGACCTTGAACTCGGCAACGACTTCGCCGTTCTTCAGGGCGCGGCCTTCATAGGGGCGCAGTTCGATGACGTCGCCCATATTCATTTTGGATACGTCCAGCTCGATGGGCAGGGCGCCGGCGTCTTCCATGGTGTTGTAGAAGATGGGAGCGATCTTGCCGCCCAGGCAGACGCCGCCGAAGCGCTTGTTGGGCACGTAGGGGATGTCTTCGCCGGTATGCCAGAGCACCGAGTTGGTGGCCGACTTGCGCGAGGAACCGGTGCCGACCACGTCGCCCACGTAGGCGACCAGGTGGCCTTTTTTCTTCAGCTCTTCGATGAATTTGATGGGGCCGATCTTGCCGGCGTCGTCGGGCTGTATGCCTTCGCGCGGGTTCTTCAGCATGGCCAGGGCATGCAGGGGAATGTCGGGACGGCTCCAGGCATCGGGCGCGGGCGACAGGTCGTCGGTGTTGGTTTCGCCGGTGACCTTGAAAACGGTCATGGTCAGGCTTTCGGGCACTTCGGGGCGGCTGGTGAACCATTCGGCGTCGGCCCAGCTTTGCAGGATGGCTTTCGCATTGGCATTGCCCTTGTCGGCCTTGTCCTTGATGTCGTGGAAGGCGTCGAACACCAGCAGTGTGTTCTTGAGCGCGTCGGCGGCAACGGTGCCCAGTTCGGCGTTATCCAGCAGTTCGATCAGGGGGCCGATGTTGTAGCCGCCCAGCATGGTGCCCAGCAGTTCGGTGGCGTGCTTGCGGTCGATCAAGGCACAGGTTTCCTTGCCCAGCGCGATGGCGGCCAGGTAGGACGCCTTGACCTTGGCGGCGTCGTCCACGCCGGCGGGGACGCGATGGGTGAACAGTTCAAGCAGGAAGCTTTCTTCGCCTGCGGGCGGAGCCTTGAGCAGCTCGATCAGGTCGGCCGTCTGCTGGGCCGAAAGGGGGAGAGGGGGGATACCCGACGCGGCGCGTTCGGCAGCGTGTTGACGATAAGATTCCAGCATGATGCATGCCCTTTGATCTAGGTTTGTAGGAATGGCGACTATGGCCTCGATTGTAAAAGGAAGCCGTCCTGGAGGCAAATGTCTTATATCTTATATAAGACATAAGAACCGCAATTGTGGCTTTAAGGCGAAAAGGCCGCAGCCTTCTTCATAGGCCGCCCCAGCGACGGCCGATTTGCGCCGTTCAGGCCAGCAGGCTTTGGTATTCCGGATGGCGTTTCATGTAGGCCGCCACGTAGGAACAAAGGGGGCGGACGGCCCAGCCTTGCGCTTTGGCGGTATCCAGCGCCGTTTTGGCCAGGTCGGCGGCAATGCCGCGCCCGCCCACGGCTTCAGGGACCCCGGTGTGCGTGATGGCCATGACGCCGTTCTGTAGCTGGTATTCCAGTACGCTGAGCAGGCCGTCTTCGGTCCATTCGAAGCGCTGCTGGGCAAGGTTGTGTTGGACGGCGCGGCTCATAAGCGGAAAAGCTCCTGTGGATGCCTGGGATTCATAAAATCATGGTGAGCAGGATCAGCGCCCATAGCAGCAGCAGGGCGAAGATGCCTACGAAGCAGCCGCCCCAGAGGCCGATCAGCGGCCATTTCAGGCGGGTGGAAAGCTCTTCGGGCTGGACGTGTGCCAGCAGGCGGTTGGCCTGCCCGATGATCCAGAAATTGGATTTGGGAAAGCTGATGCGCAGGAAGTAGTCCAGCAAGATGGTGGCGCGTATGGACAGGGGGTAGCGTTCCCAGCGCTGCTTGTCCAGATAGGGGTGGCGCAAGGCCTGGTTGGTGACCCGTAGGCGGAACGTGAAAAGGAAGATGCCGCACACCACGCAGGTCAGCAGGCAGGCGACCAGCAGCGTGAAGGTGAAAGGCAGGGCGTAAAAAACAAAAGTCTCTAGCATGGCGGTAGGCCGGAACGGCGGGTATCGGCTGGAAATGCCCCCGGGGCGATGCGCAAGGGCCGCCAGGGGGCAAGGAACAAGGAATGGCGGACCGCCGCCATTTAATCACACTGGCGGGCTTGTTGGTATTGTCAGATGGTGTACAGGTCGACGTAGTCGTGCACCGGCATGGCCTCCAGCGCCTTTCGGTCCAGCGAGGCGGCAAGTATGCGCTGCTGCTGCCTGGGCGGAAAACGGCGGGCCAGGTTGCGGCGGAATTTGGCTTGCAGCAGCGGGATGCCTTCGGCCCGGCGCCGTTTGTGGCCGATGGGGTATTCGCACACGACTTCGCCCAGGCTGCCGCCGTCGTGAAAGCGCAGGGTCAGGGCGTTGGCGATGGAGCGCTTGTCGGGGTCGTGGTAGTCGGCCGTGAATGCGGGGTCTTCCACGCACTGGATCTTGTCGCGCAAGGCGTCGATGCGCGGGTCCGCAGCGACGGCGTCTTCGTAGTCGGCGGCGGTGAGCCGCCCGAAGATCAGCGGCACGGCCACCATGTACTGCACGCAGTGGTCGCGGTCCGCCGGATTGTTCAACGGGCCTTTCTTGTCGATGATGCGCAGGCAGGCTTCGTGCGTGCGCAGGGTGATGCTTGCAATGTCGTCCACGGTCTTGCCGGCGGCGGCGAGCGCGTCATGGATTTGCATGGCGCATTCCACCGCCGTCTGTGCATGGAACTCGGCCGGATACGAGATCTTGAACAAGACGTTTTCCATGACGTAGCTGCCGTAGGGGCGCTGGAAGGCAAATTCGCGGCCCTTGAACAGCACGTCGTAGAAGCCCCAGGTCTTGGCGCTGAGGGCGGTGGGGTAGCCCATTTCGCCGGTCCGGGCCATAAGGGCCAGCCGCAACGCCCGGCTGGTGGCGTCGCCCGCCGCCCAGCTCTTGCGGCTGCCGGTGTTGGGCGCATGCCGGTAGGTGCGCAGGCTTTGTCCGTCCACCCAGGCCAGCGATACCGCGTTCAGGGTTTCCTCGCGGCTCAGGCCCAGCAGCACGGAAATCACGGCGGTGGACGCGACCTTGACCAGCAGGACGTGATCCAACCCTACTTTGTTGAAGGAGTTTTCCAGCGCGATGCAGCCCTGGATTTCATGCGCCTTGATCATGGCCGTCAGCACGGCGCGCATGGACAGCGGCGGCTTGCCGACGGCCACGGCGCTGCGCGAGAGCCAGTCGGCGCATGCCAGGATGCCGCCCAGGTTGTCGGAGGGATGGCCCCATTCCGCCGCCAGCCAGGTATCGTTGAAGTCCAGCCAGCGGATCATGGCACCGATATTGAAGGCGGCCTGCACGGGATCGAGCTGGAACTGGGTACCCGGCACTCGTGCGCCGTTGGGCACGACGGTGCCGGGCACGACCGGGCCCAGCAGCTTGGTGCAGGCCGGGTATTCAAGCGCTTCCAGCCCGCAGCCCAGCGTGTCGATCAGGCACAGGAGGGCGGTGTCGTAGGCCAGTTCGGATTCGATGGGACGGTCGTGGACGTAGTCGACGATGTCGACGATGACCTTGTCCCACGCAGGGCGTGTACTGGACTGCATGACTTGCGAACCTCCAGGTGGATGGCGGCCCTGTTTAGAACGCGTCGCCGGGTACTCGGATCCAGCCTTCCATCAGGACACGGGCGCTGCGGCTCATGATGGCCTTGGTCACCGTCCATTCGCCGCCCTTCTGGATGGCTTGGGCTCCCACCCGCAATGTGCCGGAGGGATGTCCAAAGCATACTGCGTTGCGTTCGCCGCCGCCAGCGGCCAGGTTGACCAGGGTACCCGGCACCGCGGCGGCCGTGGCGATGGCGACGGCCGCCGTGCCCATCATGGCGTGGTGCAGCTTGCCCATGGAGACGGCCCGCACCAGCAGGTCGATGTCGCCGGCCGCGATGGCCTTGCCGCTGGATGCGACGTAGTCGGCCGGCGGGGCGACGAAGGCCACCTTGGGCGTGTGCTGGCGCTTGGCGGCTTCGGCTATGTTCTGGATCAGGCCCATGCGCACGGCGCCGTGCGCCCGTATGGTTTCGAGCATGGCCAGGGCCTTGTCGCTGCCGTTGATGGCTTCCTGCAGTTCGGTGCCGGTGTAGCCGATGTCGCGCGCATTGACGAAAATAGTGGGGATGCCGGCGTTGATCATGGTGGCTTTCAGCGTTCCCACGCCGGGCACTTCCAGGTCGTCGACCAGCGCGCCGGTGGGAAACATCGAGCCGCCCGCGCCGTCTTCCTCGGCGGCGGGGTCCATGAACTCAAGCTGCACCTCGGCGGCGGGAAAGGTCACGCCGTCCAGTTCGAAGTCGCCGGTTTCCTGCACCTGCCCGTCGACCATGGGCACGTGGGAAACGATGGTCTTGCCGATGTTCGCCTGCCATATGCGCACGGTCGCCACGCCGTCGCGCGGGATCCGGGCGGCGTCCACCAGCCCGTTGGCGATGGCGAAGGGCCCCACGGCGGCCGACAGGTTGCCGCAGTTGCCGCTCCAGTCGATGAAGGGCTTGTCGATGGATACCTGACCGAACAGATAATTCACGTCGTGCTCGGGCTTGTCGCTTTTCGACAAGATGACCGTCTTGCTGGTGCTGGACGTGGCGGCGCCCATGCCGTCGGTGTGCTTGCCGTAAGGGTCGGGGCTGCCTATGACGCGCAGCAGCAGGGCGTCGCGGGCTGCGCCGGGCGCCTGCGCGGCCTGGGGCAGGTCTTGCAGCCGGAAGAACACGCCTTTGCTGGTGCCGCCGCGCATATAGGTGGCCGGGATCTTGATCTGGGGTGCGTGGGTCATGACGTTTTCCTTGCTTGAGCAGCCGCCGTCGATTCGATGAAGTCCTGAGCGAAGCGCTGCAGCACGCCGCCCGCTTCGTAGATGGAGACTTCTTCCGCCGTATCCAGGCGGCAGGTGACAGGCACTTCGACGCGTTCGCCGTTGCGGCGGTGGATGACCAGGGTCAGCGTGGCCAGGGGCGTGGGCTCACCCAGGACGTCGTAGGTTTCGGTGCCGTCGATGTTCAGGGTATGGCGGTTCACGCCCGGCTTGAACTCCAGCGGCAGCACGCCCATGCCGACCAGATTGGTGCGGTGGATGCGCTCGAAGCCTTCGGCGGCGATGGCTTCCACGCCGGCCAGGCGCACGCCCTTGGCCGCCCAGTCGCGCGAGGAGCCCTGGCCGTAGTCGGCGCCGGCCACGATGATCAGCGGCTGCTTGCGCTCCATATAGGTTTCAATGGCCTCCCACATGCGGGTGACCTTGCCTTCCGGCTCGATGCGGGCCAGCGAGCCTTGCTTGACCTGACCGTTTTCCTTGACCATCTCGTTCAGCAGCTTGGGGTTGGCGAAGGTGGCGCGCTGGGCCGTCAAGTGGTCGCCGCGGTGCGTGGCGTAGGAGTTGAAGTCCTCTTCGGGCAGGCCCATCTTGGCCAGGTATTCGCCCGCCGCGCTGCTGGCCATGATGGCGTTCGACGGCGACAGGTGGTCGGTGGTGATGTTGTCGCCCAGCACGGCCAGGGGGCGCATGCCCTTGAGCGTGCGTTCGCCCGCCAGCGCGCCTTCCCAGTAGGGCGGGCAGCGGATGTAGGTGCTTTGCGGGCGCCATTGGTACAGAGGGTTGAGTCTTGCGCCCTTGTCGGCCGCGGCGGCGAACATGGGGTCGTACACGGCGCGGAAATAGTCGGGCTTGACGCTGGCGGTGACGATGGCGTCGATTTCCTCGTCGGTGGGCCAGATGTCCTTCAGGGTGACGGGATTGCCGTCCTTGTCCGTGCCCAGCACGTCTTTTTCGATGTCGAAGCGTATGGTGCCGGCGATGGCGTAGGCGACCACCAGCGGCGGCGAAGCCAGGAAGGCCTGCTTGGCGTAGGGGTGGATGCGGCCGTCGAAATTCCGGTTGCCCGACAGCACGGCGGTGGCGTACAGGTCGCGCTCGACCACCTCTTTCTGGATGACGGGGTCCAGCGCGCCGCTCATGCCGTTACAGGTGGTGCAGGCAAAGCCGACGATGCCGAAGCCCAGTTGCTCAAGTTCGGGCAGCAGCTTGGCGTCTTCCAGGTAGAGCTGCACCGCTTTGGATCCGGGCGCCAGCGAAGTCTTGACCCAGGGCTTGCGGGTCAGGCCGCGCGCATTGGCGTTGCGCGCCAGCAGGCCGGCGGCGATCACGTTGCGCGGATTGCTGGTGTTGGTGCAGCTGGTGATGGCGGCGATGATCACGGCGCCGTCGGGCATCAGGCCCGGCTGGTTCTCGACCTTGCCGGAGATGCCCCGCGCGGCCAGTTCCGAGGTCGGCACGCGGCGATGCGGGTTGGACGGGCCGGCGATGTTGCGCACCACGGTCGACAGGTCGAACTTCAGCACGCGTTCGTATTGAGCCGTCTTCAGGCTGTCGGCCCACAGGCCGGCCTGCTTGGCGTAGATTTCCACCAGCTTGACCTGCTCGTCGTCGCGGCCGGTGAGCTTGAGGTAATCGATGGTTTGCTGGTCGATGTAGAACATGGCCGCCGTCGCACCGTATTCGGGCGTCATGTTCGAGATGGTGGCGCGGTCGCCCAGGGTCAGGCGGGAGGCGCCTTCGCCGTAGAACTCCAGGTAGGACGACACGACTTTTTCCTTGCGCAGGAACTCGGTCAGGGCCAGCACCAGGTCGGTGGCGGTGGAGCCAGGCCGCAATTGGCCGGTGAGCTCCACGCCGATGATGTCGGGCAGGCGCATCCAGGACGCGCGGCCCAGCATCACGCTTTCGGCCTCCAGGCCGCCGACGCCGACGGCAATCACGCCCAGGGAGTCGACGTGGGGCGTGTGGCTGTCGGTGCCCACCAGGGTGTCGGGGAAGGCCACGCCGTCGCGTGCTTGCACCACCGGCGACATCCGCTCCAGGTTGATCTGGTGCATGATGCCGTTGCCCGGCGGGATGACGTCGATGTTCTTGAAGGCCTTTTTGGTCCAGTCGATGAAATGGAAGCGGTCGTCGTTGCGCCTGTCCTCGATGGCGCGGTTCTTGCTGAAGGCGTCCTTGTCGAAGCCGGCGTGCTCGACGGCCAGCGAATGGTCGACGATCAACTGGGTAGGCACCACGGGATTGACCTGAGAGGGGTCGCCGCCTTGGGCGGCAATGGCTTCGCGCAGCCCCGCCAGGTCGACCAGTGCGGTCTGGCCCAGAATGTCGTGACAGACCACGCGCGCGGGAAACCAGGGAAAGTCCAGGTCGCGCTTGCGCTCGATGAGTTGCAAGAGCGAATCGGTCAGGGTGGCCGGGTCGCAGCGCCGCACCAGGTTCTCGGCCAGCACGCGCGAGGTGTAGGGCAGGGTGTCGTAGGCGCCTGGCTTGATGGCGTCGACCGCGGCGCGCGTGTCGAAGTAGTCCAGCCGGGTGCCGGGCAAGGGTTTGCGATTTGCAGTGTTCATGGCGATTCTGGAGAGGCGGGGTGATGGAGGCCGCGATGGGGCGCGGACGCGGCGAACAGGCGCCGAAGGCCGCCG
>JBARWC010000054.1:0-50255 GCA_049646585.1 Burkholderiaceae bacterium | reverse complement strand
GGTGACGGCAATGGCCTTTACCTGGCCGGACTGCACCATGGGCAAGGCGGAAGGCGCGTTGTCGAAAATCATGTCGACCTGGCCGCCCACCAGATCCACCAGGGCCTGACCGCTGCCCTTATAAGGCACGTGCATCAGGTCGACTTGCGCCATGTTCTTGAAGAGTTCGCCGGACATATGCGTGGAGCTTCCCACACCGGACGAGGCAAAGGTGTACTTGCCGGGATTGTCCTTCAGCAGCTTGAGCAGCTCCGCGCCGGTGTTGGCCGGCATCTTGGGATTGACGATCAGGACGTTGCTGATCGAGGCGGTATAGATCACAGGCACCAAGTCCTGGAACACCTTGTAGCCGGGCTTGGAATACAGGTATTCGTTCATGGACAAAATGCCCGTGGTGCCGAACAACACAGTGCGGCCGTCGGGCTTGGCCTTGGCCACCAGCGCGGCGCCGATATTGCCGCCCGCGCCGGCGCGGTTCTCGACGACGACCGGCTGCTTGACGGCGGTGGACAGGCGATCCGCCAGGAGACGCCCAATGATGTCAGTCGACCCGCCGGGTGAAAACGGGATCACCATGGTGATGGGGCCGTCGAATTCGGCGTCTTTGGCCGATGCGGAGCCCGTCGCGCCCAGGACGCCGATCACGGCGGCAACGGCGGACAGCGCGCACTTGCGCTTCCATCCACCGGCTTGCTTCTTGGTATTGTGGTACATCATCCCTCCTCCGGGTCGCCATGATATGGATCAAAGATAGGGATGATAGAAAAGGGAACTCTCAACAACAAATGAGAAATTTATTCTAATTAATCATATTTACTGATAAATATAAAACTCGTGCGAGCACCCGCGTAAAAGCCGGTACGGCCGCTTGCGGGCGGCCGTACCCTTTCCACGATAAAGGAAAGTGATAGCGCTCTTTACGCAGCCGCCGGCAATATGAAGTTACCGTCGTTCAACTCTCCGGTATAGCCCACCAACTGGATCAGGCCATCGCCGGACTCCAGGCCCACACCGCCATTCTGCACAAAGACGAAGGTATCGCCGTCGTGCTGGAAGGTCGTCCAGTCATTGACCTCGACATTGGCGGCGGCAGCCTCCACTTTGGCCAGCAGGCTGGCCTCGGGATCAACGGCGACGTCCACGCGCGCGCCTTGCAGCACATCGCCGGTCAGCGCATGCGGATCGGCGCCGTCGCCGTGCTGGCCGAAAACGAGCTCATCGCCGCTGCCGAACTCGACCACCCTCATGGCGCCGGCCAGCAAACCGTCATCGCTGCCGACATCCTTCAAGTTGGAAATCTGCTCGGTGAACTGGATCCAGTTATCGCCCTTGCCCGCCTCTATGGTCATGCCCAGGTTGCCGTCCAGGTACAGCGTGTTGTCCCCGGCGCCCAGGTCGAACGTACGATTGGCGCTGCTGCCCGACACCTCGCTTTCATTCGCCAGCACCACGTCCACGCCCAGGGTATCGTCACCGCCGCCCAGCAATACGTGCCAGCCGGGCAGGGACGCGGCCTCGTTCTCGGTGATCACCACATTACCGTCCACCGTCGGCGTCAGCGACCCGACGTCATAAGATGCGGAGCCGTCCCCCTCGATAGTAATGGGTCCCAGCGTCGTCGTGGCTCCGCCGTCCACGATCACCTCTTGCAGGAACTGGCCGATAGGCGAACCCGTCCCCAGGTCGATGACCCCTTCCGTGGTGGCAAGCTGAACCGCCAGGTTCTGCATTACCTGCGCAGCCACGGACAGGTCGATGGTGCTGTCGGTAAAGGCCTCGGTCAAGGAATTTCCGGGCGCAAGCGCCTCGGAACCGGACGTATCCATGGTGAACTTGAGCACCTCGCCATCCAGCTGGGCACCCGTCACTTCTATGCCGCGATCATCCAGGAACTGGATCAGCGGAGCCGCGGCTTCGCGGATGTCGTCCAGCGTAAGATTGCCGGTATCGCCCAGGCCATCACGCAAGCGCAACAGATCCGAAGGCGTCAGGCTGAAGGTCTGGTCGCCGCTTGGGCTGGTCAGCAGGATTTCGCCCGTCAGGGCTAGCGTCATGGTATCCCCGGTGCGGAAGGCCTGTGCCTTGCCTTCCGCACTCCACTGCATGGGGATGCTGCCCAGTTCCGTCACGAAGGTGATCGTGCCTGACGCATCGTCCAGCTTGGCTCGAAACAGATTGGGGTTGCCCTTGGCTTCGCCATGGGGCGGCGAAGGCCAGCCATCGTCATGGCCTTTGCCTGGGCCGTGATCGTTGCCGCCGGATTCATCGTTAAGGCCGGCAAGCATGCCGGCCGAGTCAGGCATCAGATGCGTAGCGCCTGATGCGAAATCAGGGACCAGGTCCCGATTGAAGAATGTGTTCAATAGCGAAGCCATATAAACCTCCCGGGGGGTTGGTGCTAGGTACAAGCACATGAAAGAAGCAATCGAACCACAGAGCAAGACTGCGTTTTGATGCTAGCAACATGCTTCCCGCTCACTATGACATTCCATGTACATTCGATGTCGACATACGAATATTCTGCTGCAAATGTAATGACCGCTTGACCAGAGGTATGGCGGATTTTCCGCGGCAGGCGGTTTTCGGCCATAGGGGCGGAGCATGATTTTTCCCGCTCCAGCCCTCGCGCGCCGAGACAAACCCCGTTTCAACTAAAGCAAAAAGATTAGGGATGCATATCCAGGTTTACGGGCTTCTTCAAGTACACATCATTGATCGAGTCGAAATCGCCTGCTTCAAGCCCGCCCGCGACACGCGCCAATTGCAGGCGGGCCAGCAAATACTCCAGCCGCGCCCGCGCCAGTTTGGACCTGGCCTCGAAAAACGAGTCCTGTTCGTCGAGCACATCCAGATTGCTGCCCACGCCATAAGAAAAGGCCTTTTGCGCGGCTTTGACGCTGAGCCTGCCTGAGTCCACCGCCGACTCAAGCGCACGGATACGTTCGACGCCGTCGGCCACGTTGGTGTACTGGCGCACCGTGTCGGCCAAGGCCTTCTCGCGCGCCGCGGCAAGTTCGTGCTGCCGCTGCCGATAGACTTCACGCGCCCTGGCCACGTTTTCCGTGGTGTAGCCTCCGGTAAAAATCGGGATCGCAACGTGTATGCCCACCAGAAAGGTGTTGCTGCGCTGGCTCAACGCGGAAAGGTTCTCGCTGTCCGCATTGCTATAGCTGGCGACCAGGCTTACCGTGGGCCAATACTCGCTCTTGGCCTGATCCAGCTCCGCCTGTGCAACATCCACCGCTACGCGCGCCGCCCGAGCGGAGGGATTGTGCAAGCCGGCACGCCGCAGCCATTCATCCAGGCTGGCGGGCTGCGGAGATTGCAGCGGAAACTCGCCGCCCAGGCCGGCAATCGTATCCGGGGCGTAGCCAAGCATGGATTGCAGCTCCCGGACGGCCACGACAAGATCGTCTTGCGCCGCGATTTCATCCGCCCTGGCGACGGCCAGCCTGGCGGCCGTCTCCCGCACAGCGGTCTTGGTGCCTGCGCTACGCGCGTACTGCGCTTCAAGGCCCGCTTGGCGCTTCGTCAACACGTCTACCCGCGCACGCTGCAAAACGCGTCTGTCATGTGCAAGCAGCACGTTGAAATAAGCGGTCGCCAATTGAGAGCCCATTTCCTGCCGGCGAACCAGGAAAGTGGCCGCCCCCTCGTCAGCCATCGCCACTCCGCGCCGGTATCCCGCGTAACGCCCATAATCCAGCAATGCCTGCTGCAGCTGTATGTAGGCGTTGGACGAGTCGTAGTTGACGTCGGACGATACGCGTCTATCGGCAAAACCAAGCTGGGTAATGGAACCCATGACACGGCCGCGCATATAGCCGGCCTGTACTTGGGGCAGCAAGCCGGCCCTGCCTTGCCGACGAGCCGTTTGCGCCGCCAGCCTCTCGCTTACCGCCGCCTTGTAGCCATAGTCGTGATCCAATGCCGCGCGCCAGGCCCGCGACAAGTCCACCACGGCCGGCCTGGTTCCACTCGAGCCCGGTTTCGTGCCGCCTTCCGGCCGTGATTCCGCGGACGCATCGGGAAGCAATGACGAGCCCCGCAAGGTAAACGCATCGGGCACGCCTTGCGCATACGCCAGCGTGGGTATCGCCGCGCTTAGCAGCACACCTCGAAACACGGCCATGCACACGATTCGCAAGAATATCCGGATACGCAATATCGACATCCCGCAGCTAATGTTGACGCGGGCCCCGTCACGGGCAAGCGTGGACTCAAGCAGGACGTTATTACAGCTACGAGAGAAAAGCCGGTGCGCAAACGTTACGTTCGTTATATGGTTTTACGAGACGACAAGGCAAGGCCGGCGGCTTTTGCCGCTTGCGGCCCCTTCCCCCCGGTGTACCCGCGCACCACCCGCAAGCCGACGCTTGCGGGTGACGACGCGTAAGAAACAGAAGCAAAAGCAACATCGCGCGACACCTTGGCATCAAGCGAGCAAAGTTCAGCGGATATAGTGGCAGCGCATGCTTCGGCTGCTTCAGCGCGTCTTTCCGCAGGATACCTATGACATCGTCTCGCCGTACCGAACTGGGTGTAGCGCTATATCGGTTTCGCAAGATTTTCTACAGCCTGGCCGCTTTCAGCTGCGTGATCAATATACTGGGCCTTACGCCGGCACTGTATATGCTGCAAGTGTACGACCGCGTACTGACCAGCACGAACGAAACCACGCTGCTCATGCTTACCATGCTGGTCGTGGGGCTGTTCCTGCTGTCCGCCTTGCTGGAGCTTGCCCGCTCGCAGGTGCTGATACGCGTCGGCAACCGTTTCGACATGCTGGTGAACCAGCGCATATTCACGGCCTCGTTCGAACGCAATCTACGTCGCGCCGGCGGCAATCCGGCGCAAGCCGTGCAGGACCTGACCCATTTGCGCCAGTTTCTGTCCGGCAATGCCCTGACCTCCTTCTTCGACGCACCCTGGACACCGGTCTACATTGCCGTCACATTCATGGTGCATCCCTTGCTGGGCCTCATCACCCTTTGCGGCTCGATCTTGCTGATCGTGCTGGCCTGCATCACCAACGCCGTCACCCGCAGGCCTCTGGCCGAAGCGAACCAGGCATCGATATCCGCGGCCGCCTTCGCCAACAACCATTTGCGCAACGCCGAAGTCATCGAAGCCATGGGCATGCTGCCCGGATTGCGAGCCCGCTGGTTCGGCCAACACAGTCGCGTGCTGGCCTTGCAGACGCAGGCATCCGATCGCAACGTCCGGGTCAGCGCCGCCAGCCGCTTCGTGCGCATTACCTTGCAGTCCATCGTTCTGGGCGCCGGCGCCCTGCTCGTCATCGATGGGTCCATAACCGCCGGGATGATGATCGTCTGTTCCATCCTGATGGGGAAGGCTCTGGGTCCCGTCGAGCAGGCCATAGGCACGTGGCGGCAGATGCTCAATACCCGCCAGGCATACGCCCGCCTTGACGAGATCCTGAACGAAGCACCGCAACGCGGCGATACGCTGAGCCTGCCGGCCCCGAAAGGCCACCTACGGCTTGAGAACGTCTACGCCGGCGCACCCGGCGGGCAAAGCGCCATCATCAAGGGGTTGTCGTTCGAGATTGCGGCCGGCGACGCCGTTGGCGTCATCGGCCCGTCCGCGGCGGGCAAGTCCACCTTGGCCCGCATATTGGTCGGCATCTGGCCGGCGCGAGCCGGAGCCGTGCGGCTGGACGGCGCTGATGTCTACCTGTGGAACAAGGACGAGCTTGGTCCGCATGTGGGTTACCTGCCTCAGGATTTCGAATTGTTCGAAGGGTCGATCGCCGAGAACATCGCCCGCTTCGGCCCCGTGGACGACGAGCAAGTCGTCGAAGCGGCGCAACGCGCGGGGGTGCACAACATGATCCTGCGCCTGCCGCAAGGCTATGACAGCCGCCTGGGTACGGACGGCGCCTCGCTGTCCGGCGGGCAGAAACAACGGATCGCCCTGGCGCGAGCCATGTACGGCAACCCAGCCCTGCTGGTATTGGACGAGCCCAATTCCAACCTCGACGAAAGCGGCGAAGCGGCGCTGCTGCGCGCCATCGCCGACATGAAACGCCACGGCAGCACCGTCGTGCTGATCACGCATCGCATGAGCGTGTTGAAGGCCATGGACAAGCTATTGGTGATGCGGGAAGGCGCCCTGACCATGTACGGCCCGCGTGACGACGTGCTGGACGCGCTGCACCAAAAGCGGATAAAAGCCCCCGCGCAGCCGCCAGAGCATGAACGTGGCGCGGGAACCGATCCTGGCGGTTCATACCAGCTAGCAACGCCGCTGCATGCCATCAAGGCCGGCCAAACCTGACATGAGCACCTATATCGAAAACTCCGTTCCGGGCGCGGGCGACCTTGCACGCGTCGACACCGACTTCGCCACGCCTTTGCGCTGGGGGCTTGCCGTGCTGATCGTGGGATTCGGGGGCTTTGCCGGCTGGGCCGCTTTTGCGCCACTGGACGCGGGCATTACCGCCAACGCCGTCGTGCAGGTCGCCGGCAGCCGCAAGGCCGTGCAGCACCAGGAAGGCGGCACCGTCGAGGAAATCCTGGTGCGCGAGGGCGACTACGTACAAGCCGGCCAGACGCTGCTGCGCCTGAATGCAACGCGCGCCCAGGCCGAGCAGGGCGTCGTCAGCTCTCAGTACATCACAGCCGCCGCCATTGAAGCCCGGCTGATCGCTGAACGAGACGGCTTGGGCCGGGTCCAGCCCATACCGGCCGTGCAGGAGCGCTTCGGCGACGATCCGCGCTTCATACGTGCCACGCAGGCGCAGCAGCGCCTGTTCGACACCCGCTCGCAGGCGCTGCAGGGCGAGATCGGCATCCTGAAGGAAAACCTGCAAGGAGCCCAGCAGCAACTGGCCAGCCTGGACAAGGTGCAATCAAATCGAAAATCCCAGATCGGCTATTTGCAGCGGGAATTGCAGGGCGTGCGCAAGCTGGCCAAGGAAGGCTATCTGCCGCGCAACCGCATGTACGAGCTGGAACGCAACGCCGCCCAGTTGCGCGCCGCGCTCTCCAACGACGCCGTCGATTCCGGCCGCATACGCAATCAGATCGCCGAGCTGAAGCTGAGAATCCTGCAGCGCGGACAGGACTACCAGAAAGAAGTGCAATCGCAGCTATCGGATGTTCACAAGGAAGCTTCCGCCTTGCATGATCGCTTAAGCGCGCTGGATTACACGGTCAGGCAAACCGATATCCAGGCTCCGGTAAGCGGGTATATACAGAACCTCAACATCCATACGGTCGGCGGCGTCATATCGCCCGGCGCCGTCCTGATGGAGGTAGTGCCCGAAGACCACAAATACCTGGTCCAGGCCCAGGTGCCGGTACAAGCCGTCGACCGCATGCAGCCCGGCCTGGACGTGGAAATCAGCTTTCCCGCCTTCAACCACGCCCAGACGCCGAATGTTCCCGGAAAAGTGCTGACGGTTTCAGCGGACCGCCTGAAAGACGAAGACAGCAAAGCCCCTTACTACCTGGCCCAGGTCGAAGTCACCCCCGAAGGTATAGACATGCTCAGCGCCAACACCATACGGCCCGGCATGCCCGCATCGGTCCTCATCCGGACGGGCGAGCGCACCATGCTCAGCTATTTGCTGAAGCCCTTCCTCGACCGATTGGACAAATCATTCAAGGAGCAATGATGCGAACTCGTGCCGGGACATGCATGCTGTGCTGGCTGGCCACGCTGGCCTGCCTGCCGCTACATGAGCCTTTGGCGGCCGAGCCCCCCATCATGCAGGCCCGGAACGGGCCGAACGACACCGCCGGCGGGCCTGTGCGGGACCTGACGCTGCTGCAGGCCTGGCAGGCCTCTTTGCAACACGATCCCGGCTACCTTGCCGCCATCAGCGAACGCGAGGCCGGACAGGCCAATCGCGGCATCGGCCGGGCTGGCCTGTTGCCGCAAGTCAGCGCATCGCTGGGCCGCAGCAAGCTGCGCGGCACCCTGGAAACGCCCGGCCCGCTTGGCAGGGTGCGCGACGAAGATCTGAACTACACCATCAAGACCAGCGAAATTCGCGCCACGCAGACCTTGTTCAACTGGAGCCGCTACGCCGAATACCGGCAAGGGCAGGCGCGCGCCGACCACAGCCTGGCCGTTTTCGATACCAAGGCGACGGACACCGCGACACGGCTGTTCAACCGCTACTTCCAGGCTTTGCTGGCCCACGAGAACATAGTGCTGGCCCGGAACAAGCTGCAAGCCGACGAAACGCTGCGGATGGCCGCCCAGCGCCGCTACGACAACGGAGAAGGCACTATCACGGACATCCGCCAGGCCGCGGCGCGGCGCGATCTATCCCGCGCCGACCTGATCGCAGCCAGGGACACCATGGTCGTTGCGCAACGCGAACTGCAGGAAATGGTGGGGCCGTCCCCCTTGCGCCTGGCCGCCTTGAAACCGGACTTCCAGCCGCAAGCACTCTCGCCCCCTTCCCTGGCGCAATGGCAGTCGGCGGCCTTGAAAGACAGCAGCGCAATCCATAGCGGCGAACAAGCCCTGCGCGTCGCCGCCGATGAAGTGGACCGCAGCTTCGGCGGTCACCTGCCCACGCTGGATCTGGTGGCCGCGCGCCGCTTCGCCAGCAACGAAACCATCGCCACCCGCTATCAGGACAGCAACACCACCGAAATAGGCATACAGGTAACCCTGCCTATCTATTCCGGCGGCCTGACCAGCGCCCTGGTCGACCAAGCCAAGCACAACCGGGATCGCGCCGTGCAGGAGCTGGCGGCCGCGCGCGAACGCACCGCCGTGGAAGTGAGCAAGCAATACCATGCCGTCGTCAGCGGGGCGGAACGAATTCGTGCGCTGATCGTGGCCGAGGAATCCGGCACCCAGGCACTGCGGGCCGTAGAGGCCGGCTTCGGCGCCGGAACCCACAGCATGGTCGACATTCTGGACACTCAGGACCGGCTCTATCAATCGCGGCTGGACCTGGCGCAAGCGCGGCTGGAATATGTGCTGGCGAGACTGATGCTGTCGGCCGCCGCCGGAGGGCTGGATGCGCCGACGATCCGACAGGCCAGCGAGCAGTACTTCGGGAATGACAGGGTGGCCCTGCAGCCGCCACCCGTGAAATTCTGAGGTTTGCCGAAGCGGTGCAAGCGATCAGGCCGTTGCGGCCATCATCTCCTGGAGCGCCTCCAAGGCCTCTTTGATAGCCTGTTGCTGGGCCGCCGATGCCGGAGGAATCGGCCTGAGAGTATGGCCGGTGGGCACCCCTTGCAGCGACAAGGTGAACTTGGCCAGGGCGACACGGTTGTCCGCATACATGGCGTTCCATAGCCGCAGCAACTTTTCGTGCAAGGCCAGCGCATAACTGTGGTCGCCGCGGCGCACCGCATCCCACAAGCTTACGCAGGCCCCCGGCGCGGTCGACGTCAGCATGGATATCACGCCATGGGCGCCCAAGGCCATGCAGGGATACAGCAGGGAATCCACGGCGGCAAAAATGCGGTCTTGCGGGCGCGCGGCAATCAGCAAGTCGGCCAGCGCTTTTAGATCGCCGGCGCTTTGCTTGACACCAACCACGCCGGGAACCTCACGCATCATGCGCAGAATCAGCGAAGGGGAAAGGTAATTCCAGGGAATCACGTTATAGATGAGGATGGGAATATCGGTGGCGTCCGAGATCTCCTGGAAATGCCGGATCATGCTGGCTTCGTCGGTCTTGTAGATATAGTGCGCCGGCGTCACCTGCAAGGCGCTGACATCAAGGCCTTCCAGGGCGCGTATCCTTCGTATCGTGCCGCGCGTGCTGTTGGCGATCACCCCGGCCACCACCGGCATCTTCCCCTGGGCTTCCTGGGTGCTGACCTCGACAATATGGCGCAGCTCGTCGGTTTCCAGGGCAAAGCCCTCGCCCGAGCTGCCGCCCGCCACCAGGCCGTGCACGCCTTGCGAAATCATGAACTTCACGACCGCGCGCAGGCTGTCCTCGTCGATTTCACCCGACGCGTCGAAGGGAGTGACGAGCGGCGGGACGATGCCCTGGATCTGCTCAGGGGAAAATAGTTTTGTCATGTTGGCCTCTGCAAAGTCTTTTTCACTGAATGGTTGGAGTTATTGCGGCTGGACGCCCGCCAGGCGCAGCAGCTTGGCGAAGTGTTTGATTTCCTGTTCGATATATTGCCGGAAGCCCTGGCTGTCGGAAGGCGCCGGCTGCAGGCCCAATTGCTTCAGGCGCTCGACCACGTCCGGAGAACCGACCGCCTTCACGGCAGCGGCGTTCAGCTTGGCGATTCGGTCCGCCGGCGTGCCTGCCGGCGCCACGATGCCGTTCCAGGTCAGCACCTCATAGCCGGGATACGACTCGGCCAGCGCGGGTACATTGGGCAGCAAGTCGGAACGGGTCGCCGACGTCACGGCAAACGCCTTGAGCTTCTTGGACTGAACCAAGGGAACGGCCTCGAGAATGGGGCTGAAGGAAATCTGGATCTGCCCGCCCAGCAAGTCGGTATTGACCTGGCTTCCGCCCCGATACGGCACGTTTATCATCTTGACGTCCGCCATCGACTCGAACAGGGCAGCCGCCAAATGAGGCGAAGAGCCATTGCCCGAAGTGCCGTAGTTCACCTTGTTCGGGTGCTTTTTCAGATAATCGACGAAGGACTTCAAGTCGTCGGCGGAGACCGCGGGGTTCGCCACCAGAACGCTGGGGCTGGTCGTGGTACGGGCGACCGGCGCAAAATCCTTCAAGGAATCGTAGGCCAGCGATTTGTACAGACTCATATTGGCCGCCAGGGGGCCGCTGCTAAGAAACCCCAGCGTGTAACCATCGGGCTTGGCCTGCGCGACGAAGGCGGCGCCTATGGCGCCGGCCGCGCCGGTCTTGTTTTCCACAACGATGGTTTGCCCCAGGATGTCGCCCATCTTCTTGGCGATAAGTCGGCCGGAAATATCGTTGTTGCCACCCGCCGCGAACGGTATGACCAGCGTTATGGGCTTTTCAGGATAGGCTGCCGCCGTGGCGCCGGCGGCGCAAGCCATCAGCACGCCTGCCAGGCAGGCGCGCGAAAAGAATTGATGCTTCATGTTTGTCTCCCGATGATCGGTTTTCTGTCGTTAAGGAATCATCCCGAATGACGCAAGGGAGCGTCATCATCCATCTGCAAGCCCATGGCGCGTGTCACCACGCGTTGGCGCGATGCATTGATGTGTTCGCAGATAAGCGCCACGGCGCGCGATTCATCGCGTGCCTGAAGCGCCGCGATGAAGGCCAGGTGCTCGCGCATGGCTGGCACGACCCGCATGGGCCGTGCAAGATCGCCGTCGATGCGGATGAGTTTGATATGCAGGCTGTTGACACGGTACATGTCCGATATGATTTCGTTATCCAGGACATCGACCATGCGATGATGAAAGTTCCAGTCCAGTGCCAGGGCCTCCTTGTCCAGCCTGGGATCGGGTTTGTCGTCAACGGCGCGGGCAAGCATCGCCCTATGAGCTTGCGCTATCCGCTCGAGCTCGCCGTCGGAAATGCTACGGATAAAAGCGCAGGCGGCTTCCTTTTCTATCATCAGTCGAACGTCGAAGGCATTGCGAATCAACTTGAGATCGACCGGCATGATCTGCAGCCCGCGCTTAGGCACCGTAACGATAAGCCGCGCCGCTTCCAGCCTGGGAATCATTTCCCGTATGGCGCCCAAAGGCATGCCCAGCAGCAAGGTCAGTTCTTGCTGGGAAACGAACTGGCCCGGGCGTAGCCTGGCTGCCAGCACCTGCTCGCAAAACAGCTCGTAGGCCTGATTTCGCAGGCTCGTGGCGCCGCCGGCGGGTTTTTCGAAAGAATGCGTAGCCATAAAACATCTCCTTGGCTGCATTCTAACCTTTATCTAACATGTTAGCAAGAACACAGAAGTAACAAGCCTGAGACATTCTTATTCCGACACTAGCGCCGCCGCTTCCACCATTTCAGCAAGCCGTAGGAAAGATGGGCCTTTTCCCGGCCGACCGGCAAATCGGGCCGGATGCTCATCCAGGACGATTTCGCATAGGCCACGCGCTGGTCGGGATAGACGCTGCGATGCCCTATGATCAGGTAGGCGGCAATCGCGGCGCCGGCCACGTATGCCGTGCCCACGGTTCCGCCAAACAGTTCCACACCCATCAGGATGGCCGCTAGCGGCGTATTCGATGCGGACGCCACCACCGCCACCAAGCCCACCGCCGCGCCCAGTTCGGGGCTGATACCGAACAAGTGCGCAAACGCATTTCCCGTGACCGCCCCGATGACGAACTGCGGCGTGACTATCCCACCATAAAACCCCGACCCCAGGGTAATGGCCACCAGCAGGCTCTTCCACAAAAAGCCCAGATAAGGCATGTGCTCCCCCGCCAATGCCTGGTTCATAAGAGGCAGGCTCAGGCCCAGGTACTTGGTCGGAATCACGAATATCAAGGCCGCGAGCACGCAGCCGCCCAACAACGGCATAAGCGGCGGCCACACGCCGAAACGTGTCCGCAGATGCAAGAACAGGCGCGTGGCCCCATGCGTCAGATCGACGAACACCCGCGCCGCCATGCCGCACATCACGCCGATCAAAACGGTCTTAATGAATAGCAGTTCGGAAAACTCCGGCACCGCCGGAATATGGAAGTATTCGTAGGGAATCCCCAATGCCTTGCTGACCTGGAAAGCCGTTACCCCGGCCACGATGGCGGGCAGCAGGAAATCGTGCCGGATGCGCCCGATGGCCAGCACCTCTACCCCATAGATCGCCCCGCCTATGGGCGTACCGAATACGCTGGCAAAGCCGGCGCTGACACCGCAGGCCACCAAGCGCTTGCGCAACTCGGCGTTCAGCTTGAGGGAATGCCCGACGAACGATGCCAGCGTCGCACCGATATGCGAGCACGGCCCTTCCTTGCCCGCCGACCCGCCGCAGGCCAAGGTGACAATCGCCGCCACAGGCTTGATCAGCATGGTCTTGAACGGCATTTTCCCGTCCTGCTCGTAGACGGCCGCCAATATGGAGTCCTTCAGCCCGCCGACGTTGGCCCGGTAGCCGTAGTACAGCATCAGGCCATTGATCAAGCCGCCCAAGGGCAACAGCAGTAGCTGCAGCCAGAAAGGTATCGAGATCGACTCATCGGTCAGGAAAAACAGGGCATGCAGAAAAAGACTGGTGCCCACGCCCACGATCACGCCGGTAACCGTGGCCAGAACCAGCCATTGCACGACTGTTGCCAGCATGACTAATGGTTCTACGAAATCAATGCGTCGCATGGGGGGACTATTTGGTGGAGGACGAAAAAGCGGTTGTGCTTTCGGCAAGCGGATTTTGAAACAGGCCCGGAAGAGTGGTGCATCGGCAAGCCGCAGCTTTGTATCGTAACATTCAGAAGGACTGCTGAAAGCGCTCGTGCCCACGCGTCGTGTAGTATGGTGCTGGAATAGTAGGCTTCCATTTGTCGATTCAGCATGCTTGCATCAACACTCTTTACTCAGCGCCGCCCCAACACAACAGCGTCTAATTCCTCATCGATAATTCGCCCCTACGGCCGATCCTTGGCGGTTCTAGGCATGGCGATACTGCTGGCCGCCTGCGGAACCACCAAACCCGTCGGACCAGGCCAATATCGCGTTGCCAGGGGAGACACCCTTACCAAGATCGCACGCGACCATGGGCAAAGCGTCGATACCCTCATCCGCTTAAATAAGCTGAAAGACGGCAATAGCATTCAAGTCGGACAAGTTCTGAATGTAAAGGGAGGCTCGGCATCAGCTCCGGCCCCGGCTCCTCAGGCGTCGACCAGCGGCCCATCCATTGCCGCCCCCCGGTCCATCAAGCTGGTGTGGCCCGCGGAAGGAAAGCCGAGCCGAGGGGCCTCGGCGCCCCATACCCAGGGGGTATATATCGCCGGCATCGCGGGTTCGCCCGTCAAGGCCGCGGCGGCGGGTGAAGTCATGTACGCGGGCAATGGCCTGCGAGGCTATGGCAACATGCTTATCGTGAAGCATGACGCCAACTTCCTGAGCGTCTACGCTCATAACCAGACCTTGCTGGCAAAACAAGGCGCGCAGGTCAAGCAAGGGCAAACGATTGCCACGATGGGCAGCACCGGCAGCAATGTCGTGAGCCTGTATTTCGAGCTTCGCTACGGCGGCAAAGCGGTCGACGCATTGCGGTACTTGCCGAAGAGGCCTTAGCAGTAATCCGTCAAGCAAGACCGCCTACGAATGCGCAGGCCGGGCAGTCAGTTGCACGCCCAGCGCGGCGCATACACGGGCAATGGTATCGAAGCGCGGGTGCGATCCAGGGCGCAATGCCTTATAGAGCGCCTCGCGCGTCAGGCCGCTGGCTCGCGCGACCTCTGTCATACCGCGCGCACGAGCAATGACACCCAGCGCATGGGAAAGCTCGGCGGGATCGTTTTCTTCCAGAACCGCCGTCAGATAGTTGGCAATATCCTCATCCGTTTTGAGGATTTCGGCCATGTCGAACTCTGGAAGCTCAGAAATCTTGCTTGTCTTACTCATGCGCGTTTCTCCTGCAGCGTCTTCGCCAGCGCGATGGCCTGTTTGATATCGGCTGTCTGCGTGGACTTGTCACCGCCGCCCAGCATGACGACCAACACATCACCTCGCTGGACGTAATACATTCGCCAACCAGCGCCAAAGTGCTCACGCATTTCGCTGACGCCCTCGCCGACCGGCCCCACATCGCCCAGGTTGCCGCGCTGAGCCTTATCCAAGCGCTTTGCTAGACAAATGCGAGTCATGCCATCTTTCAGGCTGCCAATCCACCGCGCGAACTCGGGCGTTTGCTTGACTGTGAACATGAGACAACTGTAATCACTTATTCACACTACGTCAACCTTTCTTGGACGAGTACATTGGGAAAGAAAAGCCCCGTATCACACGAAACGGGGCCTCCCGGGCATCAACGAGCATGAATCGCCATAAGCAGGTAAACGGCCGCCTCAAACATCCGTACGTTCTCGCCCTACTTCAATGCGCTCGCTCATATTGAAGCGGTCTTGATAGATGGGCCGGCCGCCTGTGGTGGGGCCGGGATATTGCACGATGAAGATCAGCCCGCCGGTTTCCGTATGGAGCTCTTCTTCGCAATGCGGGTCTCCGTGGCAGAGCATGGTGCCCGGCCCGCAATCCCTGCCGCCTATCGTGAACTGACCTTCCAGTATGTACCAGACCTGCGCAAAATCATGCCGATGCCAGGGGTGGAACGCGCCGGGCTCGAGGCGCAGCAAGCCGGCATTGGGTGTCGTGGGGTCGTCGGGCGTGGGGTGGAACAGCATTTTCCCCGTTTCGCCCGGCCAGCGTATGGTTTCCCATTCCATGTCATCGATATGGCGTATTCTGGGCGGCAGGTCCTTGCCTTGATTTTCTGGGGTGTGTTTGGCCGGTATCATGGCTCGTCTCCTTGTCTGTGTTCAGCCTTGCTGTTTGATTAAAGGGCATTCGCTTTGGGTCAAAGGCTTGAAGACCTCATCGCCCGGAACGGTCGCCAGAACTTCGTAATAGTCCCAGGGCTCTTTGGACTGTTCCGGCGACTTGACCTTTACGAGATACATGTCGTGGACCATCTGGCCGTCCGCCCGCAGGCGGCCGTTTTCCGCGAATACATCCTGAACGGGCAGCGCGCGCATCTTTTCCATGACCGCGGCGGCTTCATCCGTCTTGGCGGCATCCACCGCCTTGAGGTAATGCAGGACGCTGGAATAGACACCGGCATGCGTCATGGTCGGCATGGCGCCATGGCGCTCGAAGAATTTCCTGGACCATGCGCGGGTTGCTTCGTTCCGATTCCAGTAGAACGCCGTCATGAACTTGAGATCCTGGGCGGCCTTCAAGCCTATGCTGTGCACATCGGTCAGGAATACGGCCGGGGCGGCCAGCGCCTGCCTGGGCATGATGCCGAACTCGCCCGCCTGCTTGATCGCCGTGGTCATGTCGCTGCCGGCGCTGGCCAGCGCAATGATGTCGGCCCCCGACGACTGCGCCTGTAAAAGGAATGAGCTCATGTCCGCCGTGCCCAGGGGATGGCGAACCTCGCCCACCACTTTGCCTCCGCCGGCTTCCACCGCCTGCCGCATGTCCTTGGCAAAAGCATGACCGAAGGCATAGTCGACGGTGATGAGGAACCACTTCTTGTACTGCTGGCCGGTCAGGACCTTGGCCAGCCCGTAGCCATTGGTGTAGCTGTTGTAGACCCATTGCGCGGAAGTCGGCGTGCAGGCCTTGCCGGTGAAGTCGGTGGATGCCGCCGCGATCAGCGTCACCTTTCCGCGCTCATTGGCCAGCTTCTGAACCGCGAAGCCGACCGAGGAATTGGAAAAGTCGGCGATCACGTCGACGCCATCCTGGTCGAACCAGGAACGCGCGATGGCCGCGCCAACATCGGCCTTGTTCTGATGGTTCCCCACCACCAGCTCTATCTTCTTGCCGGCGACCTGGCCCCCCATTTCCTCGATCGCCATTTTCGCCGCCTGCACCGAACCCGGCCCCGCAAGGTCGGCATACGTGCCGGACTGGTCGTTGAGTATTCCTATCTTCACCACATCGCCCGATATGCCGGCGCCCAGCGCCGGGGCGCTGCCAGCCCATACCAGGCATGCCCCCGCCGCGATGAACCGCATGCAAGCGCGTTTCACGCGCGTCCGGGTCTGATCCCGCTTTGAAATGTTGTGCCTATGCATAATTGCTCGTCTCCTTTGATTTTTGTTTGCTTCCTGAATATTTGCATCATATACAATTTAATTGCATGTGATGCACATTACAGCAGAAACCATAAAGGGTGCAAGCAATTTCTGGCGACCTTTTCGGAAGAGCGCATTCAACGGGTACACTTGCTTGAGCGAGCGGAGGCCGCGTTATTGCTCTTAAATCGTCACAGCGAAAAGAATGAACCAAAAGATCAAGGCAAGAATAGAAGTTGTGGCCCGGCAGATGGGCGAGCGGCTGCGTCAGGCACGCCGCAAGCAGAGCATCACGCTGGGCGAGCTCAGCGAGGAAACCGCCCTATCCGTCAGTTTTCTTTCGCGCCTGGAGCGCGGCGAAACCAGCACGTCCATTGCCAATCTGATCATGATTGCGACGCGGCTGGGCATCTCGCTGCAAGAATTCTTCGAAGAAGCGCCCGACACCGGCAAGGGCTATATCCTGAATCGGGCCGAGGAGCGCGAAGGCCAGACGGCGCTGATCGCCCACGGCTACAGCTATCGTCTTTCAACCGGCGACATACCCGATCAGCAGATGAGCGCCTTCGAACTGAGCTTCCCGCCTGGAAGCAAAGAGCAGCCCGCACTGCTGACCCACGACGGCGAAGAGGTCCTTTACCTGATAGAGGGCAGCATAGAGTTCCATATCGGCGAGGATTCTTTCGTGATGAACGCCGGCGACTGCGTGCATTTCAACTGCAGCAAGCCGCATATGGGAAGGAATATCGGGAAAGACACCGCCAGGCTGCTGATGGTCGTAACGCCGGTGAATTCACGCGACAAGGACAGCGCCTCGCGATAAGGTCAATAAAAAAACCCGCCAACCTTGCGGCCGGCGGGCTTCGTAGACTGCCGTGTACTACGGCAGACGGTCTTCTTACATATTGTCGATCATGACCTGGCCAAAGCCCGAGCACGACACCTGGGTCGCACCTTCGAGCAGGCGGGCGAAGTCGTAGGTGACCTTTTTCGACAGGATGGATTTTTCCATGCTGGAGATGATCAGGTCGGCGGCTTCGGTCCAGCCCATGTGGCGCAGCATCATTTCGGCGGACAGGATTTCGGAACCGGGGTTCACGTAGTCCTTGCCGGCGTACTTGGGCGCGGTGCCGTGGGTGGCTTCGAACATGGCGACGGAGTCGGACAGGTTGGCGCCCGGGGCGATGCCGATGCCGCCCACTTGTGCGGCCAGCGCGTCGGAAACGTAGTCGCCGTTCAGGTTCAGGGTGGCGATGACGTCGTATTCAGCCGGGCGCAGCAGGATCTGCTGCAGGAAGGCGTCGGCAATGACGTCCTTGACGATGATTTCACGACCCGTCTTGGGGTTCTTGAATTTGCACCACGGGCCGCCGTCTATCATTTGCGCGCCGAATTCCTTTTGCGCCAGTTCGTAGCCCCAATCGCGGAAACCGCCCTCGGTGAACTTCATGATGTTGCCCTTGTGCACCAGGGTGACCGTGGGCTTGTCGTTGTCGATGGCGTACTGGATGGCCTTGCGAACCAGACGCTGGGTGCCTTCGCGCGAAACCGGCTTGACGCCGATGCCCGACGTTTCGGGGAAACGGATCTTGGTGACGCCCAGTTCCTTCTGCAGGAAGGCGATCAGCTTCTTGGCGTTGGCGCTTTCGGCTTCGAATTCGATACCGGCGTAGATGTCTTCCGAGTTCTCGCGGAAGATGACCATATTGGTTTTTTCCGGCTCACGCACGGGCGAAGGAACACCCTTGAAGTACTGGATGGGGCGCAGGCAGACATACAGGTCCAGTTGCTGGCGCAGTGCGACGTTCAGCGAACGGATGCCGCCGCCGACCGGCGTGGTCAGGGGGCCTTTGATGGAGACGACATAGTCCTTGACGGCTTGCAGCGTTTCTTCGGGCAGCCAGACGTCGGCGCCGTACACCTTGGTCGACTTCTCGCCGGCGTAGACTTCCATCCAGTGGATTTTGCGCTTGCCGCCATAAGCCTTGGCCACAGCAGCGTCGACAACCTTGAGCATGACCGGCGTGATATCGGCGCCCGTGCCATCGCCCTCGATGAAGGGGATGACGGGCTCATCAGGAACGTTGATTGAAAAATCGGCGTTAACCGTGATTTTCTGGCCCGCTGCCGGGACTTTGATGTGCTGATAGGACATGGATGCTCCAGTTGTGCTCCGGAAGGAGGAAGAAATCGCTTGTTGAACAAAAGACAAAAAGGTAAGTCTTATATAAGAGTAGTTTATCCTAAATTTGCCAAATCTGATATCGGCCCGCCCCTTCCGGCCGCCAAGTCGGGCCGCGCGGGAAGCTAAAATACGCTTATTGCAACCATCGCCCCATCACAGGAAGCTTTATGTTCAATCCCTCTCGGGAACAGGTGCGCCAGTTTTTTACCGAATCATGGAGCAAACATCGTTCCGGCGGCATCCTGACGCCTCTGGAAACCATGGCGGTCGACCTGATCGAGCAGCACCCGGAATACCACGCCGACCTGGAAAATCCGGATGGCGCCAATCGCGACTACTCGGTGGAACAAGGGAAAACCAACCCTTTCCTGCACTTGTCCATGCATCTTGCCATCAATGAGCAATTATCCATAGATCAGCCGCCCGGCATCAAGGCGGCTTTCCAGGGCCTTCTGGCCACCCGCGACGCCCACGACGCGGCGCACGTCATCATGGAAGCGCTGGGCGAAGTCGTCTGGGAAGCCCAGCGCCTGGGCACTCCTTTGGATACCGACAAATACCTGGAACTGATCCAGCGCCACGCCAGCCGGAACTGAAATCCAGCCGTTATAGCGGCCAGGATGCAGAGCCGCCTGGATGCAAAAAGAAAAAAGGCCAAGTTCCTGTTCAGCACAGGACTTGGCCTTTTCAGGCTTTGAACCGCCCCGCGCGAGGCGGGGCCGATTCGGCAGCGTCTTACTTGCGCACCGCCAAAGGCGAAGGCTGGCTGGCCAGCCAGGCGGAGATATTCTGGATATCGGCCGGCGACAACTGGGCCACCATGGCGCCCATGATGGCATTCTTGCGCATATTGGACGTGGCGGGGGCCCCGGCGGCACCGCGCTTGTAGGCGCGCAGCGCATGCTCGAGGTAATCCTGGTGCTGGCCGGCCAGTATCGGGTAGGCCGGCATGGTGGTCGACTTGCCGTCGGCGCCATGGCAGGATGCACAGGTGAATTTTTCGAAGGCGGCCTTGCCGGCGGCTAGGTCGGCGGCGGATGCGCTGCCGACCAGTGCGAACAGGACGGAGCCGGCCAAAGCGAGTGTTAGTTTTTTCATTCAGGCCACCGATTATTTAAGACTGGAATAGTAAGCAGCGATGTCGGCCATGTCTTGTTCGGACAGGCTTTGCGCGATGGCTTCCATGGTCGGGAAGGAACGCGCGCCGCTGGCGTATTCCTTCAGTGCCGCGACGATGTATTCGGCATTCTGGCCGGCAATCATGGGCACGTGATAGACCTCGGGGAAGCTGGACTTGTAGCCCGGGATGCCGTGGCAGCCAATACACATAGAGGTTTTAGACAGAGCGGCCTTGGCGTCGCCCACGGGTGCGGCATCAGCCGCAAGTGCTTGGCCCGCAATAGCACAGGAAGCCATAACGGCTAGCGCATTCAAGGTGCGCGTCAGGGATGTTCGCAACTTCATAATAGCTCTTGTTTTGGCGTTGAAATTAAATTTGATCTAAGTCAATAGACCGGCTAAAAATGATGATTGTACGATAATTGCGTCACGCCATACACGAATGAATGCGCAGGAACGCAACACCGGGCTTGCATTCCTCCAACCACGGAACGATACGATGACTTCTGCCGCAGCCGATTTTTCCTCCGAACGATTCACGGGAACCGAGCGTTATGTCGCCACCGACGACCTGAAGCTCGCCGTCAATGCGGCGCTTGCGCTACAACGGCCATTGCTCATAAAAGGCGAGCCCGGCACCGGTAAGACCATGCTGGCCGAGGAGGTCGCCGCGGCGCTGAAGCGCCCCTTGCTGCAGTGGCACATCAAATCCACCACCAAAGCCCATCAGGGCCTATACGAATACGACGCGGTCTCGCGCCTGCGCGATTCCCAGCTGGGCGACGAGAAGGTGCGCGACATCGGCAACTACATCGTCAAGGGCGTGCTGTGGCAGGCCTTCGAATCGGAAGAACCGGTAGTCGTGCTGATCGATGAAATCGACAAAGCCGACATCGAGTTCCCCAACGACCTGCTGCGCGAACTGGACCGCATGGAGTTCCATGTATACGAAACCCGCCAGACCATACGGGCCAGGCACCGGCCGCTGATCATCATTACGTCGAATAACGAAAAGGATTTGCCGGACGCTTTCTTGCGCCGTTGTTTCTTCCATTACATCAACTTTCCCGATCCATCGACCATGAAGGAAATCGTGGCGGTGCACTATCCCGACATAAGGGAGGAAGTGTTGCGGGCGGCCCTGGATACCTTCTTCGCCCTGCGCGATGCACCGGGGCTGAAGAAGAAGCCATCGACCTCGGAGTTCCTGGATTGGTTGCGCCTGCTGGTGAACGAAGCCGTATCGGCCAAGGATATCAGCGGCACGCAAGGCGACCTGCCGCTGATGGCGGGCGCCTTGCTGAAGAACGAGCAGGACCTGACGCTGCTTCAGCGCCTTGCCGCCGTGGCGCGCGCCAGCCAGCGCCGCTGATCCGCCCCAGCACACCCGACCCCATAGCGAAACCAGCAAGGCCACGAGCATGACACAAGGATTCCTTCAGCCGCCCTCTCCCACCACGCTCAGCGGGCATGGGGTCAGCCTGGTGCCATTGCATGGCGACCACGCCGACGCTCTGGAAGAAGCCGCCGCGGACGGCCGGCTTTGGGAGCTGCGAGTCACGTCGGTGCCCGAACCGGGCAGCGTCGCCGCTTATATCCAGACAGCCCTCCAAGGCCAGGCGGCGGGGCATATGCTGCCCTTTGCCATCATCGAGACCAGCAGCGGCCGCGTCATAGGCACCAGCCGCTATCACGATATCGTGCCCGCCTTGGCGCGCCTGGAAATCGGCTACACCTGGTATGGCAAAAGCTGGCAGCGCAGCCATGTCAATACCGCCTGCAAGCTATTGCTGCTGCGCCATGCGTTTGAAGTGCTGGGCGCGGCGCTGGTGGGATGGCGCACCGACAATTTCAATATTGCATCTCAGCGTGCCATAGAACGCCTGGGCGCCCGCAAGGACGGCGTCCTGCGCCACCATGCCCTGCGCCGCGACGGCACGGTGCGCGACACGGTCATGTACAGCCTCGCCAAAGGCGAGTGGCCCGAGGTCGAGAAGCACCTGGAATACAGGTTGCGAGCCCATCATGCTGATTGATTTTTTTTACCATTTGCGCGCCCGCAGGCTGCCGGTGTCGGTGCAGGAATACCTGACCTTGCTCAGCGCCCTGAAAAGCGATCTGATGGCGCCGACCATAGACGATTTCTACCATCTGGCCCGCATGACCTTGGTCAAGGACGAAACCCTGTTCGACCGCTACGACCAGGCATTCGGCGAGTTCTACCGCAAGCTGCAAGCCGCTTTCCCGGAAGACAAGGAAATCCCCCTGGATTGGCTGATCAAGGAATTCCAGAAGAACCTGACTCCCGAGGAAAAAGCGGCCATCGAAAAGCACGGTTGGGAAAAATTGATGGAGCTTTTCAAAGAGCGCCTGGAAGAACAAAAAGAACGCCATGCCGGCGGCAGCAAGTGGATAGGCACGGGCGGCTCCTCGGCATTCGGGCACGGCGGCTATCATCCCGAAGGCATACGCGTGGGCGGGCCGTCGGCGGGCAACCGGACCGCGGTCAAGGTCTGGGAAAAACGCGAATTCAAGGATTACGACGACCAGCAGGAGCTGGGCACCCGCAACTTCAAGATGGCATTGCGGCGCCTGCGGCATTTTGCGCGCGAAGGCGCCGAACTGGAACTGGACCTGGATCACACCATACACAGCACCGCCCGCAATGCCGGCTTCCTGGACTTGCAGATGGTGCCCGAGCGGCACAACACGGTCAAAGTGCTGATGCTGCTGGACGTGGGCGGCAGCATGGACGACCACATTGCGCGGGTGGAAGAGCTGTTCTCAGCCGCGCGCAGCGAATTCCGCCACCTGGACGTGTACTACTTCCACAACTGCCCTTATGAATCCCTGTGGCAGAACAACCGCCGCCGCTACGCCGAACGCTTCGACACCTGGGACGTGCTGCGCAAGTACAACGAAGACTGGCGCCTGATCATCGTGGGGGACGCCACCATGAGCCCCTACGAAATCCTGCAACCCGGCGGCTCGGTGGAGCACTACAACAAGGAAACTGGCGCGGCCTGGCTGCAGCGCCTGCTGGACAACTGGCCCAAGTCCGTCTGGCTCAACCCCGAACCCGCCGCCTACTGGCAATACCGCCAGTCCATCGCCATCATCCAGAACATCATGAACAAGCGCATGTACGGCGTGACCGTCAGCGGCATCGAAGAGGCCATGCGCCAGCTATCCAAATAAAGTCCGGCGCGCAGCGTGCGCGCCTGCGCGCTTGTGTTAAAAAAGGAATACCGGCATTCACCGATATTCCCGTATGGACGCTCGCATGCAGACCCTATCGCCCAAGGCCCTGATCCGTTTCGGCTTTTTTCTTCTCTTTGCTTTCGTGGCGGCTACGGTGGGCGCCAAGGCCCTGCCCCAGGGGGTATCGGCAGGCCCTTCGGTCGAAGGCATCAGCGAATACACCCTGCAAAACGGCTTGCGCATCCTGCTGGCCCCGGACGACTCCAAGCCCACGACCACCGTCAACATGACCTATCTGGTCGGCTCGCGACAAGAAAACTACGGCCAGACCGGCATGGCCCACCTGCTGGAGCACATGCTGTTTCGCGGCACACCCACCGTGCGCAACGCCCTGGCGGAGTTTTCCAAGCGCGGCTTGGCCGCCAACGGTTCCACCAGCAGCGACCGCACCAATTACTACGCCAGCTTCACCGCCAACCCGGAAACCCTGGACTGGTTCCTGGGATGGCAGGCCGACGCCATGGTGAACTCGCTGATCGCCAAGGAAGACCTGGATTCCGAAATGACCGTCGTGCGCAATGAAATGGAGCGCGGCGAAAACAACCCCTTCCAGATGCTGATGCAGCAAATGCAGGCGGCCGCCTTCCGCTGGCACAACTACGGCCACAGCACCATAGGCGCCCGCTCCGACGTGGAAAACGTGGACATCGGCCAATTGCGCGCCTTCTACAAGGAATACTACCAACCGGACAATGCCGTGCTGATCTTGACCGGCCGCTTCGACCCCGACGCCAGCCTTGCCACCATCGCCAAGGCCTTCGGAAATATCCCCAAGCCTGAACGCAGCTTGCCGCCCGAATACACCGTCGAACCCGTCCAGGACGGCGAGCGCCTGGTCACCTTGCGCCGCCAGGGCGGAAGCCCGCTGGTTGCGTCGCTGTATCACGCGCCGGCCGCCGCCAGCCGCGATTTCACCGCCCTGGAGCTAGGTGTCGCCATCCTTGCCGACACCCCTTCCGGCCGCCTGTATAAAGCACTGGTGGGACAAGGATTGGGCACCGATGTATTCGGCTTCGCCGCCGGACTGCGCCAGCCGGGCTACGCCTTCTTCGGCGCACAGCTCGAAGCGGGCATGGATCAGGCCAAGGCGCTTGCCGCCCTGGACGACACATTGGATTCGGTGGCCTCAAACCCGTTCACCGACCAGGACTTGCAGCGCATACGAAATAAATGGCTGACCGACTGGTCCAAGGTATACGCCAACCCACCCGGCCTGGCCTCGGCCATATCCGAGGCCGTCGCCGACGGCGACTGGCGCCTGTTCTTCTTGCAGCGCGACTGGGTGGAAAACATGCAGCTTGCCGATGTGCAGCGCGCAACGGCCGCCTACCTGGTGCCCAGCAATCGCACCGACGGCCGCTACATACCGACGGAAAAACCGCTACGCGCTCCCCTGGCACCGGAGGTCGACCTGGCCGCCCTGTTCAAGGACTACCAGGGCAAAGGCACGAACCAGGCCGTGGCGGCTTTCGATACCAGCCCCGCAAACATCAACGCCGCAACCCAGCGCACCCCGCTCGACCTGCCTAACGGCAAGGTCAAGCTGGCCCTGCTGCCCAAGCCCACGCGCGGCGACCGCGTCGAGGCCAACCTGCTGATCCAGTTCGGCAACGCGGAAAGCCTGAAAGGCCAGCGCGACGTCTCCGCCGCGGCGGCCTCGCTGCTGGACCACGGCACCAGCAAGATGTCGCGCCAGGAAATCTCGGACCGCTTCGATGCGCTGGAAGCCAACGTCGATTTCAGCGGCGGCGCGGGCATCGTCATGGTCGACATGTCGACCACCGAGAAGCATTTGCCCGAACTGGTGAAGCTGGCCTTGCACATCGTGCGCGAAGCCAGCTTCCCCGAACAGGAGCTGGTCGAATACCAGCGCCAGGCCGGCACCGCCATCAACAACGCAAAGGCCGAGCCCAGCGCCCTGGCCTCGCGCGCCCTGGCCCGGCACGACAACCCATGGCCCAGCGACGACCTGCGCTACACGCCCACCTTCGACGAGGCGCAGCAAAACATCGCCGCCCTGACCCGCCAGCAACTGGTCGATTTCCACAGCCGCTTCTACGGCGCCGGCACCATAGAATTCGCCGCCGTCGGCGCCTTCGATACGGACGCCGTCAAAGCGGCCCTGACCGAAGGCCTGAAGGACTGGCGCAAAGCGCCCGCCTACACACGGGTGGCCGACCCCTATCGGGATGTTCCCGCCAAAACCTTCACCATCGACACCCCCGACAAGGCTAACGCCTTCTACCTGTCCAAATTGCCGATGAAGCTGCAGGACACCGACCCGGACTACACCGCGCTATACCTGGCCAACTACCTGCTGGGCAGCTCCGAAACCTCGCGCCTCTGGTCCCGCGTGCGCGTCCAGGACGGCCTGTCCTACGACGTGCGCAGCCAATTGGACGCATCGTCGTACGAACCCTCGGGGGATTGGACCATCTACGCCATACACGCCCCCCAGAACAGCCAGCGGCTGCGGCAAGCCATAGACGAAGAACTGAAGCGCGTGCTGAAAGACGGGTTCACGGACGAAGAGGTACGCGAAGGCGTGGCCGCAATGCTGAACTTCCGCAAACTGGCCCGTAGCCGCGACGGCACCCTGGCAGCGGCCTGGATCAACTACATGCAGCTGGACCGCAGCTTCGACTGGTCCGCGAAAATCGACAAGGAACTGGCGGCGCTGACAGCCGACCAAGTGAACACGGCGCTACGCAAACGGCTGGACCCCGCAAAGTTCAGCACCGCCATCGCCGCCGATGAAAGCAAACAGGGGAAATAAGCCCCCGCCGGCCAGCGGGGATACCCCCCGCAGCCCAAATAACAAGCAGGCAGCCCCCAGAAAGGGGCTGCCTGCCATGAAATACCTACCCATTAATAGTTAGGCTGCACCGCCCCCGCCATCCACAACGCCAAGGGAGACCGTGACGGGTGCTGCGCAGGCGCCTTGCGCATGCCGGCCCAGCAAGCGAAAACGGAGAGGCAAGTACGCGGCTGTTTGAGCGCCGTACTTATTGGGCAGCCGGGGGCTGCCCAATGGCGCGAGTTCCGCGTACGCTCCGTTTTCGCTTGCTGGGCCGGGAAGTTCCGGCGCAGCCGGAACCATGCGCGTGAAGCCGGAGCAGCACCCGCCACGGCCTCCCGCTTAAGAAACAGGACCGCACGAGCATCAGGCACCCTCACGTACAAACGTGCCGCTAGTCCGACCGCGAGCCTAAGAGAAAAAGTTCTTAACCCTATCCGTCCAAGACTCACTCTTAGGCGAATGCTTCTCCCCGCCCTGCTGCAGCGAAGACTCGAACTGACGCAGAATCTTCTTCTGCTCGTCCGACAGCCGCACCGGCGTCTCCACCGAAATATGGCAGTACAGATCGCCCGGATAGCTCGCCCGCAAACCCCGTATCCCCTTGCCACGCAAACGGAAGGTCTTGCCCGTTTGAGTGCCTTCAGGAATCGTGATCTCGCCCCGGCCCGCCAAAGTCGGAACCTCTAGTTCCCCCCCCAAGGCCGCCGTCGTAAACGGAATCGTCAGCTCGCAGTGCAGATCTTCGCCGTCGCGCTGGAATATCCCATGCGGCTTCAAATGAATTTCCACATACAAATCCCCCGGAGGGCCGCCGTTCACCCCGGGTTCCCCATTGCCGCTGGAACGTATCCGCATCCCGTCATCGATACCCGCGGGGATCTTGACCTGCAAAGTCTTGTTCTTGCGCGTGCGCCCGACACCATCGCAGGCCGAGCAGGGATCGGTGATCTCCTTGCCCGTGCCATGGCAGGTGGGACAAGTTTGCTGCACACTGAAAAAGCCCTGCTGCATGCGCACCGTGCCCGCGCCATCGCAGGTATGGCAGGTCTTGGGATGGGTTCCCGGCTTGGCGCCCGAACCATGGCAGACATCGCAGGTTTCCCAGCTTGGGACCCGTATCTCGGTGTCGAAGCCGTTGGCCGCCTGCTCCAGACTGATGTCCAGCGTGTATTTCAGGTCGGCGCCGCGATACACCTGCGGGCCGCCACCGCCCCGGCGACCGCCGCCGAAGATCTCGCCGAATATATCGCCGAAGGCATCGGCAAAGCCCGCGCCCCCCATGCCGCCGCCCATCCCCGCATTGGGATCGACGCCGGCGTGGCCGAAGCGGTCGTAGGCCCCGCGCTTCTGCTCGTCGGAAAGCATCTCGTAGGCCTCTTTGACCTCTTTGAACTTTTCCTCCGCTTCCTTGCTATCCGGATTGCGATCGGGGTGGTACTTCATGGCCAGCTTGCGATAAGCCTTCTTCAACTCATCGTCAGAGGCATTCTTTGCCACCCCAAGAATTTCGTAATAGTCGCGTTTTGCCATTTGAATCGCTTATGTCTTGGACGCTTGATCTTTATGCTTGAATAAGAAGGCCCGATTTCCGGCAAAACGCCAGAAACCGGGCTCAAACCGCTACCGCCGGCGCTTATTGATCGCGCTTGACTTCTTTGAAGTCGGCATCGACCACATCTTCGTCGACCGGCTTGGCGGCATCAGCCGCCGCGCCTTGCTGCGCAGCAGCCTGCGCCTGCATATCGGCATACATCTTCTCGCCCAGCTTCTGCGAAGCGGTGGACAGGGCCTCGACCTTGGCCTCGATGGCGGCCTTGTCGCCGTCCTTCAAGGTCTCTTCGAGCTCCTTCAAGGCCGCCTCGATGGCTTCCTTGTCGGCCGCTTCCAGCTTGTCGCCGTATTCACCCAGCGACTTGCGCGTGGAATGCAGCAGCCCGTCGGCCTGGTTGCGCGTCAGTGCAAGCTCGGCGATGCGGTGGTCTTCCTCGGCATTGGCCTCGGCATCCTTCACCATGCGCTCGATCTCGTCGTCGCTCAAGCCGGAATTGGCCTTGATGGTGATCTTGTTTTCCTTGCCCGTGCCCTTGTCCTTGGCCGACACGTGCAAAATGCCGTTGGCGTCGATGTCGAAGGTGACTTCGATCTGGGGCGTTCCACGCGAAGCAGGCGGGATGCCTTCCAGGTTGAACTCGCCCAAAGCCTTGTTGCCCGCGGCGATTTCACGTTCGCCCTGGAAGACCTTGATGGTCACGGCCGGCTGGTTATCGTCGGCGGTCGAGAACACCTGCGAGAACCGGGTCGGTATCGTGGTGTTCTTCTGAATCATCTTGGTCATCACGCCGCCCAGGGTTTCAATACCCAGGGACAGGGGGGTAACGTCGAGCAGCAGCACGTCCTTGCGATCACCGGACAGCACCGAGCCCTGGATGGCCGCGCCGGCGGCAACCGCCTCGTCGGGGTTGACGTCCTTGCGGGGTTCCTTGCCGAAGAACTCCTTGACCTTTTCCTGCACCTTGGGCATGCGGGTCATGCCGCCGACCAGGATCACGTCGTCGATCTCGGAAACCTTCACGCCGGCATCCTTGATGGCGATGCGGCAAGGCTCGATGGTGCGTTCGATCAGCTCTTCGACCAGGGCTTCCAGCTTGGCGCGGGTAACCTTCAGGTTCAGGTGCTTGGGCCCGGACGCGTCCGCCGTGATGTACGGCAGGTTGATTTCGGTCTGCTGCGTCGAGGACAGCTCGATCTTGGCTTTCTCGGCCGATTCTTTCAGGCGCTGCAAAGCCAGCACGTCCTTGGACAGGTCGACGCCGCTTTCCTTCTTGAATTCGCCGATGATGTAGTCGATGATGCGCTGGTCGAAGTCTTCGCCGCCCAGGAAGGTGTCGCCGTTGGTGGACAGCACTTCGAATTGCTTTTCGCCATCGACGTCGGCGATTTCAATAATGGACACGTCGAAGGTGCCGCCGCCCAGGTCGTAGACGGCGATCTTGCGGTCGCCCTTTTCGTTCTTGTCCATGCCGAAGGCCAGCGCGGCGGCTGTCGGCTCGTTGATGATGCGCTTGACGTCCAGCCCGGCGATGCGGCCGGCATCCTTGGTGGCCTGACGCTGGCTGTCGTTGAAGTAAGCGGGCACAGTAATGACCGCCTCGGTGATTTCTTCACCCAGGTAGTCTTCGGCCGTCTTCTTCATTTTGCGCAGCACATCGGCCGACACCTGGGGAGGCGCCAGCTTCTTGCCTTGCGCTTCTACCCATGCGTCGCCGTTGTCGGCCTTGATGATGCCGTAAGGCATGAGATGGATGTCTTTTTGCACCGCTTTTTCGTCAAACTTGCGGCCGATGAGGCGCTTGACGGCAAAAAGCGTGTTTTTCGGATTGGTGACGGCCTGACGCTTGGCGGGCGCACCCACCAGGATTTCGCCGTCTTGCATGTACGCCACGATAGAAGGCGTCGTGCGAGTGCCTTCGGCGTTTTCGATGATCTTGACGCTGCTGCCGTCCAACACAGCTACGCAGCTGTTGGTCGTACCCAGGTCAATGCCGATGATCTTGCCCATAATCTTTACCCTGCTGAAAAATTTCTGAATTTGTAAAAACTGCCTGTTGAATCGTAAGTGGGGATCCCCGATGCAATTTCAAGCCTGGCGGCGGGATTTTTATGATTTCCCCGCTTTAAGCACCCTTTTTCCGTGAAAAAAGCGGGTTCCACAGCAAAATTGCACCGGTTTGGAAAATACCCAGGCTTACGAATGAGGCCCCGACGACACCATGACCAGCGCGGGCCGCAGCACCCTTTCGGCTATGGTGTAGCCCTTCTGGAGCAGTTGCACCACGGTGCCCTCGGGCAGTTCGGAATGCACCGAGGAAATGGCCTGATGCACGTGCGGATCGAATTTATCGCCTTCGGCGGGGGCCACTTCCTTCAGTAAATTGCGCTCGAACGCCGCGTTCAGCTGGCGCAAAGTGGCTTCCACGCCTTCCTTCCAGGCCTGGGCCGTCTGCTCGGTAAGAGACAGCGCGGCCTCCAGGCTGTCGCGGACGGGAATCAGGCTTTCGGCGAACGACTCGGTGCCGAACTTGCGCGCCTTGGCCACGTCTTCCTGGGCGCGGCGGCGTATGTTTTCGACTTCGGCCTTGGCGCGCAACAGTTCTTCGTGATACTGCGCAACCTTTTCTTGCGATTCGGACAGCAAGGTCGCCCAATCTTCCTCGGCGGCCAATTGCTCCTGGGTTCCGTCAACATCGGTGTTGTCGGTTGTGCCTTGGGCGTCGTTCACTTCCAGATGCTCGCCCGTATCGACGGACGGGTTCTGCTGCTTGTGATCTACGGGTTCCTTGGGTGCCGGCATAAAAAATCTCCACATCTACGGTATGCAATTCCATGAAAATGGGGGCTCAAGCCCCCATTTCAAGACCTGGAAACAGGGTGTTCCCGGTCAAAATCTGTCCTGCGTCCATGGGCGTGCGCAAGCCGCGCCATGCCGGCTCGCTCCGCCAACCGAAGCGCCCAGAGTTTACACCTGCTTCGCGGGTAGCCACCCGGCTAGGTGTCGCCGGACAATGTCGGCCAGACTGGACGCCCAGCGCGGATCGCCGTTCAGGCAGGGCAAATAACGGAAGCGCCGGCCGCCTTCGGACAGGAAGGCATCGCGGCACTGCATCTGGATTTCCTCCATGGTTTCCAGGCAATCGGCCAGGAAGCCCGGGCACATGACGTCCACCTGGCCGATGCCTTGCCGGGCCCATTCGCGCAGGGTTGGCTCGGTATAGGGCTCCAGCCACCTTTCCGCGCCGAAGCGGCTTTGGAAGGCCACGTGCACTCGCCCGCCGTCCTCGCCCAGCCGCTGCTTCAGCAGGCTCGCGGTTTCCATGCAATCGCGGTAGTAGGGATCGCCTTGCTCGACGCTGCGGCGCGGCAGGCCATGGAAGCTGAGCAACAGCCGCTCGGGCTTGCCGTTGAGGGCCCAGTAATCGAGCAACTGCCGTGCCAACGCCTCTATGTAACCAGGATCGTCGTGATAGCGCTTGACGAAGCGCAGCTCGGGCTGGTCGCGCATGCGGGCGGCGCAAGCCGCAACGCTGTCCACCGCCGTCGCCGTGGTGCTGGCGGCATACTGCGGGTACATGGGCAGGACCAGGATGCGCTGGCAGCCATCGGCGCGCAGCTTGGCCAGCGCATCGGCAACGGAAGGACTGCCGTAGCGCATGCCCAGCTCGACGCGGGCCTGCACGCCTTGCCCGGCAAGGCTGTCTCGCAGCCCCTGCGCCTGCGCCAGGCTCCAGACCAGCAGCGGCGAACCTTCCTCCAGCCATATTTCCTTGTAGCGCGGGGCCAGCGCGCTTGGCCTACGGGTAAGAATGAAGGCGCGCAAGATGGGCTGCCACAGCCACTGCGGGATTTCGATGACGCGCGGATCGGACAGGAATTCGCCCAAATAGCGGCGTATCGCCCCCGGCGTCGGCTCGTCCGGCGTACCCAGGTTGATCAGCAGCACCCCGACGGGCCCCGGATCGCGGGGCTTGGGGTCCGTATCGAATGCCCGCGGGTCGGCGGGCTCGGGCAAATAAGGCGAAGGAAAGGAGAAGGACATGTGGATCGAGGTCCGGATCGGGAAAATTTAAGCGAAGACGGTTTAAGCGGCGGCGCCAACCCCGCGCGGCCGGGCCGCGTCAGGACTGGTTGTGGCTGAGCGCATTGGACAGCAGCCGCGCCGTGATGTCGACGATGGGTATGACGCGCTCGTAGGCCATGCGCGACGGCCCGATGACGCCCAGCGTGCCGACCACGGTTCCGTCGACGCCATAAGGCGCCGTGATGACGGAAACATCGTCCACGGGTACCAGTTGGGAATCGCCGCCGATATAGATTTGCACCCCCTGCGCCCGGCTGGAAACGTCCAGCAGTTGCAACAGATCGGTTTTCTTCTCGAACAAGGAGAACATGCGTCGCAGCCTGTCCATGTCGGAGGCGATGTCGGTGATGTCCAACAGCTTGCTTTCGCCTGAGATGACCAGGGATTCGTCAGTGTCGGCCGTGGCGGCGCCGGCCTCGACGGCTTCCTGCATCAGGCGGGAAATATCCGCTTGCAGCGAGGAGAGCTCGTCGGCGATGGCAAGGCGCACCTCGTCGAAGGACATGCCGGCGAAATGCTGGTTGAAGAAGTTGCTGGCTTCGAGCAGTTCCTGTTCAAGGTAGTCACGCGATACGAAGAGTATGCGGTTCTGGACGTCGCCATCGGGCGTGACGATGATAAGCAACACCCTTTTGTCGGACAGCCGGATGAATTCGATTTGCCGGAAAACCTGGGCGCGCTTGGGTGCCAGCACCACACCCGCGAACTGCGACAGATTGGACAGCAGAGCGGCGGCTGCCGTGACCGCCCGGCCAGGCTCGGCCGCCGGAAGAATCTGGCGAATCTGGCTGGCCGGCAGGACCTCGAAACGCTGCACCGCAAGCAGGCGGTCGACGAACAGGCGATAGCCCTTGGGGGTGGGCACCCGGCCCGCCGACGTATAGGGGCTGTGGATAAGCCCCAGGTCTTCGAGGTCGGCCATGACGTTGCGTATGGTCGCGGGCGACAGATCGAACATTTTCGACAGGGTGCGCGACCCCACGGGCTGCCCATCGGCTATGTATCGTTCTATAAGCGCTTTCAGGAGCGCGTTCGCTCGGTCATCCATGGTTCTATTTTATGCAAACTTTCAGGCTGGGGTTATCCCGCCCGGCGCCACAAGCCGCCCGCGGGAACCTATAATCAACGAGTCCTATTATTCCATCAAACCAGCAGGTATTCGCCTTATGCATTTCAAAAACGTTGCAATCGTGGGCCGCTATCAGGACACAGGTCTTGACGCCCCCTTGCGCAAGCTGGCCGAGATGCTTAACGCTTCGGGCTGCAAAGTGTTCATCGAGGCCGATACGGCTAAAAATACCGGTATACGCGAACACACCGTAGCCTCTTACCAGGAAATCGGCAAGCAGGCCGACCTAGCCATCATCATGGGCGGCGACGGGACCATGCTGGGCGCGGCCCGCCAACTGGCGCACAGCAACGTGCCGCTTATCGGCATCAACCACGGGCGGCTGGGCTTCATCACCGACATTCCGCTGCACAGCGCCAACGACGCACTGGCCAGCGTCATCCAGGGCAACTACGAAGTCGAAGACCGCGTTCTGCTGGAAGGCCGCGTGCTGCGCGACGGCGCAACCCTTTTTTCCGGGCTGGCCCTGAACGACGTGGTCCTGAACCGCGCCGGGCGCGGCGGCATGATAGAAGTCAAGGTCGAATTCGACGGTTCTTTCATGTACAGCCAGCGGGCCGACGGCCTGATCATCGCCACCCCCACCGGCTCGACCGCCTATTCGCTCTCGGCCAACGGGCCCATCGTCCATTCGCGCCTGAACGCCATCCTGCTGGTTCCTGTCGCCCCCCAGACCCTGTCCAACCGGCCCATCGTGTTGCCCGACAGCGGCACCCTCAGCCTTACCGTCACGGCCCTGGGCCGGGTCGAATCGGGCGCCAGCGTGCACTTCGACATGCAAACCTGGTCCGACTGCCAGCCCGGCGACCGCATCGAAGTACGCCGCGCCAAGAACACCGTGCGCTTCATCCACCCCACCGGCTACAGCTTTTTCTCCACCCTGCGCCACAAGCTGTACTGGAACCACATGCCGCAACCTTCCGACAAGGCCGAATAATCCATGCTGCGTACCTTGCACATACGCGACTTCGTCATCGTCGAACAGGCTGAAATCCAATTCGACACCGGGTTTACGGTATTTTCAGGCGAAACCGGCGCAGGCAAGTCGATACTCATCGATGCGCTGTCCCTGGCCCTGGGCGCCCGCGCCGATGCCTCGGTGCTGCGCGAGAACGCCGCGCGCGCCGACATCTCCGCGGTGTTCGATCCCCCCGATACGCTGGGCGACTGGCTGCGCGAGCAAGAAATCGACGCCGACGATGCCCTGGTCCTGCGCCGCGTCATCGACAACCAGGGCCGCAGCCGCGCCTTCATCAACGGCCTGCCGGTCACGCTGGGGCAACTGCGCGAACTGGGCGAGTATCTGGTCGACATCCATGGCCAGCACGCGCATCAAAGCCTGCTGAAACCGGCCAGCCAGCGTGAACTGCTGGACACCCAGGGCGGGCATCTGCCTCTGGCCCGCCAGGTCCAGCAAGCCTGGCAGCAATGGCAGCAAGCCCTGAAAACCTTGGATGCCGCCCGCGAGAACAGCGCCGCGCTGCAAGAAGAACGCGAGCGCCTGGAATGGCAGCTTTCGGAATTGAACCGCGTTGGCCTTCAGCCCGGCGAATGGGAAGCCATCAATAAAGACCATAACCGCCTGGCACATGCGCAAGCGCTGCTGGACGGCGCCACCCAGACGCTGGCCGCGCTGGATGGCGACGAAGGCTCCGCCCAGCAGGCGCTGAATGCCGCAGGGCACGCCTTGCAGCAGTTGCTGCGCCACGACACCCACTTGCAAGGCATATACGACGCCATCGAATCGGCCCGCATCTCAGCGGCCGAGGCGGTGTCCGACCTGAACAGCTATCTGGACAAACTCGAACTCGAGCCCGACCGGCTCGCCCAGGCCGAGCAAAGGCTTTCCGAAATCTTCGACCTGGCGCGCAAGTTCAAAATCGAACCCGAAGACATCCCCGCGCTCGGACAAAGCCTGGAAGAACAACTGAATGCCAGTCAGACCGCCGCCGACATTCCGGCGCTGGAAGCCCGCGAACAAACCGCCCGCAAAACGTACGACGAACTCGCGGCGCAGCTTGGCGCCGCCCGAAAAAAAACCAGCAAGGACCTGGCCAAGCGCGTCAGCGCCGCCATGCAAACGCTGGCCATGCAAGGGGGCAGCTTCGAGGTCAGCCTGTCCGCATCACCCCCCGGCCCGCACGGCAAGGAAACCATAGAATTCCTGGTGGCGGGCCACGCCGGCGTCACCCCCAGGCCCTTGGCCAAAGTGGCGTCGGGAGGCGAATTGGCGCGCATTTCGCTGGCGCTGTCGGTCATAGCCAGCCAGGCGGCCCGTGTGCCCACGCTGATCTTCGACGAGGTCGATACCGGAGTGGGCGGGGCCGTGGCGGAAATGGTCGGGCGTCTGTTACGCGAACTGGGCGAACGCCATCAGGTGCTGTGCGTGACCCACTTGCCCCAGGTGGCGGCACGCGGCTCGCATCATTACGAAGTCAAGAAATCGACCGCCGCCCAAAGCACCCTGTCGACCATCCAGGCGCTTGATGCCAAAGGCCGCGTCGACGAGGTCGCCCGCATGCTGGGCGGGCTGAAAATCACCGACACCACGCGCAAGCACGCGCGCGAAATGCTGGCAAGCTAGACGCGCAAACCGCCCCGGCCCCGGCCATGCACAAACCAGTGCGGCAAACGGGGGGCCTGGCGGCTTTCAGGCTATTTTTATTTGGCGTGCTTGGGTGAGCAGTCGGAGCAGATGCCATACAGCAGCATGGTGTGGCTTTCCAGAGCGAACCCTTGATCCTTGGCGATTTTATGCTGGCGCTTTTCGATGTCGTGGTCGGTAAATTCCACCACCTTGCCGCAATTGGTGCAGATAAGGTGATCGTGGTGGTCGCCGTCGTTAAGTTCGAAGACCGCCTTGCCGCCGTCGAACTGGCTGCGCACCAAAATGCCCGCCTGCTCAAACTGGGTCAGCACACGGTACACCGTGGCCAAGCCGATATCGACATCTTCGGCGATTAGCGTGCGGTAAACGTCTTCCGCGCTTTGGTGCCGCTGGTCGGCGCGCCGGAAAATATCAAGAATCTTGAGGCGCGGAAACGTCGCCTTCAAGCCCATATTCTTCAGTTCATTTTGGTCATTCATAGCTAAAATGTCTCTGGCAGTAAGATGATGCCTGGACGCATGTATGGTACGCCGTGCGCCGGACACTGACTAACGCTATTATGCGTTTATTCTTAAACCTTTATCATAACGGCTTTATTCGATCCGAATAACAGGGGCGTTTCGTGCTGACGACTGCAAAACCAATATTTTCAACGCTTCGCGCCGGCTTGGCGGCCGGGGCGATCGCCCTGGCCCTGACGGCCTGCGGCACGACCAACTGGGGCTTCCCCTATCGTCCCGATGTCCAGCAAGGCAACTGGATCACTGCCAAGCAGGTCTCCCAACTGCAAAAAGGCATGAGCCGCGAACAAGTCCGCTTCTTATTGGGCACCCCGACCTTGCAGGATATCTTCCGAACCAACCGCTGGGACTACCCCTACTATAACAAGCCCGGCTACGGCGAAGAACAAGAGCGTAAATTCACGGTCTGGTTCGAAGGCGACAGCCTGGTGCGTTGGGAGGGCGATCAGCAACCGGACCGCCAGCCCTACCAGAAGGCCGACACCGGCGCCAGCCAGGACGACAAGGCGCAAGGGGACGCGGCCAAGGTCAGTTCGGAAACCGCCGGCGCGGCCTCCGAGCAAGCCCAAACCAGCCCCGTGCTTAGCGGTTCCACTCCGGGTCCGGACGCCGCCAGCTCAGCCAGCGGCGCTGCCGCCACCGAAGCCGCCGACAAAGAAACTCCCCTTCCGGCGGCCCCTCCTCCCGAGCGCCGCCGCCTGATCAATTCCGTCCAGCCGCCGGCCGCCCCCTTGGGCTCGCCCACTCCCGGCCGCAGCTCCGCCGAACCACTGCGCTGATCAAAAGGAAAACTATGCGTATCGCTATTGCAGGAGCCGACGGCCGCATGGGCCGCATGCTTATCGAAGCCGTGCTGCAAAGCCCCGACCTGACCCTTACCGTCGCTCTGGACCGCAAAGGCTCGGCCTGCATCGGCCAGGACGCCGGCACTTTCCTGGGACAGGAAACCGGCGCTATCGTCACCGACGACCTGGATGCCCTGGCGCAAGCCGACTGCCTGATCGACTTCACCCGGCCCGAAGGGACCCTGGCGCATTTGCAAGCCTGCATCCGGCACGGCACCAAATGCGTGATCGGCACCACCGGGTTCGACGAGCAAGGCAAACAGGCCATACAAGCCGCCAGCCAGAAGATCGCCATCGTATTCGCACCCAACATGAGCGTGGGCGTCAATGCCACGCTGAAGCTGCTGGAAATGGCGGCCAAGCTGCTGAACAGCGGCTACGACGTCGAAGTCTTCGAAGCCCACCACCGCAACAAGGTCGACGCTCCGTCCGGCACGGCGCTGGCCATGGGCGAAGCCGTGGCATCGGCCTGGGGCAAGAAGCTGAACGACATCGCCGATTGGGCACGCCATGGCGAAACGGGTGCGCGCGAGACCGGCAAGATCGGCTTTTCCGTCGTGCGCGGCGGCGATATCGTCGGCGATCACACCGTGTATTTTTGCGGCACGGGCGAACGCATCGAAATCACGCACCGATCCAGCAGCCGCTCCACCTATGCTCAAGGCAGCTTGCGCGCCGCCCGCTATCTTGCACGCAAGGAGTTCGGGCTTTTCGACATGCAGGACGTCCTGGCAACCTAGACGCATGATGGCATGGCGACGCACGCTGCAGCGGCGCCGCCACCCGGCCTTTCTTTGCCGATTGCCGTTCCTTATTCGAACTAATGCAACAAGGCCCGCCCACGCGGGCCTTGTTGCATTCAGCGGACCTGCACGGGCTCTTGTTCCAGCGCCACGCCGAAGCGCGCCCGGATATCCGCCTTGATGGCCTCCGCCAGATTCATGATGTCTTGAGCATCGGCGCCGCCGTAGTTCACCAGCACCAGCGCCTGGCGATCATGCACACCCACCGGCCCCACGCGCCTGCCCTTCCAGCCGGCTCGGTCTATCAGCCAGCCGGCGGCCAGCTTGTAGCTGCGACCGCCTTCTTGCTCATACGCCACCAGATCGGGATACGCAGCCTTCAGAACCCCATAGGCTTCGGCATCCACAATGGGATTCTTGAAGAAGCTGCCCGCATTGCCCAGCACGGCGGGATCGGGAAGCTTGCGGCGGCGCACCTCGCACACCGCATCGAATATCCGGCGCGCCGTCACCGGCCCCTCGCCCTCTTGCAAGGACGGATGGCGGCGCAAATCCGGGTAGTCCAGCGCGGGGCGCCATGCCTTGGGCAAACGCAGGCGCAACGCCGTAATCAGCCAACGGCCCGGTTCCGACTGCTTGAAAAAACTGTTGCGATATGAAAACCGGCAATCGTCCGGCCCCATTTCAAGCAGACGGCCCTGGCGCATGTCCCAGGCCAGCAGGCTATGAAAGCGCTGGTCGAGCTCGACTCCGTATGCGCCGATATTCTGCACCGGCGCGGCGCCCACCGTACCCGGTATCAGCGCCAGGTTTTCCAGACCCAGCCAGCCCCGGCCCACGCAATGCGCCACAAAATCGTGCCAGACCTCGCCCGCCTGCGCCTCGACCAGCCAGGCATCCCCGCTTTCGTCGACCAGCCGTATGCCGCGAGACTCGGTCTTGACGACCAGGCCATCCAGTTGGGGGGCAAGCACCACATTGCTGCCGCCGCCCAGCACCATGACCTTGTCATAGCGCGCCGCCAGTTCGGTCAGCTGCGGCAATTGCTCCGCGGCGCTGTAACGCAGCAGCGCCCTGGCCCGCGAACGCAGGCCCAGCGTATTGAAAGAGCTTAGATCCTGATCGTGAATTTGCAGCAAAAGATATCCCGCCGGTGTGATGAGGTGTCAGGCAATGTCGCGTGAAGGCATAAGCATACCTCTTCAAGCCGCCGCATCGGCGACGAGCAGCGGCCTTGCATATGCCGGATAAAAATCCGAAGCCAACTTGACAGCCATAGGTGGAATCATGCTAATATCGCGGTTTCGGTTGAGGCCGCCCTGGCAGGCGAAGCGCAAAAAGTTCTGACAAGAGCAATTTGCACAACCAGAAAAAAGTGCTTATAATGCGAGGCTTCTTTCAGCAGCAGCATAGGCCGAAACGAAGAATACCAAGCAGTAAAATGCGGGAGTAGCTCAGTTGGTAGAGCGCAACCTTGCCAAGGTTGAGGTCGCGAGTTCGAGACTCGTTTCCCGCTCCAATTAGTTGTCTACAGACGTCCACCGGAGTCTGTAAGTCATTGATTAAAGGGGCTTATGCCCCTTTAATCATTCCAGCGAAGTCCACTGAAACCCACCTACGGCCGGCCTTTTTAAGGCCATAATTAAGGCCATAATATATGGGTGGCATCGGTTCCGGATTGTTGCTGGGCCCGGACGCGAATCGTGACGAGCATTGAGCCTAAGTCCTAACTTAGGAGTTCGAACGATGGCACTCTCTGATCTAATCATCCGGCAAGCAAAAGCCGCCCAAAAAAAATACACACTTCCCGACACTGACGGCCTGGGCCTGGTGGTCTCACCCGTCGGCGGAAAAGCATGGCATCTGCGCTATTACTGGTTAGGCAAACAAAAACGTATCTCCCTGGGCAACTATCCCGAGATCGGTTTGCGCGAAGCGCGTACTCTGCGCGACGAGGCGCGAGCACTCCTCGCCAAGGGCATCAATCCCCACGTCGAGCGCAAGCAAAAACGACACGCCGTCCAACTGGCGTCCGAATACACCTTCCAAGCGGTGTTTGATACATGGGTCGAGCATCGCCGTAAGGAACTCAAAGAGGGTCGACAAAGCACTCTCTCGCAGATACTGCGCATTTTCGGCAATGACGTGCTGCCCAGTCTGGGCAAGAAGTCGATCTATGACATTCGCCGCCCCCAGCTTCTGGGCATACTGGCGCGGATCGAAGAACGCAAAGCCCATACCACCGCCGAAAAGGTTCGCACCTGGTTCGGTCAGCTATTCCGCTATGCTCTGGTCATCGCCGAAGGCATGGAAGCCAACCCGGCCACCGATCTGGACGTGGTCGCCGCACCGAAACCACCGGTTGCCCATAACCCGTTCCTACGCCTGCACGAGCTTCCCGAGATGCTCCAGACGCTCAGGCTCTATAAGGGGCGCAGCATGCAGACTCAGCTTGGCCTGCGTCTGCTGCTGCTGACCGGGGTTCGTACGGGTGAACTGCGTTTAGCCAGTCCCAATCAATTCGACCTGGAACGCGGGCTGTGGATCATCCCGCCCGAGATCGTCAAGCAGTTGCAGGACGACATGCGCAAGGCCGGTAAACGTCCGCAAGACATCCCGCCTTACATCGTGCCCTTGTCACTGCAGGCCATCGAAATCGTCCGATATCTGCTGGAACGGGCCAAACCCGCACAGTGTTATCTGCTGGCACACCGCAGCGACTTAACGAAGCGCATCAGTGAAAACACGCTCAATAGCGCACTGCACCGAATGGGCTATGAAGACAAACTAACTGGCCACGGCATCCGTGCCACGATCTCCACTGCCCTTAACGAAATGGGCTACCCCAAAATTTGGGTCGATGCCCAACTTTCCCATTCCGATCCCGACAAAGTCAGCACGGCCTATAACCATGCCGAGTACGTCGAGCCGCGCCGTCGAATGATGCAGGACTGGGCCGACCGCCTTGATCTTCTTGAACAAGGTCACGTTCAGGCCGCCAGTGCGCATCTCACAATTCGTATCGAAGGGATGCCAGCAGTGCAAAATAATGATGGCGCTAACGGCCCGACACTCACCCCCACACAGCCCCGCGTGCAGGCCACTACGGAAACACCCCTTATCGTCAGTAATATTGACCACGGTGCCGCATTTCAACGGCTCTCACCCCTGCCCCCCGTTCCAACCCAGGCACCGAAGCCCGAGGTATCCGCCATCCAGCGCGAGCGAGAGGAAATGTTGGCCATCTATGAAGGACCGAGTAGTCTACCTGTTCCGTTGTTCGCCAAGCTGGCAGGCAAATCCAAGGACCAAATCAATCGGGAGCTAAAGGCTGGCAAGCTGCTGTCGATCAGTATGGGTAACCGAGGGCAGCGCATTCCCGATTGGCAGCTCGTGCCGCTCAAACAGAAACTGGCCCAGGTACTTTTGAAGGAGTACCCGGATACTGATTCATGGGAGTTGTACTATTTGCTGACGAAACCGCATACGGAACTGGCCGATCGAGCGGCCATTGACACCGTCACGCCATCCAACCTGGGCAGCGTGCTGCAGGCCATTACGTCTGATCGTCAAGCTCCGCATAGCCTTGAGGATAATCTCCCGCCATTCTCCGAGCACGTTCGACAAAGCGTTCAACTGCGGGTAGATCCTGCTGCGATGCTCGAAGAAGTCCAGTGTTAATCTGATAGGGGCCGCCGGCGAAGGGGCGCAGCACGATGCCCCAGCCCCGGGCCCGCGTAATGCGCGCACATGGCGCGACACCTACTCCATAACCAGCCGCTACCAAGGTCGCCATGAGTTCAAAGGAGGATACTGACGATCCACAGCCAGCCGCTTCAGTTAACGCTGCTATCTGCCCATGCAATGAGGAGCGGGCACAGGGAGGCCATAGCAGCACGTTGTAACGATCTAGCATATCGGTTGTGATCTCCGAGTGTGCGAGCAACGGGGAACCAACGGGCACAGCAACGCCCAGTTCGTCACTCCACAACGGCTCGGATGCACACACAGCCATCACGCCGGTCTGTAAGGCGATTGCAACGTTGTAGCGGCCACTGCTCAGCCCGGAATAAAGGTCACTCACTCCGATCTCGTGAAGGCGCACAGGCGTCTGCGGCTCCTGCGCCATCTGCAATGTAAGCAGTGCGGCGATAGGCGGCAACGAAATCTCTTTCGCGACGGCAAGCCTGATCATCATGGGAGGTCGGCTGACTGTGGGCATTAATATAGCCTCGCAAAGGCAACACGTTAGACTCAGAATAGAACTTAAATCGTATCATGAGTTAAATTTAACGTGGTTTAACAAGGCCTTCTATTCCAAGCTTCTGTTAATGCAGAAGCGTACTATTCAACGAGGTCGCCCTACTGGCGCAACAACCTATGAAGCCGAGCCGGCCAAAGCCTTCGGTCAGGCCGTTCGGACGATCCGAACCGAGCGGGGCATTGCCCAGGAGGCGCTGGCACAACTGGCGGAGATAGAACGATCGCACATGGGAAAAATTGAACGAGGTGAACACATGCCTACCCTGGGCATCATTCTCAAGGTTGCCAGAGCACTGGACTGCAGCGCAGCTGACTTGATGGCAGCAACTGAAAAAAATCTAGAACCCTAACGTTATAGGGCTACCCGTTGGCGCCCTCGTTCCAAGGTCAGGCGATACCCCCCTCCAGAACTCTTAGGCGTGCAATGAAGCGATCCAGTTGCTCCGACCCATTGTCCCTCAGACGTAGTGCATAAGTTTTCAGTACGAGGGGAGCATCGTCCATAATTGGGCGCACCACCACCCCAAGATGACGGCAGCTGGCCATCTGCGCGGCCGTCACAAAGCCTAGGCCATAGCCAGCAGACACGAGCGTCAGTACCATGTCGAGCGAAGCGGCGTGCTCGACCAAAATGGGCTCATCATCCAGGGTGCGTAACAACCGGGATAACTGACGATTGCATCCTTCACACGCTTCGGGGTGACAGACGACCAAGGGATAGCGCACGAGCTCCTGCCAAGGTACTTGGGGGTGAACGAGCAGCGGATGACGGGCCGGCACAGCCAGCATGAGCGGGTCGTGCCAGATAGCACTGGCGGCGATGTCGTCGCCCACATCGTCCGTCCGAGCAAGCCCTGCGTCGAAGTGCCCCTCACGCAGACCACGCAACTGCTCGGCGAGCGAAACCTCAGCTAACCGGACCTCTACTTCCGCTTCCTCTTCACGACAACGCGCCAACCAAGCGGACAAGCGCGGCTCAACAGCACCATCAGAGACGGCAATGTGCAACGTGTCCCGATAGCCCGAGGCTAAAGAGATCACATTGCTGCGGGCCAGCTCGAGCGTAACGAACACGCGGCGCACATCAACCAGAAATACCTGGCCCGCAGCGGTGAGACGAGTCCCGCGCCGGTTACGAGCAAACAGCTGTACACCCAGGCCTTCTTCCAATTCTTTGATGGTTCGCGACAGTGGCGACTGCTCAATGTTCAATCGCTCGGCGGCGCGGGCGAAGTGTAGCTCCTCAGCCAGCACGATGAAGCAACGTAAATGACGCAGCTCCATGCTAAAAAACCACCGTCAGGCAGCCAAAGAAGGACGACCGCTCGATCATGCTCTTGATCGGCTTGTAATATACGATGCGCCGGAGAATATTGAACTGCGGGCACAATTTGAAGATCGAAACGTTAAAACCATATTCATTCAGCCCCTAGCGTTTGTATCGCTCATTAACAACCAGAGCATTAGCCCAAAGGGCCTCACCCATACCACGCTTGGCCTCGTCTACTCAATTCTCAACCTTCGATAGTAATAAGTCACAGACGCGGCTAGTTTCCGCGTCTGTCGTCTTGCGCAGGATGGCGGTCGATATGCACCCGATCTGCCACCTGATGAAAGTTCAGTTCCTCAGCGAACACAATGAAATTATGTAAATAACGCAACCAATCGCATATAGCCTCACTCAATAAGCTATGGGAGCACGTATCCTTTATTTTTTCCCTCTCACATAAAACAATTTCATGGGGCTACGTTTATCAGCATCTATTACTCCGTGCTCCTCAAAGCTGCACCGCTCTGATCAGTGGCGGTCTACGCCACCTCAAAACTCTACCTACACGACGATGACATAGCGATGACGGGTTGATTACAAAGCTGTAATAAAGGCAATTCAAAACTTGATAACGTGCGGAATACACGTTACGGGGACTCCTATTCCGATGCATTGAACTTTGAGGCGACGTCAGACAATACCGTGGCTTCTACACTGACAATAACGAAGAACAAGAAGCTGGCCTTGATGGTCGTCTCCCCGATTTCCAGCGTCAATAAGCGCTTGACCTTGTCATAATTGGAAGGTCTATCCTGACGGCGTCAAAATTTAATGAGAGACAATTGAACATGACCGAAAACATGAGTGAAGCGATCACTACCCGGGAAGGTAATGTGCGCAGTGAACGATTGCTATGGGTTCTCACCGGCGCCACATTTCTCATCTTCTTCCAGGCCTATATGGTGGCGCCGCTGCTGCCGCGTTTGGCCGCTGTATTTCATGTATCTGTGGAAATGGCTGGTCTGATGGTGCCTGCCTATCTCATCGCCTATGGTGTCGCAACGTTGTTTTACGGGTTGCTATCTGACAGAGTCGGACGACGGCCGATAATGATCGCTTCGCTCTCGGCGTTCATTCTGCTGACCGCGCTGACGGGATTTTCCCAGTCGGCTGAACAGTTGACGATCGTGCGCTTGCTAACCGGCCTTGGCGCGAGCGGCGTCGTACCACTCGCCCTCGCCCTGATTGGCGACCTGTTCCCCTACCGCGAACGGGGCCGCCCGCTGGGCTGGCTATTTGGTGCCATGGCCGGCGGCATGGCGGTCGGCGCAGTCACGGGTGTGATGCTCGAGCCATTCGTCAGCTGGCGCGGCCTATTTTTTGGCGTGGCCGCAGCCGCTACGATGGTTCTCGCCTTTCTATTGCCTTATCGTGGTCTGTTGGGCAACAAAAGCGGTACAGCGAGGCCAACGCTTGGCACCCTATTTTCCGGCTATCGCACCTTGCTGGGCAGCTCACGTGGTCAGCGCACCTATGCCTACGTTGCGCTCAATGCGTTGTTTCATTCCGGCGTGTTCACTTGGCTCGGCGTATATTTTTCGCGCAAATATGGCTTAGGCGACATCGGGATCGGTCTTGCACTTCTGGGCTACGGTATTCCCGGCTTCCTGCTCGGTCCAGCGATCGGGCGGCTCGCGGATCGCTACGGCAGAAGCCACCTGATTCCCGTCGGATTGCTCATCGCCGGCACCAGCGCCGCCGCGCTCTCACTCGATATGCCCCTGATCTGGGCGCCCATCTTGGTGACACTGCTCTCGGTCGGTTATGACCTAACACAACCGCTGCTGGCTGGAATCGTAACCGATTTGGGGCCAAACCGCGGACAAGCCATGGGCTTGAATGTGTTCACCCTGTTTGTCGGCTTCGGCAGTGGGAGTCTGCTTTTTGGCGCGATGCTGCCGTTTGGCATCGAAACGGCACTTCACGTGTTCGGCGCTGGCGCCATCCTCCTCGGTATCCTCGCGGCCTTCCTCTTTCGCTCTGAAATGCATAAGTGACTCGCAGTTCGAAACGGTTCACTCCGGTCTAAATTAAGGCAGACCGGAAATGCTGACTCGTTGCCACGAGAGAACAACTCTTTCATTACATCGATAACACAGTCATTGCATGAGGATGGTTTCATGTGACCTGTTTCATTGAGCTCTGGTAAGACTTCTGCACGAACGCCTGATTGAGCACTGTAGGTATGCACGCCGACCGTCGGAGCAGTCAAACCTATCGGTGGCTAAAAACCCTTCTCCATTGCCCAGGCGAGCAACACATCATTTCTTATCTTTTTCTAGGCCTATATGGTGTCGCCACTGCTGCCGCGTTTGGCCGCTGTATTTCATATGTCTGTGGAAATGGCTGGTCTAATGGTGCCCGTCTATCTCGTTGCCTATAGCGTTTCGACGATTTAAATGCCTTGTTGGAGGGCCATAGCGCCCTGGACAATTAGCGCGGAAAGCCTATACTAAATCGACATGCTTCCGAGTCCAAAAAATTCACGCTGCGCCATTGGCGGATCCGAAGAATTAACTAAGACCCGGATACAATTGATAGCGTCAGGACCGATTGGGCAGAGTTAATTCGTTAAGTACAGGAGGTTTCCATGGATACGAAAGTATTGTTTATCGCTCCGCTTACAGCACTTTTATTGGCCGTTAGCGGTACCGCACTCTCGGCGACGCCCGGCGGCGACGCCGCCGCCACAATGCCAAATGAACCGAGCGCAATGCAAGCACCGTCGCAGGCTGGCACCCCGTCCGAAATGAACCCCATGATGCGGAGCGGAATGGGCGCCGGCATGATGAATGGCGGCATGATGGGAATGATGGGCGGTTGCCCCATGATGGGCGCTTCAGGCGGGAAGAACGGGAAAGTCATGATGCAAATGCATGGCGAGATGATGCGCGCAATGGGCGACATTATGATCAAGTATGCCGATAAATTAGAGCCGTCACCCTCCACCAAGTGACCACAGTGTTTTGGGCGGTGTGGCTTACACAGCGCCGCCCTGCTAATGAGGCAGCGCTCTCTCCGTGAGTCGATGTTTTTCTGACGCCTCGATCGGGCTGCTCCAATTTTGACCTCATCTCAGGAGCGCCGCCGGCGTCCAACTCGTTGTGCGCTCGCTGGGTTACTTCCGCTGGCGGCAGAGGAAGACAGTTTACCCACTGAAGATGCCCTGCCGCCGAAGCCAGGTATCAGTTTTACCCATATGAGGTACGAATTGCATGCATTGCAGAGTGCCTCGATAAGCGAGGCGCGCGCTGTTGTCGATACTCACCACGCTAACGAAGGGTTAGCGCTTCGCACGCTCTTGTCGGCGCCGTTTGCTTTTATTCTTCGACGGTATAGGTGGCGGCATGTTTCGCCTGATCTGTTCATTGCGCAGGCGCTCCTGCGTAGCGGCACTTGCCGCACGTCTCTTTACGATAAGGCGGGAAATAGCAAAAGCTATCGCGAATGCGACCACCAGTATGATGCCGCTGGACAAACTTATCACTCAATGCTCCACAGGCGCCAAGACACCCAGTACATATGTTACGGCGATTCTAGCGATTCTCCGTCGACTCAGCCATGCAACAACATTGCAGTAGACATCACGTCCTTCAGGCACATCCTGCCCCGCTTGCTGCAGTACGCTTAAGAAAGGTTCTCCGGATCGCTGTAACCGGCATCCCAGGCGGTCTGCGGTCTGGTCAACCGCTAGCATACTGAGCCGAACTGGCGGTGATAACGCTCTTCGCTCATCACTAATGCTTAGCCGATCGCTGTAGCGGAAATCGGCGTTTTTAAACATGACAAGAATGATCGTCCAAGGCACGCAAGATCCCGCATGTCGCAGCGGGTGCCGCGCTCGCGCACTTCTGGCGCAAAGTGATCAGGTGCCGCTTTAGTTGCAGTAGTTCTTCGACGCGTACCTCCACGGCGTGGATATGGTCATCCAACAAGGCATTCACATCGCCACAATCTTCATTGGGAAAATCCCTGTGCTTAAGCAACGTCCGCACTTCGTCCAGCGTCATATCGAGCGTACGACAGTGTCGAATAAATCGTAGGCGTTCAATGTGCTCTTCGCTATACAAACGATAATTGCCATTGCTACGAGAAGGTTCAGGCAGCAGCCCCTCCTTTTCATAATACCGAATAGTTTCCACCGTAGATTCTGTACGTTTGGCAAGCTCGCCGATTTTGATTGGCATGATGATCCTATCAATCGAAAACATTATAGTTACTATAGACTTTTGCCATAGAGAAATCAAGATGATTGGATTGGGGCTAGTCGCCTCAGAGCGCTTGACTCTAAAGCCGCTTTAGGGTTTCTAATGATGCCATTCAAAGGAGAAATTCTCATGCAATTTCATATCGAGGGCATGACGTGCGGCGGTTGCGCGGGTAAAGTCGTCAAAGCCATCCACTCGGTGGATCCGAACGCGGAAGTCATCACCGACCCGCCCACGCGCAGCGTGCAAGTCGCCTCATCGGCCACAAGAGCACAACTTGAAGCTGCCTTGTGCCAGGCCGGTTACACGCCGCGTGGAAGCAATGGTCCAGCCGCCAAGAGCGTGGGCCCCGATCTCGGCCAGGAGATGCCTCTGAATGTCTCTATGCGCGTAGAAGGCATGGATTGCGCAAGTTGCGTCGGCAAGATTGAAACGGCTCTGGCGCGCATGCCCGGCGTTTCTAATGTTCGACTGAACTTCGCCACAGAGAAGCTTGAACTGACGCTCGCGCCCGATTCGGCCACTCAGGTCAGCAGCATCGAAAAAACCATCAAGAGCCTTGGCTTTGGCGTATCGGTCTGGACAAGCCAAAAGACCGCGTCGGATATTGACGTCCCCCGGGACATGGCCGCAGGCGTGTCCATGCAGGTAGAAGGCATGGACTGCGCCAGTTGCGTTGCCAAGATTGAAACGGCTTTGGCGCGCATGCCTGATGTATCTGATATTAGGCTGAACTTCGCCACCGAAAGGCTGGAACTGACGCTGGCGCCCGATTCAACCACTCAGGTGGGCGACATCGAGAAAACCATCAAAAGCCTGGGCTTTGGCGTATCTGCCAGCACAAGCTCAGGGACTACGCTGGGCGTTGCTGGCGGCAATCAACCGATCGCCCCCCCCAAGCGTTGGTGGCAAACCAAAAAGGGCAAGCAGGTCGTCGGCCTCGGTATCTTAATGGGCGCTGCCTACGCGATGGCGCTGTTTGTTCCCGATTATGGAAGTTGGGTGTTCGCGGCAGCGGTGATTGCCGGGGTTTTTCCGTTCGCACTCAAAGCGCTTGCGCTGGCCAAAGCTGGTTCGCCCTTCTCGATCGAGACACTGATGAGCGTGGCCGCGCTTGGCGCCCTTGTCATTGGTGAAGCTGAAGAAGCGGCAGCTGTTGTCTTTCTGTTCTCCGTCGGTGAACTATTAGAAAGTATGGCGGCCGATCATGCGCGCGCCGGCATCAGAGCGTTGGCCTCACTTGTTCCGAAGACCGCCGTGTTACTTGACGCACAGGGCGGGCAGCGCGACGTACCCGCAGCCTCGCTGCGGGTAAATGACCATGTGCTCGTGCGCCCTGGCGACCGAGTGTCCGCCGATGGCGTGATTATCCAGGGCGCATCCAGCCTTGATGAGTCGCCCGTGACCGGCGAATCCATCCCTCTTGCAAAGACGGCAGGTGACAGTGTGTTCGCAGGTTCGATCAACGTCGAAGGGGTGCTCCAGGTCCGCGTGGAGAAAACCGCTGCCGACAACACCATTTCGCGCATCATCCAACTGGTTGAACAAGCACAGGCCTCTAAAGCGCCCACCGCTCGTTTCATTGAGCAGTTCAGCCGCTACTACACACCAGCGGTGATGGCCATTGCCGCGCTGATCGTCGTCGCTCCGCCACTCACGATGGGGGGTGACTGGGGTGAGTGGCTTTATCGAGGCCTGGCGCTGCTGCTGATTGCCTGCCCGTGCGCTCTAGTACTCTCAACACCGGCCGCTATCGCTTCAGGCCTGGCAGTGGGAACGCGCCGTGGATTGCTCATCAAGGGAGGAAACGCCTTGGAAACAATCGGACGGGTAAGTGCGATTGCTTTCGACAAGACTGGCACCCTGACCGAGGGCAAGCCGCGAGTCACCGACGTCGTCGCCTTTTCAAAAGGACGCGAGGATGAGGTTCTGGCGCTCGCCGCAAGCGTGGAATCCGGCTCCAATCACCCGCTTGCCAAAGCCATTGTGCGCTACGCCGAAGCCGCAAACATCCTCATCCCCGCTGCCTCGCATGCCTGGGCTACCGCAGGTAAAGCAGTGCATGCGACTGTGGCCGGCCGTGCTCTGGCCATCGGATCGCCTGTCTACGCTGCTCAGGCGGCGGCAGTTTCGTCCGGACAACACGCAAACATCGAGGCGATGCAGAATGACGGAAAGACAGTTTCCGTTCTGTTCGACGAGCAGAGCCGCGAAGCGCTTGGGCTGGTGGCGCTACGAGACGAATCAAGGGACGACGCGCAAGAAGGCGTGGCCCAGCTCAATGCGATGGGCGTGCGCTCCGTCATGCTAACCGGCGACAACCGCCGTACCGCCCAAGCCATCGCTAGCCACTTGGGCATGGAATGGGAAGCGGAACTTTTGCCTGAGGACAAGCTGCGCCTGATCAATGAGATGAAGCATAGCGCCAAGGTAGCCATGGTGGGTGATGGCATCAACGATGCCCCAGCGCTGGCAACGGCGGATGTCGGCATCGCGATGGGCGGCGGCACCGACGTGGCGATCGAGACGGCCGATGCAGCGCTGCTGAAGAGTCGTGTCACGGACGTGGCCCACTTGGTTGCACTTTCGCGCGCGACCATGGCGAATATCCATCAGAACGTGATCTTTGCGCTGGGCTTGAAGGCCGTGTTTCTGATCACCACGGTGCTGGGTTTCACTGGCTTGTGGGTGGCAGTGTTGGCCGACACAGGCGCCACAGCGATTGTCACACTCAATGCGTTGCGTCTGCTGCGTTTCAAGGGGGCAAAAGCCGCGGATAATGTCCGCGGAAAGGGCCAGGCAATTCGCCCACTGGCTCCGATCCAGATCCGTTAATTCATCCACTGAAGAGGGTTGCTGGCAAGAAACGGGGTAAGCGTACGCCCAGTACCGTCTAGCGCTCTCGTGTAAATCTCATCAAGATAAGTGTCCATTAATTTT
>JBARWC010000053.1:0-43275 GCA_049646585.1 Burkholderiaceae bacterium | reverse complement strand
CCCGCATTTTTCATTCTTGCGCTCTATTGCATAATCCTATAGGATTGTATTATTGACTGCTTGTATTCCTACGGCATGTGGGATTACAAGGCTCATCGATAGTACAGGAGGCAAGATGAATCCACGTTCGGTCACGTTTCGCGAATTGTTCAAAAAAGGCCCTTTCGTCTGCATGGGGGCGCATGATGCCGTCACGGCCAAGCTTGCCGAGCAGGCCGGGGCGCCGGCTCTATTCGTCAGCGGGTTTGCGGCCTCGGCCATCCTTCTGGGCAAGGCCGACATCGGCCTGCTGACGCAGACAGAAATGTTCGAGCACATCCGCCGCATTTGCCGGGCCTCGACCGTGCCTGTCTTTGCCGATGCCGACACGGGTTACGGCGGTATTCTCGACGTGCAGCGCACCATGCAGCTTTGGGAAGAGGCCGGCGCCTCCTGCCTGCATCTGGAGGACCAGGCCTTGCCCAAGAAATGCGGGCACTTTGCCGGCAAGCAGTTGATCTCCAAGCAGGAAATGCAATTGAAGCTGCGCGCCATGCTGGATGCGCGCCGCGACCCCAACTTTTTCATCGTGGCCCGCACCGACGCCGTGGCGGTAACCGGCCTGGAAGACGCGCTGGACAGGCTGGAAGCCTACGCGGAAGAGGGCGCCGACGGCTTGTATGTGGACGCCCCCGAAAGCATGGATCAACTGCGGGAAATCGGCAGGCGGCTCAAGCCCCTGGGCAAACCCATACTCTTCAATATGGCGCGATCCGGCAAGACGCCTTTTCTTTCCCTGGACGAAGTTGGCGAGCTGGGCTTCTCGTTTGCGATCTGCCCGATCGAACCCATGTTCGCCATGCACAAGGCGGTAAAGGAAATGATGGAAACCTTTATGAACAAGGGCTGCTCCACCAATGTCATCGCCGACCAGATCACCCCCTTCCATGACTTCAACCGGTTCGTGGGCCTGGATGAATCCGTGGCAATCGAACGCAAATTCGCCGATGCCGGCTAAGGCATGGGCGTAGCGCATCAGCATCACATATCAACAGGAGAGACAAATGAAATTATCGAAACTGGCGCTGGGCTTGGGTCTGGCCCTTGCGGTGGCGACAAGCGCGCAGGCCGACGCCACCAAGTTCCCGGAAAAGAATGTGGTCATCATCGTGCCGTACTCGCCCGGCGGCGGCAGCGACAACGTGTCACGCGCCATGGCCCGCTTCCTGTCCCAGGAATGGGGCAAGACCGTCGTCGTCGAGAACAAGCCGGGTGCCGACGGCCTGATCGCCACCAATGATACGATCCGTGCCAAGCCGGATGGCTACACCTTGCTGGTGTCCATTCCCGCCATTGCCATGCTCAAGCACACGAACAAGTCGATCAAAGTCGATCCGTTGACGAAGCTGACGCCGGTGACCATGATGGCGACCGGCCCGACCGCGCTCGTCGTGAAAGGCAAGACCGGCATCAATACCGTGGCGGACTACAAGCGCCACTGCTCCAACGAGGCGAACAATTGCAGCTGGGCCAGCGGCGAACCTTTCACCCTGATGGTGGGGACCGGCTTGATGACTTCCCTGGGCCTGCTCGACAAGGTAACCAATGTGCGCTATGCGGGCACGTCCGCGGCGGTCAGCGACGTCATCGGCGGGCACGTCACCTCGCTGGTCACAGGCACGTCGTCCGTGTTGTCGGCCCATAAGTCCGGAGACCTGAAGATACTTGCCGTAAGCTCGGCCAAGCGCATTCCGGAGCTTCCCGATGTTCCCACCTATGCGGAAGCGGGCATGAGCGACGTCAAGTTCAGCAATAACTGGTATGGCGTCTTTGCGCCGGCCGGCACGCCCGAGGATGTGAAGAAGAAAATCGCCGACGGCTTCCACAAGGCCGCCCAGGCGCCCGAGGTCTTGAAAGTGCTGAAGCCTTTGCTCTTGTCGCCGGTGGGTAGTTCGCCTGACGAGTTCGCCAAACAACTGGCGCAGGATCAGAAGATCATCGACGCCGCGGCGCCTACTGTCTTCGCCGAGAAGACCAAGTAAGTGAGCTGAGGCCCGCGCCCGTCAGGGCAAAGGCCTTATGCGTCCCAGGGGACGCCGCCGGCATAGGTTTTATAGCTGACGGCGGCGGCCCATCCGGAATCCACCGGAAGCAGTACCCCGGTGATCTTGGACGCGGCTTCCGAGCACAAGAAAGCCACAGCCTGCGCGATGTCGTCGGCGTCGGGAAGCGCGTCCAGCGCATGCGCGGCCATGATCTTGGCCGGATCCCTTAGTCCCGCTTCGATCTTCGCTTGCAGGCCCTCGGTCAGCACATAGGTGGGTGCCACTGAATTGACACGAATGCCGTGGCGTCCAAGCTCGACGGCCAGCAACTGGGTCAGGCGCTGTATGGCGGCCTTGCCCGGGTTGTAGGCGGGTAGCGGCAAGGGCAACAGGCTGTTGATGGAGCCCAGGGTCACGATGGCGCCTCGTCCGCGTTCGCGCATCCGGCGCCCGAAAGCCATGCAGGCATGCAGGGTTCCGTGGTAATTGACCTGCCACATGCGGTCGTGGCGGTCCATGTCCATGTCCAGCACGGATTCCGTGTTGGGGATGAGCGCGGCGGAAGTCACCAGGACGTCCGCCGGGCCGATATCGTGCTCCACGGCCTGGGCAACCCGCTGCACCGCCAGCCGGTCGGCCACGTCGCAAGGGTAGTATCTGGTCAAGGCGTCGCTGTCGTGGGCGATGCGCTGTACCGCTTCCTCGCCTTTGGCTTCATCGGTATCCAGGATGGCCACGGCGTAGCCATCCTGGGCGAAGCGGGCGGCGCACGCCCGGCCGATGCCGCTGGCGCCGCCAGTGATCACGGCGACCCGTTGGCCGCTCATGCCGGCTTGGCCGCCTTGCCGCGGACCTCGACGCCGACCTGCTGTTCGATCACGCGTATCATCTCGGTCATGTCGGCCTGGTAGCCCAGTTTTTCGGCGGCGGAATTCAGGAAGCCGCGCACCGCTTGCGCGACCGGCATGGGTATGCCCAGACTGTCGGCCTCTTCCATGCACAGGCGCACGTCCTTGGCGGACAGGCCGACCGAGAAGCCGAAATCGAAGCTGCGCGACAGCACGAAGTTCGGGATCTTTATTTCAGAGGCGTTGGAACGGCCCGACCCGGCATTGATCACCTGGGTGATGATGTCGGCATCCAGGCCCGCCTTGGTGCCCATGACCAGCGCTTCGGACGTGACGACCAGCGCGGTGACGGAAACCAGGTTGTTGATGACTTTCAGGGTTTGCGCCATGCCGGGCTCGGTACCCACATTGATCTGCTTGCCCAGGTGGCCGAGTATGGGCTTGACCTCTTCGACGCGGTCCGGATTGCCGGCCACCATCAGGGACAATGTGCCTTTGGTGGCTCCGGCCACGCCGCCGCTGACGGGGCAATCTATGGTGGCGATGGAGCGGTCGGCCAGGCCTTGAGCCAGTTTCTTGGCCACGCCCGGCCCGGTGGTGGACAGGTCGACGACGATGCGCACGGCGCTGCCGTGCACCAGGCCGTTCTCGCCCAGGCCCACCAGGGCCACCACGTCGGGTGTGGGCAGGGAAATCAGGACGATGGGCGCCTGGTCCGCGACCGCTTTCGGGGTCTCCGCGCGCACCGCGCCTTTCTTGAGCAGCGGGGCCAGGGCTTCCTGGTTGGCGTCGCAGATGATCAGTTCGTATCCGGCGTCGATCAGCCGGCTGGCCATGGGGCTGCCCATTCTGCCCAGGCCTACGAAACCCAGGCGCTTGTTTGCCGAGTCGTTCATGTTTGCTCCTTGCGTGTTCGGTTCAATGGTTGATGGTTGGGTCTTGAAACGGGTCTATGCGGCCGTCCAGCCGCCGTCTATGGGAAGGACCGAGCCGGTGATGTCCCGCCCCGCGTCGCTGCACAGAAAGCGCACCAGGGCGGCGACGCTTTCCATGGCGACGAATCGGCCGGTGGGCTGGCGCTCGGCCAGGTAATCGTGGGCGGCCTGCTCTTGCGATACGCCCGCCGCCGCCGCGATGCCGGCGATGCGTTCTACGATGGCCGGCGTGGGAACCGTGCCGGGGCACACCGCGTTGCAGGTGATGCCGGTGGTCGCCGTTTCCAGCGCAATGGCGCGGGTCATGCCGATAAGCCCCGTCTTGGTCGTGACATAGCCTATGCGGTTGACCGCGGCCGACGAGCCGTACACGGACGACATATTGATGATGCGGCCCCAGCCCCGTGTCCGCATGCCGGGTATGGCCAGCCGGCTGGTGTGGAAGGCGGCGGACAGGTTCACCGCTATGGATTCGTCCCAATGCGCGGGAGGCAATTCGTCGGCTGGAGAAAAGTGCCGGACGACGGCGTTGTTGACGACGATGTCCACATTGCCGAACCGGCGTTGCGCTTCGTTCATCAAGGCTTCTATCTGGTCGACCCGGGCAAGGTCGGCGCGGCTGAGCAGCACCTCGCGTTCCGAAGCCTGGCGCAGCGTTTCCGCGGCATGGTTGGCGATTTCGTCGGGTTCCAGGCCGTGAAGCACGATATGGCAGCCGGCCATGGCAAGGTCGTGGGCAATGGCATGGCCGAGTCCGCGGATGGACCCGGTCACCAGGGCGCATTTGTTTTCTAGCATATTCAAGATGAGGGCTTGGGTGCCTGTTCAGTCGGCGGGGGTGTTGGGGGCGACGTCCAGCCGGACCACTTTGCCCTGGGTTTCGGGAGTGGGGGCGGGGTAGCGTTGCATGACCTGCGGGTCATGGCCGGGAATGATGTGCCGCGGCGAATCGGCCAGGCTGCGAACCCGTTTATGGCCTTCCAGCATGTCGCCCACGTTGTAGACGGCGGGGAAAGGAATCTGGCGTTCGATGTTGCCGTACAGGTGGGTTGCGTCGGAGGCGACGACCACCCACCCGCGTTTGGTCCAGACCCGGACAACCTGAAGGCCGGCGGTATGACCCCCGATCAGGTGCAGCGACAAGCCAGGCGCCAATTCGGTGTCGCCGCGATGAAACTCCACCTTGCCGCCATAAAGCTTGCGCACGAAGCTGACGATGTCTTCGACATTGAAGGGATGGCGCAAAGCCGGGTGGCACATGCAGCGGCCGGTGGCATAGGCCGGCTCGGCATCCTGGATATGAAACCTGGCTTTGGGAAAGCGGTCCAGCGTGCCGGCGTGGTCGTAGTGCAGATGGGTGATGATGACGTTGCCGATTTCCTTGGCATCCACGCCCAGGAGCGCCAGGCCGTCCTGGACCGACATCAGCAGTTCGCGTCCGCGTTCCCGCGCCGACGGCTCTTCGAAGCCCGTGTCTATGACGTAGACTTCGCTGTCACGCCGCGCCACCCATACGTAGTAATCAAGGTCCGACTCGGCGTCGTGGAAGTCCACCGTGCCGATATAGTTGTCTTGCGCCTTGCGCCCGCCATGGCGGGCGTAGCGGATCGCAAAGAGTTCAAATGGGGCGGTACCTTGAGCATCCATGGGTTGGTCTCCGTATCCTGTTCTATCGTGGTCCAGTAGGCTGGCGAGGGCGTTTCGGCACTATCGTCAGGGTTGGCCGGAGCGGGCCGTCAGGCCTTTTTCCGGACTGTTTTTTCTTCGTCCTGCTGCCGCAGCAGCGCGATCGCCACGGCCGAGGCGTTGCGGACGTGGCGGCTTCCCGCCTTGCGCGCCGCTTTCTCGTCCTTGGCTTCCAGGGCCTTGAGCAAATCGCCCAGCTCCGCCAGGCTTTTGGGGGCCCGCCCCGGCGCGGCCATGGACATCGACCGCAGCAGCATGATTTGCGAGTTCAACAGGCGCAGCGTGTTGGACAGCGCCTCGTTGCCTGCCCCGTCGAGCAGGCAGCGGTAAAAGTTGTTCTTTGCCTTCAACTGGGTCAAAGGCTCGTCTTTGGTGTGTGAAGCGCGAAGGTCCGCGTACGCCTGCTTCAAGGCCTTCAGGTGCTCCGGCGTGCCGCGTTCGGCAAACAGCTGGCTGGCCAGGCCTTCCAGCTCTTCGCGAACCCGGTAGATGCCGTCGGCCTGCTCGGGGGTGATGGTCTCGACGACCGGCCCGCGATGCGGAATGACCTTGATCAGCCTTTCTGTTTCAAGCTGCCGTAGCGCCTCGCGCACCAAGGTGCGGCTGACGCCGGTCATCTCGCACAGCTCACGCTCCGGCAGGCGCTCTCCGGGTTGGAAGCGGCCTGCCAGGATGGCGTTGCGTATGCTTTCCGTCACGCTGTGGCGCAGCACCGCTGCAACGCGATGCACTTTGAAATCATCGTCGGCTTCTTCAGGCTTCATGGAGTTTCTCTGTCTTATTAGCGAATGTTAAAAAGGTGGGCACGTTCCGGGCGTGTGGCTTCCCTTCCCGGAACGTGAGTGGACACCAGTTTAGTCCAGCCGCCGCTTTTCAAGCCGTCCTATTGCTTTTTGAGCACGCTGCGCACCTTCTCTATATATGCCTTGCCATCGAAGCCCACCTCTTTGGCTCGCTTGTACCAGGCATCGTAAGAGGGGCCGATGTATTTGGGCTGCATCAGCTTGTCGCGTTCCGAATCCGGCGCGACCCAGAAGGTGACGCCTTCGGATTCCATCTTCTTCTTGGCGTTGCCGACGAATTCGCTATGGCGCGAGAAGGCTTCTTCCTGTATTTGGTTCATGACGCCCGTGATCTGCTTCTGGATGTCGGGCGGCAGCTTGTTCCAGCTGGTGGGGTTGGCCAGTATCGCCCAGCCATTTATGGGGCCCAGGCTCCAGTTCTGGACGTTCTTGGCAAGGCGCCAGTATTCCAGGGCATTGCCCACGCAGGTGGACGTGAACAGGCCGTCGATCACGCCGCGCTCAAGCGCGGGGTAGATTTCCGGGACAGGCAGGGGAACCGGCTTGCCGCCCAGGGCATTCACCACTTCGGCGGTTTGCGGGTTGTGCACGCGCAAGCGCTTGCCTTTGAAGTCGGCGAGCGTATGTATCGGTTCTTTCGAAAAGAGCTGCTGTGTGCACCATATGCCGTTGGCCAGCACGATGGCGTCCCATTTTTCCTTCCAGATCTTCTTGGTGTCTTCGAACCAGAAGGCATCGCCTACTTTTTTGTATTCCTCGGCGTTGTTGATCAGGCCGGGTAGATTGAAGATGCCCATGCGCGGTTCATCGGCGGCCAGATAGGTGTGCAGGGCGGCGCTCATGTCGACACGGCCTTCGCGTATGGCGGTGGCGATCTGGGCGGCGGGAACCAGGGAGTCGCTGACGGTGACCTTGACCTTGCCCTGAGTGGCTTTCTTGACCCGCTCCGGCACGGACTGGGTCAGTATCGAATAGCCGTCGCCGGGCGAAACGATGACCGACATGGTCAGGTCGTATTCCTGCGCGGCGGCTGGCGTAGCGGCAAAAACAAAGCCGGCGCATAGGGCGGCATGGGCAAGTGCGCGAACAAAACGCGGGCCGCGGGCATTTGGCGGCGATTGTGGCACGGCAGTGTGCTGATAGGGTGGTTTCATTGTCTTCTCCGTATTGAATGCATATTCATCAGGCGGGATGGAATGCCGCCGCACCCTGGCGAGCCGCGGCCACTGCGAGTGGGCCGATTGGGATTGATGCAGCGTGAATATTATATTATCGTAATTCCATAATTCGATAATACAATATGCTTTTAAAAACAGCAACGGCCGGCGGTATCGGCAATAAGGAGACGCAATGACAGAAACGATCGCCAACGGCAGCCCGCCTGCTTCGGCTTCGCCCTATCCCTTGTCCCGCGATGATGATTTCATCGCTGTGCGCGCCGCGGACGGCATCGTAAAAGCCAGCGGTTTCCTGGCCGGCCTGGCATTGTTGGCGATGTCGCTGATCATGTGCTACGAGATCGGTTCGCGTTCTCTGTTCAACTCCCCCACGTCCTGGGCCACCGAAATTTCCACCTATTTGCTGGTCGCGCTGGTGTTTCTTGGCTTGGGTATTGCCCAAAGCAGCAACAGCCATGTCCAGGTCGAGCTGTGGGTGGACCGCTTGTCCCCGGAGGCCAGGCGGGGGGTGGAGCTTGTTTGTCAATGGACCGGCTTGTTCTTCATCCTGATGTCGGGCTGGCAAATGGCGGCGTTCAATGTCAGGGAATACGTCAACGGGACACGCGACTGGGGCTTGCTTTCCACGCCTCAATGGATGCCGGAACTGCCGGTATCCATTGGGCTGCTGGTGTACGCGCTTGCCATACTCGTCGACATATATCGGCTGAGGCCGCCCGCCGGGGCAGGGCGTAGGTGGGCGCTGCCGGTGCTGGCCTTGCTGCTGGCGGCCAGCCTGCTCATGCTGGGCCGCAACAGCGTCATGGCATTTGGCAACCGCTTCGATTGGGGCACCATATCGATCGTGATCTTCATGGTGCTGGGCATGCTGGCATGGAGCGGTTTGCGCACCATGCTGCAGACGGTGGCCTTGCTGGGCGTGCTGTGCCTGCTGTACTGGCTGATGCGCGGGCAGTCGCTGGCCATGGTCGGCGTACTGCTGGTGCTGACCATGATATTCCTGCTGTTGTTCGGGGTCCGGATAGCGCTGGCGCTGGGTATGGTCGGAATGCTGGGGGTGTATTTCCTGCTTTCCCGGCCGCAGTTGTCGCTGCTGGCGGAACGCGCATGGAGCAGCACCAACACCTTCACCTTGTCGGCCGTGCCCATGTTCATTTTCATGGGCGGGCTGCTGTTGCGCAGCGGTATCGTGGCCGGCATGTTCGATTCCCTGGTCCGATGGTTCGGGCGCACGCCGGGCGGCCTGGCGCATGCCAGTGCCGGGGCGTCGGCGGTGTTCGCGGCGGTTTCGGGGTCCAGCATCGCCACCGCGGCCACGCTGGGAAAAGTGGCCTGCCCTGAAATGATAGAGCGCGGCTACAGCCCGCGGCTTACCTATGGCGTGACCGGAGCGGGCGCGACGCTGGGCATATTGATTCCGCCCAGCATTCCCATGATCATCTACGGCACGACCGTGGGGGCGTCGGTCACGCATCTGTTCATGGGCGGCGTGCTGCCCGGCCTGTTGCTGATGTCCATGTTCATGCTGACGGCCCTGGTATGGGCATTGGGATGGCGCGGGTCGGCGCCCGCCGCGCACGCCTACAGCATGCGGGAAAAGCTGGTCAGCTCCAAGGGCATGGTGCCGTTCGCGGCCATCATCTTCGCCGTCCTGGGGTCCATGTATGCGGGTATTGCGACTCCCACCGAAGCGGCCGCCATCGGCGCGCTGGCTGCCTACATCCTGTGCCTGATACGCAAGAAGATCAATATCGCCGGGCTTTTCGAAGTCGCCCTGGATACCGCCAAGGTCAGCGCCATGCTGCTGCTCATCGTCGTCGGGGCGTCGATCTTCAGCTGGGTATTCGATTACATCCGCCTGCCGCGCGAGATCGTCGCGCTGATTACCCATGCCGGCCTGGAGCCGTGGATGGTGGTGGTCCTGATGACCCTGGTCTACCTGGTGCTGGGCATGTTCATCGAGTCCATCTCCATGATGCTGATGACTTTGCCGGTCACCTATCCCATCGCCATGGCCCTGGGCATGGACCCGATCTGGTTCGGTGTTTTCCTGGTGCTGATGATAGAGATAGGGCTGATCACGCCGCCCCTGGGCATGGTGCTTTTCGTGCTGAGCAGCATGAGCGGCAAGGTTTCCTTCGTGCAGATTTCCTTGGGCGTGCTGCCTTTCGTGGCCGTCATGCTGGCCTTCCTGGCCATACTTTATTCTTTCCCCGACATCGTGCTTTGGCTGCCGCAGCAAGCCAAGTGACGTTCGTGCTTCAGGCGGGCGCCGCGGCCAGCTTGGCCAGGCGCCCGACGTCCTGGCAGTCGTCCAGGGCCCAGACGGCGTCGATCAGGCGGTCGGCGTCGCAGCCCGAGCGGCCGTAGCGGCAAAGGTCGCGCAGCTTGATCTCCAGCTCGTCGTCCGTCAGCGGGCGCTGCAGCGAGCCGCGCGCCATGGGCACGTGCTCCTGCTCGGTCGTCTGGTCGCGAAAGCGCAGCACAACCTTGGCGCTGTCTATCGAATATGTTTCGTCGTCGTGGAAGCGTAGCAGCGCACCCATGGCGCGCGACGCGGGGTCGTTGACGGCGGCGTCGGAAAACTCCTCCAGCCCGGCGCGGCCGCGCAGCAGCGACACGGGCACGGCGTGCTGGGCGCTGACTTGCGATTGGCGGCCCGTTTTGATGTTGGGGCGGTCGGTGCGCTGGCGCAGCAGCGGATGGCCGGTCAGCTCGATGGCTTCCACGGTGCCAAGCCGGCGCTGATCTATGCGGGCTGATAGCGCCAGGCAGGCATCCAGGACGGGGTTGAGCACCACGCCGCAAGGATAGGGCTTGTACGCCACCTTGGCGATTTCCCATTCTTCTCCCAGGCCTCGGGTAATGGCATCGAAGTCCGGATCCTGGCCAAATACCCGAAGAAAGCCGTATGTGCCTTCCAGCGGTTGGGCCGGGCCGTCGAAGTCGTCGCCGGCCAGCAGCGCGGCCAGTATGCCGTTGCGAGCCGCATTGCCCACGCTGACGCTCTTGGACATGGTCCCCAGGGTTTCCACCAGCCCGCCCGCCTGGCAGGCGGCCGAGCCCAGTGCCCAGCGCAGCTGGGTTTCGGTCAGCTTCAGTATCTTGCCTATGGCCATGGCGGAACCGAATACGCCGCAGGTCGAGGTAATGTGCCAGCCACGGCTGTAGTGAAAGGGCGAGATGGCCGTGCCGATCCGGCATTGCGCTTCCACGCCGAGCAGCAGGGCCAGCATGAAGTCCTGCCCGTTGATGGGCTGGGTCTCGCCCAGGGCGAACAGGGCCGGCGCGACGGGCGATGTGGGGTGGATGATGGTCGGGATATGCGTGTCGTCGTAGTCGTACACGTTGGCGCTCATGGCGTTCAGGGCCGAGGCGCTGAGCATGTCCAGGCGTTCGGGCCGGCCCGCCAGGGATGCGGCGGGGCCCGCCGAGTAGCGGGCATAGGTCCGCACGGCTTTGTCCAGCGTGGGGTCGGTGCACCCGGCCAGGGCCACCGCGAAATAATTCATGACGGAACGCTTGACTTCGTGGCGGATGGAAGAGGGGATGCGTTCCCACGACGCGCCATGGACAAAGTCCGCCAGCAAAGCGCTGACCTGGCTTGATGGATCTGCTTGCTTGTTGCTTTCCATGGATGGTGGCATTCCGTTCAGTGGACGATGGGTGGATGATACTCGTAAATCAGGGAAAGATTGTATGACGATATTATTGACAGATTGTAGTTCGGTAATCATACTCTGCGCATACATCCCGCCACTTACTCAGGAGTCATGACGACCATGCGCAAAGAATTCAACACAGAGCTGTTTGCCAAAGGCTTGAAAAACCGCCAAGAGGTACTGGGCGCCGAGCACGTGCAAAGGTCCCTGGACTCGGCGACCGACTTCACGGCCGACATCCAGAAGCTGGTTACGGAGTGGTGCTGGGGAGAACTCTGGAGCCGGCCCGGCCTGGATCGCCGCACGCGCAGCATCATCAACTTGTCCATGCTGGCCGCCTTGAATCGGCCGCATGAGATACGCCTGCATGTGCGCGGCGCGCTGAACAACGGCTTGACCCAGGACGACATCAAGGAAATCTTCCTGCAGGTAGCCATTTACTGCGGCGTGCCGGCGGCGCTGGACGGCATGAAGGTCGCCGCCGAGGTCATCGCCGAGGAAAAAGCCAAGGGCAACAAGGCCGGAGAAAAATGATGGCCGCGACCAAACCGAAAATCGGCTTCGTCGGGGTGGGCGCCATGGGCACGCCCATGGCAGCCTGCCTGATCAAGGCCGGCTACCCCCTGACAGCGTACGACAGTAATCCGGACCGCATTGCCGCCCTGGCCAAAGAGCATGGCATCACGCCCGCCGCAACGCTTGCCGAACTGGGCAAGCAGTCGGACGTGGTCATCACCATACTGCCCAATAGCGCCATCGTCGAAGACGTCCTGTTCGGCCCGCAAGGCCTTGCATCCAGCCTGCGGCGCGGCGCCGTCGTCATCGAGATGACGTCGGGCATTCCCAGCCAGACCGTGGCTTTCAGCCAGCGCTTGGCCGGCCAGGGCGTGGTGCTGTTCGACGCGCCCGTTTCGGGCGGAGTGCCAAGGGCGCGCACGGGCGAACTCACCATCATGGCCGGCGGCGAGCAGGCCGATATCGATGCCGCCATGCCCATACTGAACGCCCTGGGCAAGGTCATTCCCACGGGCAAGATAGGCAGCGGCCATGCCATGAAGGCACTGAACAACCTGGTGTCGTCCGCCGGCTTCCTTATCGGGATCGAGGCCTTGATCATCGGGTCGCGCTTCGGCATCGACCCCGAAACCATGGTCGACATTCTGAACGTATCCACCGGCATGAACAACAGCACGCAAAAGAAGTTCAAGCAGTATGTGCTGTCACGCAAGTTCGATTCGGGTTTCGCCATGAGCCTCATGGTCAAGGACCTGACGATTGCATTGGGTATTGCGCACGAGAACAACGTGAATGCACCCTTCGCCGATCTGTGCCGTAACTTGTGGGCGGGCGCCAGCGCCGTGCTGGGGCCTCAGGCCGACCACACCGCCGTCGCCCTGCTCAGCGAACAATTGGCCGGCATGCAGATAGGCAACCCAGAAAAGCAATAACACTGTGCGGCATGCAAAACAGTGAAAAAAATGGCTCGGAAAGCGCAGCACCAACACCAAAGGAGAACACCATGAAAAAGCACATAGGCATAGTCTTGCTTGCCGCCGCGGGCTTGATGCCCCTGGGCGCTCAGGCGGAAGTCAGCAAGTTGAACATTCCGCTTGGGGCCGGGGGCTTCGGCTTCCTGCCGCTGCACATGATGAAGGAATACAAGCTAATCGAAAAACATGCCGAGAAAGCCGGCGAGAAAGTCACCATCAACTGGGCCAATATCGGCGGGCCTTCGGTAATGATAGATGCCTTGCTCTCGGGCTCGGCCGACTTCATATCCGCCGGCCCGCCGTCCTTCCTGCTTCTGTGGGATCGCACCAAAGGCACGGCCAACGTCAAGGGCGTGGCGGCCATCAGTTCCATGCCCATGTATCTGAACACGCGCGCGGAACACCTGAAGACCATCGATGACCTGAAGGATGGCGACAAGATCGCCGTGACGTCCGTGAAGTCCTCGATACCGTCCATCATCATGCAGATGTACGCGACCAAGAAGTACGGCAAGGACCAGGCGTTCAAGTTCGACCCTTACACGGTCACCATGAAGCACGCCGATGCCGCCGCTTCGCTGATCTCGGGCAGCGGCAATATCGTCGCGCACTATGCGTCCTCGCCGCTGGCGGAGCGCGAGCAGAAAACACCGGGCATACGCACCATACAGAACTCGGACGACGTCATGGGCGGGTCCACCACCTTCACCATGGTGTCCACCACCACGGCTTTCCATGACAAGAACCCCAAGGTCTACGCGGCATTCGTGGCGGCGCTTGAAGAGGCGCAGGCCATGATCAAGGCCGACAAGCAGGCCGCCGCCAAAGTGCTGATCGCCTCGATGGGCGGCAGCGGCAATGTGGCCGACATGGTGGAAATCCTGAACAACCCGTCCACCAAGTACACCACCAAGCCTGAAAACGTCATGAAGTACGCGAATTTCATGAACGACATCGGCACGATAAAGAACCGGCCCGGATCGCTTGCCGATCTTTTCTTCCCCGGCCCCGCCATCTCGGCCGGCAACTAAGGCGCCGGTGAACGCATCCGGTCTCGGCCGGATGCGGCGGCCCAAATGTTTGGAGACAGCTTTTCATGGTGCAAGCCGCAACGCCTTTGTTGTCGGTGCAAGGGGTGACCCTGCGCTACCGAACGAAAGACCACATCGTCACCGCCACGTATCGCGTCAGCTTCGACGTATACCGTTCCGACCGCTACGTTATCGTGGGGCCGTCGGGTTGCGGCAAGTCCACGCTATTGAAAGCCGTCGGCGGATATCTGCCCGCCGTCGAAGGCAGCATCAAGCTGAACGGCCAGGAGATTGCCAAGCCCGGCCCCGACAGGGTGATGGTCTTCCAGGAGTTCGATCAACTGCTGCCCTGGAAAACCGTCAAGGAGAACGTCGTGTTCGCGCTGACCGCCAGCGGACGGCTGCAGCGCAAGGCCGCCGAAGAAAAGGCCATGCATTACATCGACAAGGTCAACTTGGCGGGTTTCGCCGACAGCTACCCGCATACGCTTTCCGGGGGCATGAAGCAACGCGTGGCGATTGCCCGCGGCATGGCCATGGAGCCCGAAGTCCTGTTGATGGATGAGCCGTTTGCGGCGCTGGATGCGCTGACGCGGGCCAAGATGCAGGACGAGCTCTTGCAGCTATGGGACGACACCCGGTTTACCGTCTTGTTCGTCACCCATTCCATAGCGGAAGCCGCCAAGGTCGGCAGCCGCATCCTGCTGCTCAGCCCGCACCCGGGCCGGGTACGGGCCGAACTCAACAGCCAGGGCGCCGATACCGTGGGTCCGGACGGCAAGCGCCTGACCCAGCGCATCGAAGAGCTGCTCTTCGAAGAGAGCGCAACACAAGGAGGGATCGCTCATGACTGAAGCCGCTTCCGCGTCCATCGTGTATCGGGACGAAGTCGTCAACACCATAATGGAAGAAGATTTCGGCGTTATCGAAAAGCCGCTTACCGTATGGGAGCGCTTGTTGGACAACGGGGTCTTCCGCAAGGCGGTCATGCTGCTGATTCTGGCCGTCGCCTGGGAAGCCTATGCCTTGTGGGCGGGCAATCCCTTGTTGTTTCCGACTTTCATGGCAACGATAAAAGCCTTCTTCAACGGCATCGTATCCGGGACCTTGCTGTCGGCCACCTGGTCCTCGATTTCCCTGCTGTTGCAGGGCTATGCCGTGGGCCTGCTGATCGCCGCGCTGTTCACCGCCTTTGCCAGCGCGACGCGCGTGGGCGCCGATCTGCTGGAAACCCTGACGTCCATGTTCAACCCCTTGCCGTCCATTGCCCTGTTGCCGTTGTCCATGATCTGGTTCGGGCTGGGTAATGCCAGCATCATCTTCGTCCTGGTCCATGCGGTGCTGTGGGCCGTCGCCTTGAATACGCACTCGGGCTTTCGTTCCGTCAGCCTGACCTGGCGCATGGTGGGCCGCAACTACGGCCTTTCACGCATGGGCTATGTGTGCAAGATCCTGGTTCCCGGCGCCTTTCCCAGCATACTGACGGGCATGAAGATAGGCTGGGCCTTTGCCTGGCGCACCCTGATCGCCGCCGAGCTCGTCTTTGGTTCCAGTTCGGGTTCCGGCGGCCTGGGCTGGTACATCTTCCAGAACAAGAACATGCTGGACATACCCAATGTGTTCGCCGGCCTGCTGACCGTGATCTTGTTCGGCCTGCTGGTGGAAAACCTGATCTTCCGCGTACTGGAACGGCGCACCATAGGGCGCTGGGGCATGCAGACCTGAACCACGACATGAAGACGATTGCGCAAACCCTTGCCGAGTTCGCCGTGGGTGCTCGCTCCGGCGACATCCCCGCGCTTGCCATAGAGCGCGCCAAGATGAGCTTGGCCAGCACCATCGCCAGCGCGGCCATGGGGCAGGACATAGATTCGACCCGCATCCTGCGGTCCCTGGAACTGGAAGAGGGCGGCGCCGGTCAGGCCGCCGTCTGGTTTCAGGATGCCCGCCTGCCTTTGACGCGGGCTGCCAGGGTCAATGCCGTTGCCAGCGATGCGGCGGCCTCCGACGACAGCGACCTGCGCAGCATCGCCCATATCGGCACCATTATCTCCACCACGGCGGTCGCCTTGGGCGAGCATGCGCGCAGGCCGGGCCGCGATCTGCTGGCCGCCATGGCGCTGGGTTACGAAGTGGCGGGACGCATCGATGAATCACTGACGCCGGGCCGCATGCAGCGCGGTTTTCACGGGTCGGTGTCCACCGTGTTTGGGGCAGCGGTCGTCGCGGGCCGCTTGCTGGGCCTGGATGCGGGCCGCATGGCGCATGCCATTGCGCTTGCCGCCACGTCCATAGGCGGCATGGCGGTGGCCGCCGACACCAGTTGCGCGCGCGAATACCATGCCGGAAACGCCGCCATGACAGGCATGCAGGCCGCACTGGCCGCGGGGCGGGGCTTCCAGGCGGATATCGGCATTCTTGAAACGCCGCGCGGCTTTCTTAGCGCGATGAACGGCCAGGCCATCGAAGACATCACGCGGGATCTGGGCAAAGACTGGGACATCGTCACGGACATGGCGATCAAGCTGATGCCGGGCGCCCACCCTTTTCATGCCACGGCCGAAGCCGCCGCCGATGCCGCTCGCGCCGGCAAGCTGCGCCCCGAGGACATCGAGCGCGTCACCATATCCGCCGCGGTGCAGTGGACGAACTTCAAGGGTGAGCCGCATCCGCGCAACCTGGTCGACGCCGCCCACAGCCTGGTGTATTTCGTGGCCGCCTCCATCGTCGACGGGGAGTTCGGCTGGGATGCCATGACCCTGGCCAAGATGAGTGACCCGCTGATCGCGCGCATCCAGGACAAGGTCGTGTTCGACCCTGCGCCGGCCCCCTTGCCGGACAGGTTTCCGCATCGCCATGGCGGCAGCGTCACCATACTGCTGAAGGACGGCAGGGAATTCTCCAGTACTTGCGTGGCGCCGCGCGGCTCAGGCCCCCGAGGCGTAAGCTGGGACGACATCGATGCCAAGTACCGCCGCCTGGTCCCCTTGTCGGGCCTGGAGCCTGCACGGGTAGAGGCCAGCCTGGCCTTGCTGCATCATTTCGAGGATCAGGCGGATGCAGGCGCCTTGACCCGCATCCTGGCCATGCCTGCGCGCCGCCAATAGCGGGTGGCCATCGCGGGCCACGGCGTGCTGGTCCAGCCTTTCGCCACGGTTCTGGAGGGGGAGTACTATCACTTCGTCACGACGGTCGGAAATGCCGCCTGCGAGGATGTGCGGGCGGTAAGGGATTGGCTGCTCTCGGTTCAGGCTGCCGAGGCGTAAGCTGGAACAATATCAATACCTAGGGGACACCAATGAACCGCAGAACACTGTTGAGCACGGCCGCCTTCGGCGCATTGTCGTTTTCGCTTTCTTCATGCGGCGGTACTCAGCCGCTGCGCAAGACGGGGGTCGAGCAGGGCCTACGCGAGTTCGGTGCACTGTCGCCCAACGCCGCCGTCAGCATTTCCGTCCAGGGCAAAGACGGGCCCCTGCAATACTATACGCACAAGGCGGATCAACCGCTGTTCGTCGGCAGCGCCGTGAAGACCTTCATGCTTGGGCAGTACTTGAAAGAGGTCGAGGCTGGCCGCCTGGCCGAAGACACCCAGGTCGAGATCGGCCCCAAGGTGTGGTCGCCCGGCAGCCCAGTGTTCATTCGCCTGCAAGGCAGCACCAGCGCCAAGAGCGTACTGGAGGCCATGATCGCGCATAGCGACAATACCGCCACCGACGTCGTCCTGAACGCCGTGGGCGCGGATCAGGTTCGCCAGCTCATCAAGAGCATGGGGCTGAATGAAACCCGTATCCCCGATTCCACCCGCAAGCTGTTTTCCTATCTGGCCGGCGCGCCCAGCGGCACCGACCTAGGCTGGCAGGGAATGCTGGACATGCAGAATGGCAAGAGCCCCGGCCCATCACGTGCGCCCATCAACCCGGCTCAAACCATGCTGAGCACGGCAAGCGAGATGACGCGCTGGTACGAGCAGGTTCTGGCGGGCAAGCTTTTCCAGAAACCCGAAACCCTGGCGGAGTTCAAGCGGATCTCGGCCATGGCCGATGCCATGCCCATGCTGGTGCCCGCGGATACCATGGCCTACGGCAAGGGCGGCAGCATAGATTGGGAAGACTTTCATTGCTTTTGCGCCGCGGGCCAGATGGTGCAGCCCAATCAGCGCAGCAGCTTCTGCTTTATCGTCAACTGGAAGGGGCCTGGCGACAGCGTTCCGGCGATGTTCGAGGCCTTCAAGGAAAAGGGGCGCAGCTTGCTGCGGCAGGTGGCCGCCTAGAATACCGGCGGCGCCGCAAGGGCCTGTATCCCGTAAAAGACCATGGAACACATTGTTAGAAAACTCGACCTGACCACGCTGCGTCTGTTTTCCGCCGTCTGCCAGGAAAGCAGCATCGCGCGGGCGGCGCAGCGCGAGTTCATTGCGCCTTCCGCGGTCAGCCGGCGCATTGCCGACATGGAAGCGTTGATAGGGCTGCCCCTGATCGAACGGCATACGCGCGGCGTGACCGTCACGGCGGCGGGCCAGACCGTGTTGCGGCATGCGCAGCGCATCATCGGCGACGTCGAGGCCATGGGAGCGGAGCTTTCGCGCCTGTATGCCGGCGTGCAGGGTTCGGTGCGGGTGGTGGCCAACCTGTCGGCCATCGTCCAGTTTCTGCCGGAGGACATCGCCGCCTTCCAGCGCGTCTTTCCCGAAGTGGATATCGACCTGGAAGAGCAGCACAGCCCCGACGTGCAACGCCTGGTGCGCGAGCGGGCCGCGGACTTCGGCATCTGCAATCACATGGCGGGGCTGGACGGGCTGGAGCAACTGCCGTATCGCCGCGACCGCCTGGCGGTGATGATGCCCGCCGGGCACCCCAAAGCGGGCCTGCGTAATCCCAGCCTGCAAGACATCGCCCGGGAAACCTTCGTCAGCCTGCGCGAGAACAGTGCGCTGACGCAGATGCTGGCGGTCGAGGCCGCTGCGCTGGGCGTTTCATTATCGATCAAGATACGCGTCGCCAGTCTGGATGCGCTGTGCCGCATGGTGCATGCCGGGCTGGGTATCGCCATCATGCCGCTTTTGGTGGCCGAGCAGCATCTGCGCTCGCTGAATGTGGCGGTTCACCCCTTGGCGGACGCCTGGGCGGATCGCAGGATCAGCATTGTCTATCCCGACAGGCAGCAGCTGTCGGCCACCGCCGAGACTCTGCTGAAATTCCTGACGCAACGCGGCTAGGCGCCCAAGCCCTTGCCGGTTTGCGATGCCGGGCATGCCCAGATGGCACTTCGGGCGCCGGCATGCTTTCCCTATACTGACCGCGCATCCCACGGTCCAAAAGGGATGCGGGCCTTGCGGCCCCACTACCATCGGGGAGACGACATGTATATGCATAAATTATTGGCCGGCTGCGTGCTTGCCTTGGGCGCCGCCGGTTTTGCGGCGACGGCCGCCGCGGCCGATTATCCCGACCGCTCCATCCGCCTGATCGTACCCACATCGCCCGGCTCCACCGCCGACGTGGTCGCGCGGGTGGTTGCCGACAGCATGGGCAAGACGCTGGGACAGACCCTGGTCGTGGAGAACCTGTCCGGCGCCGCCGGCGTTCCCGGTACGCGCCAACTGGTAGCCGCCAAGCCCGACGGCTACACGCTGGGGATCGTGTCGTCCAATCACGCCATCAATCCCAGCCTGCACAAGAGCCTGCCCTACGATTCTGTGAAGGACATCACGCCCATCTCCATCATCGGCACGACGCCGCTGGTTATGGTCGTGGCGGCAAGTTCTCCCTATCGCACGGTTCAGGATTTGCTGAAGGCCGCCCGCGAGCAGCCTGGAACCATCAACTACGGCTCGGCGGGAACCGGCAGCGTGTTGCACCTGGCGGGTGAAATGCTCAAGTCCAAGGCTCAGGCCGACATGGTACATATCCCTTATCGAGGCGGCAGCGCGCTGGCTACCGACGTCATGTCCGGCCAGATCCATACCGCCTTCCTGGCGGTGCCGTCGGTGCTGGGGCAGATCAAGGCGGGCAAGCTGCGGGCATTGGCCGTCAGCACGCCCAAGCGTCTGGATGCCTTGCCCGATGTGCCTTCGCTTAGCGAGGCGGGCGTCAAGGATTATGCCTATGACGCCTGGATCGCCCTGATAGGCCCGGCCGGCTTGCCCGGCGATGTCGTGCAGCAGCTTCAGGCCGCCACGGCAAAGGCCATGAAGGACGAAACCGTGCTGAAAGCGTTGTCACCGCAGGGCTTCGTGTCCAACGGCAGCAGCACGGACGAAGCCCGGTCTACCATCGTTAGCGAGATCGCCCGTAGCGCCGAGCTGGTCAAGGCCGCGGGCATCCAGCCCCAGCAGTAAAGCCCATGACAGCGCCCACACTGTTGCGCGACCGACAGCCCCGCCTGCTGTTCCTGTCGCAAAGCGCCGAACTGATAGCCGCGCAGCTTCAGGGCCAGGCCTTGACCCTGGCGCAGGCGGCGCCGCTGCGGGATGACATATCCACCGACGAGATAACGCCGGTGGCCATCATGACGCATTTCGACGAGGCGCTGGGCCGCTATCCCTACACCGGCTTCCAGGTGCAGGGCGTACGGCCCATCGCGGTGGATGCGATCAAGGCGGCGGGCTTCAACGTGGTGGTGGCGGGCAAGCGCTACGGCAAAGGTTCGTCCCGCGAGCACAGCCCCATGGCCGAGAAATCGGCCGGCATACAACTGGTGATTGCCGAGAGCTTCGAACGCATTTATCGCCAGAACGCCGACAACATCGGCCTCTACACCAGCACCGACATGGGCCTGGTCCAGCGATTGCTGGATGGCGAGTCCATCTCTGTGGATGAGATCGTCGCCGGGCGCGATGCACTGGCGGCCTCCATCGTTCGCGCCGGCGGCTTGCTGGCCTTCGGCGCGGCACACTTGAAGGGGGCGGCGCCGCTTACCCGCGACGGCGGAAGTGCGTCGGGCGAGCCGCCGCGCACTCTGTTTGAAAAAATCGTGCGGCGCCATATTCTGCGCACTGCGGTAACGTCCGACGATCCACAGGCTGGCGACGGCGTTTTCGTCCGCGCCGACTGGCGCTTCATTCATGAATACTACACGGGCATGGCGGCGCACATGCTGCATGCCCGCTTCGGCAAGCCCTTGTCGCTGGTGGGGCCGGAGCAGATCGTGGTCTTCGAGGACCACACTTCCTATGTCGACGAAAGCCCCAATCACGTACGCGCCGGCACCGTCGGGAATGTCCGCGAGATGTGCCAGGCGCAGCGCGACTTCGTGCGGGACTACCATTTGCGGCAGCATCGCACCTTGACCGAAACCGAGGCCGCCGCCGGCACGGCGACGGATGCGGCGGGAATCTCGCACGCCATGATGGCGGAGCACTACGTGCTGCCGGGGCAAGTGGCGGTAGGCACCGATTCGCATACCCCGCATAGCGGGGCGCTGGGCTGCGTGGCATTCGGCGTGGGCACCACGGACATGGCCAATGCCTTCGTTACGGGCGCGGTCAGGCTGACCATGCCGGCGTCGCTGCGCGTCGAGCTATCCGGCGCCCTGCCGCCGGGCGTCACGGCCAAGGACGTCGTTCTGCACATTCTGGCGCTGCCCGAAATCCGCGCAGGTGCCGGCGTGGGCAAGGTGTTCGAGTTCTGCGGCGATGTCATCGACCAATTTTCCATCGACGAGCGCGCCACGCTGACCAATATGACCGCCGAACTGGGCGGCCTGACCGGCATCGTCGCGCCCGACCAGGAAACCCTGCGTTTCCTGCATGAAAGGCGTGGCGTGGACTTCAAGCTGGAACCCTGGATGCGCAGCGATCCCGACGCCGGCTACGCGGCCCGCCTGGATATCGATTGCAGCCGCTTGACTCCCATGGTGGCCGCTCCGGGCGACCCCGGCAACGGCCTGCCTTTGTCCAGGGTCGGCGACCGGCCGGTCGTGCAGATTGCCTATGGCGGGTCGTGCACGGCCGGGAAGCGCGAGGACTTCGACCATTACCATCGGGTATTGTCCTGGGCGGCGCAGCGGGGCCTGAAGGTGCCGGAAGGCGTAACCCTGTACTTGCAGTACGGCACGACCGCCGTGCGGGATTATTGCGTCGGCAAGGGCTACGATAGAACCTTCGCCGCGGTCGGCGCCCGCATCCTGCAACCGTCCTGCGGCGCTTGCGCCAACTGCGGCCCGGGCTCGTCGACCGAGGCGGGCCAGGTAACCGTCAGCGCCATCAACCGGAATTTTCCGGGCCGCTCCGGACCTGGCCAGGTATGGCTGGCCAGCCCGCCCACTGTGGCGGCGAGCGCCCTGGCCGGCAGGCTGGTTTCTTTCGAAGAGCTTATTTCTTCGGAGAAATAAAGGCTGCAACGCCGTCGCGGAAAGCCTGGCTTCCATAGACGGATTCGATCAGGTCCTCGTCGCTCAGGTTCTGTTCCACGGTTATGCGGCGCAAGCTTTCCTTGGCCGCTTGTTGCGTGACGGACGACAGGCCTATCAGCTTGACGGCCAGCGCATGAGCGGTGCTTTCAAGCTCTTCGCGCGGACACACCTGGTAGGCATAACCGCAAGACAGGGCTTCGTCGGCCGAAATATAGTCGGCCAGCAGCAGCATCTTCTTCACGCGGGGCAGTCCGAAGCCCGCCGTCAGCCTGGCCAGGTTCAGCGACGACAGCGTGTTCGACAAGGTCTTGGCGATGGGTACCCCGAAGCGCGAGCTGTCGGTGCAAAGACGAAAGTCGCATACCGTGGCCAGCGCCAGCCCGCCGCCCACGGTCCATCCGTCGATGACGGCGATGGTGGGCACCGCAATGCGTTCCACGGCGCCGACGACGCGCTCCACGAAGGCCTCGTATTCCAGCCCCTGTTTGCCGCTGGTGAAGTCCTTGAAGTAGGAAATATCCGTTCCGGCGATAAAGGACTTGCCCCCCGTGCCGCGAAACAAGATGGCGCCCACGCCGGGATCCTGGGCGCAGCGCTCGACGAAGGCCAGCACGTCCTGGTACATGGGCAGCGTCATGGCGTTGTGGCGCTCGGGACGGTCGACGATGATTTCGGCGACGCCCGTGGGGTGCAGGATCAGGTCGACTAGCTTCTTCATGGCGCGGTCCGGTCCGATTCTTTGCACGCCCGCAGCTCGGCGAAGACTTCCTCGTTGTGCTCGCCCAGCAGGGGCGGATGGCGGCGCACTTGCTGCGGCGTGCCCAGCATCTTGACCGGGAAACCTATGTTCTTGACCTTGCCCTCGATGGGGTGGTCGATGTCCATGGCCATGCGCCGGTACGTGCCGTGTTCGCCCTCGAAGGCTTCGGGGTAGGTCAGGATGGGGCCGGCGGGGATGCCGGCTTCCAGCATGATGTCTATCCATTCGGCGCTGTCGCGCTTGGCGAATTCGCGTTCCAGTTCCTCGATCAGGGCCTCGCGGTTCTTCAGGCGCAGCGGAATGGTGCCGTATTCGGGGTGGTCTATCAGGTCGGGGCGCTGCAGCAACTGGCAAAGCTTGGTCCACAGTTTCTGGTTGGTCGCACCCATTACCAGGTAGCCGTCGCGGGCCTTCACCGCCTGATACGGCGCGCTCATCTTGTTGCTGGTGCCCAGCGGCGCGGGAGGCACGCCCGTTCCCCAGTACTCCGACATATCCCATATCGAGAACGCCATGGCCGAATCGAACAGCGATGCATCGATGTGTTGGCCGACGCCGGTCTTCTGCGCGCCGATGTAGGCGGACAGCAGGCCGTATACCGCGAACAGCGCGCAGCCGATGTCGGCCACCGGCACGCCGGCCTTGACCGGCTTCTCGCCCTTGTAGCCGGTTACGCTCATGATGCCCGACATGGCTTGCGCCATCAGGTCGAATCCGGGGCGATGCGCCCAGGGCCCGCTCTGGCCGAAGCCGGAAATGCTGGCGTAGACGATTTTCGGATTGATGGCCTTGATGTCTTCGTAGCCTATGCCCAGACGCTTGACGGCGCCGGGACGGTAGTTTTCGACGATGACGTCGGCCGTCTTGGCCAGCTCGTAGAAGGCCTGCTTGCCTTCTTCGGTTTTCAGGTCCAGCGTCACCGAGCGCTTGTTGCGGTTCATGTTCAGGAAGCCCATGCTGTCAGGCCCCTTCATCTTGAATCCCATGGCGCCCCGCGTCTGGTCGCCGGTGGGCGGTTCCACCTTGATGACGTCGGCGCCCATGTCGGCCAGCAGCATGCAGGCGAAAGGCCCGGCCATGACCTGGCTGACGTCCAGGACGCGTATGCCGCTAAGCGGCAGATTATTTTCAGTAGTCATATCAACTATCCGCCTTGATGTTGGCTGTGCGCACCACCTTGCCCCATTTTTCATATTCTATGGCCATGAAGGAGGCGAAGTCATCAACCGAGCCGCCGCCGTCTTCGACGCCGTAGCTGTCGAAACGCTGGACTACGTCCGGCATCGCCAGCACCTTGTTGATGTCCGCATTGATCGACATGGCCAGGTCCTTGGGCATGTCGGCGGGCCCCACGACGCCGTACCAGCTGGATGCGTCGAAGCCCTTGAAGCCGCGCTCGTCCATGGTGGGCACGTCGGGGAAGCCCTTGGCGCGCTTGATCCGGGTCTGGGCGATGGCGTACAGCTTGCCGCCCTTGACCTGCGCCGTCGAGGCCGTCATGGTGTCGAAGCTGAAATCGATCTGGCCGCCGATCAGGTCGGTTTGCATGGGGCCCGATCCGCGGTAGGGCACGTGTATGCTCTGAACCTTGGCGGCCATATTGAACATTTCAGCGGCCAGATGCTGGACTGAACCCGTACCCGAAGAGCCGAAAGAAATCGCGCCCGGGCTCTTCTTGCACAGTTGCACCACGTCTTCGACCGATGCCTTGGCATACCGTTCGTTGGCGACCAGCAGGTGGGGCGTGGCGCCGATCAGGGCCACGGGCGCGTAGTCCTTCAACGGGTCGTAGCTGACGGTCTTGAAGATGTGCGGGGCGATGGCGTGCGTGTTCACGTGCGCCATCAGCAGGTTCAAGTCCTTGGAATGGCGTATCTTCGAGAACTGCTCCGCCGCCAGCATGCCGGTGGCGCCCGGCTTGTTCTCCACGACCACGGGGCGGCCCCAAAGCTCGCTGAGCTTACCGCCCACGATGCGCGCAAACACATCGGTGCCGCCGCCCGGCGCCCAGCCCACGGTGATTTTGATCGTGCCTGGGGGCAGAGTGCTAGCCCTTAGCATGGGTGAGGCCAGCAGGGCTGTCGCGCCCAGAAGGAAGGAACGGCGTTTCATGGTGTCTCCGGTAATAGAAATTAGTGCCGTTCATTGTTCTCTCGGGCCGGGTCGGCGGCAAGAATGGCTGCGGCATGCCTGGTTTCGCAATTTGCGAAACCGGAATGGACTCAGGGTGGCGGAAAGCAGGGTTGGGAAGAGGTCGCGGATGGCGCCTTGCTGTCGGCGGTTAGCGCGCGACGGCCGGGACTAGCGGGCGTCCAGCAGGATGTCCAGCACATTGCGCAAAGCCAGGGGCTGCGCATTGGTATCGACGGACGACAGCATGTAGTGGCGCTCGTGCCAGTCGCCCTGGATCTCGGACGTCGTCAGCGCGGGGTCCGGGCGGAAGTCTCCCAGGACGCCGGGCGGCATCAGGCCCACGCCCAGCCCTTCGCGGACCAGGGCCAGCATCGTATCGAAGCCGCTGACGACGAAGCTGGACTGGAACTCCCGGCCGCTGCTGCGATAAGCCCTTTGCACGGCAGCCAGGATGGCCGAGCCTTTTCCCAGCGTAATCAGCGGTATGCCCAGCACTTCCTCCAGGGGCACGGGTTCGTCCTGGAAGTGAAAGTGCGCCCGGCTGTAGACCAGCACCAGCCGGTCACGCCGGTAAGCCAGGGCTTCCAGCGGCATGAAGCCGCTAGTTTTCTCGTAGATGCCGATGTCGATGATCTTGTCGCGCAGCAACTGCTGCACCACCTTGCTGTTCTCTTCGACCACTTGTATGGCCACGCCCGGATGGCGTCTTTTGATGCGGGCGATGTCCTGGGCCAGGAACTGGATGATGGCGGTTTTGGGGGCGCCGATGATGATGCGCCCGTCCTGCCCGCGGCTGATTGCGTCGGCGTCGTCTTTCAGGCGCAGGATCAGGCTGTCGATCTGGCGCATGTGTTGCAGCAGCTTGCCGCCGGATTCGGTGATCCTGACCCCGTGCGGCAAGCGCTGGAATATGCGGGTGCCGCATTGGGCTTCCAGGTCCGATATGCGGCGGGATGCCGCCGCCACCGCCAGGTTCAGCTTGTCGGCCGCGCGCGATATGCTGCCTTCATCCGCAACCGTCAGCACCAGTTGCACCGTGGTGGAGTCTATCTTCAAGGTCCAGCACGCGGGCGTCAGCCCTGCGGCGCCTCCACCTTGGCGGCCGCCTGTTCGGCGACCCGCGCAAGCTTGCGCGATTCCTTAAGGACGGCGTTGGCGTAACTGCGCGAATTGCCCGAATACTTTCTTAGGGCGGCGCTCAGGCTGCCGCCCGCCGCTTCCAGATATTCTTCCAGCACGTCGGCGCCCACGCGTATATTGACCTCGGGGTCGAAAAGCGATTCAGACGGATGCAGCTTGTCGCGGTGCCAGCGGCGAACCACCTGCATCAGGCCTTGGGCTCCGTAACGGCTTTGCACATGAGGGCTCAGCGAGCTTTCCTTTTGCATGATGGCGATCAGCAGCTCCGGCTCCAGGCCTTCCCGCTTGTCCGCTTCCGCCCAGGCCAGCTCCACATACTTGCGCACCGCCGCGGATGGCTTGCCCCATTTTTTTGTCAGGTACTTGATCTGCGCCTGTTTGCCGGCTTCATCGGCCAGCGATTGCAGCCGCAAGTGCTGATTGCCCAGCCGCTCCGGCGAGGGATCGGGCAGGCCGGCTGGGTCCGCCCATTCTTGCAGGGCGACCTGCATGGATACGGATCCCATGGCGTCCCAGCTTGCGCCCAGATCTTTGGCCGTGACGCCGGGGGACGCAAGCAGGCAGCCGAACAGGCACAGGGTGCCGGCGGCCAGACGAGTATTGGAGGGTAGCGGTATGTTGCGTAGCTTGAGGAGGGTGTTTATCGGCTTATTAAAAATCATCGGTCCATGGCATCCGTGGCCATGGAAGGGCCGAATACAAGATGGATGCTTTTGTTATTGGTTGATCGCGCTCCGGGCGCAGTGGTTTTCTTTGATAATCATAGCATTGCATGCGGGCCGGCAAGAAATGAAGAGTAAGGTAAAGCTACGCTCCACGGGGATGAAGTTACATTTTGAACAATAAAAACAGGCTGCGGAAGGTGATTTTCGCGCCCGTCCACCGCCAGGCCGCTGGCTCGCTGCCAGACGGTTCCATTGCTGGCGAGGCGATCTCGCGTTTAAATAATGCTGGCTCGGCTATCCGTTTGTTATCTGATTTTTACAGAATATAGGTGCTCTATGTCCAGGAATGTTGGCGTAATCGGTTTGGGTGCGATGGGTTTCGGCATGGCTCGCAGCTTGCTGCGGGGCGGTTTCAAGGTCCATGGCTACGATGTCAGAAGGTCGGCGCTTGACCAGCTTGAGGCCGAAAGCGGTATTGCCTGCGATACGCCGGCGGCCCTGGCGCAGCAGTGTGATGTGCTGGTCCTTGTCGTGGTCAATGCCGAGCAGACCGAGGAAGTGCTGTTCGGCGCCAATGGCGCCTGCGACACGCTGCGGCCGGGCAGCGTGGTGCTGGCTTGCGCCACCGTCGCGCCGGCCTTCGCCACCAGTCTGGCCCGCCGCCTGGCCGAACGCCAGGTCCTGATGCTGGATTCGCCTATTTCGGGCGGGGCCGCCCGCGCCGCATCGGGCGAATTAAGCATGATGACGTCCGGTGTACCCGAGGCTTACGCCAAAGTGGAAGACGTGCTGGCCGCCATGGCCAAGAACGTGTACCGCCTGGGCGAGCAGTATGGCACCGGCTCCAAGGTCAAGATCATCAACCAATTGCTGGCCGGGGTGCATATTGCCGCGGCGGCCGAGGCCATGGCGCTGGGCATGCGCGAAGGGGTCGATCCCGCCGCCCTGTACGAGGTCATCACCCATAGCGCGGGCAATTCCTGGATGTTCGAGAACCGTGTGCCGCATATCCTGGAAGGCGACTACACGCCCTTGTCGGCCGTGGATATCTTCGTCAAGGACCTGGGATTGGTACTGGATACCGCGCGCGGCAGCAAGTTTCCGCTGCCCATGTCGGCGGCGGCGCACCAGATGTTCATGATGGCGTCCTCCGCCGGACATGGCAAAGAGGACGACTCGGCGGTCATCAAGATTTACCCTGGCATTGATTTGCCTGGGGCGGAATGAGGCGCGGGGATGCGTGATCGGTGCCGCGACCGAAGTAAAATCCGCCTACTCCATACTTAAGGACAAGATCCATGCGCTCCAGAATATTCCATCTCGCGTTGTCGGCCGTCGTGCTGGCAGCCGCGTCCACGACGGCCGCCGCGGCCAATTGGCCTGAAAAATCCGTGCGTGTCGTGGTGGCCTATCCCCCCGGCGGCGTCAGCGACGCCGTCACGCGCGCCATCTCGGAAAAGCTGGGCGAACGCATGGGCGTCTCCTTTGTCGTCGAAAACAAGGGCGGGGCGGGGGGAACCATAGGGATGAATGAAGTGGCGCGCGCGCCGGCCGACGGCTACACCATCGGGTTTTCCTCCGTCAGCCCCTTGGTCTTGTCGCCCGCCATCCGCAAGGTGCCCTACGATCCGCAAAAGGATATCGCTCCCATCGGCAGCGTCATGGTTTCCCCGGTGGTATTGCTGGGCACCAAGGCTTTCAAGGGCAAAACCATGGCCGACCTGATCTCCATGGCGCAAGCGGCGCCGGGAGCCTTGCGCTGGGCCACGTCGGGGCAGGGCTCGCTGGGGCATTTGATGCTGGAGCAGATGCAGCAGGCGGGCAAAATACAGGTCACGCACGTTCCCTACAAAGGGGCCGGCCAGCAACTGACCGACGCCCTCGGCGGCCAGTTCGAGCTGACCTCCACCAACATGAGCCCGGCCTTGACGTCCCATATCACTGACGGCACCTTCACGCCGCTGGCGATCGCCGCCCCGGCGCGCATCAGTACCCTGCCCAACGTGCCCACGTTCAGCGAACTGGGTTATGCCGACGCCAACAAGATGTCGGTATTCGGCTTCTTTGCGCCGGGCGGCACTCCGGCGGACATCGTCGCAAAGCTCAACGCCGAACTGAATCAAGTCGTTGCCACGCCCGCGATCCAGAAGCTGCTGGTGAACAGCAACAATATTCCCGACACCGGCACGCCGCAGCAGTTCGCCCAAGCCATCAAGGACGAACTGGCCTCCAACCGCAAGTTGGTAGAGAAGGTGAATTTGAAGCAGGACTAAAGCAGCGGCCGGCCGCCGCCTCAACGAGCGCGGCGGCAGCCTTGCTTTCCATTTATTGAGGCACGATTGCCCCGCGCTTGATCACCTCGGTCCATTTGGCGACTTCGTCATGGATGCGGCGTCCGAACTCGGCGGGGGTGCTGCCCACCGGCAAAAATCCCATCTTGCTTAACTTCTCGTGCATATCTCCCGTCCGTATCGATGTCACCACGGTGGTGGACAGCGTCTGGATGATGTCGTCGGGGACGCCGGATGGCGCGATAAGTCCGAATAGCGGTGTCAGATCGACGCCCGGCAGGCCCAACTCGGCAAAGGTCGGAACGTCGGGCAAGAGGTCCACGCGATGGCTGGTTGTGACGGCGATGGCGCGCAGGCGTCCGGCCTTGATGTGCCCCGCCAGGGTCGGAACCGTGGCAAAGGCGAATTGCACCTGTCCGCCCAGCAGGTCGGTGATGACGGTGCCGCCGCCGCGATAGGGGATGTGCTGGATGTCGATGCCGGCATGCTGGCGCAACTGCTCGCCCGCCAGATGGGGGCCGCTGCCCACGCCGGCCGAACCGTAGGACAGCGTGCCGGGCTTGGCCTTGGCCAGTGCAATAAAGGACTTCAGGTCCTTGGCCGGCACGGAGGGGTGCACCACCATGACGAAGGGCGCGGTGGCGATCTGCGAAATGGGCTTGAAATCCTTCAAGGTGTCGTAGGGCACTTCCGCGCCGCGCAGGCCGGGGTTGATGACGAAGGCCGAATCCACCATGCCCAGCGTATAGCCGTCGGGCGCCGAAGTCGCCAGGGCCCGCGTGCCTATCATGGTGCCGCCGCCGCCCTTGTTTTCGACCACGAACGACTGCTTCAGGGTTTGTGACCATACGTCGGCGGCCATGCGCCCCAGGTTGTCGGTCGCTCCGCCGGGAGGGTAGGGAACGATCAGGTGCACCGGCTTGTCCGGGTAGGTCGCGGCATGCGCGGCGCCCGGCCATGGGCTGGCGGCCGCGCCCAGCATCAGCGCGGCGCTGCTTTTCATGAATGAACGGCGTCCAGCTTTCATTTTTATATCTCCTTCACCTATCAAAATACGGGTTGGCGTCAAGTTGCGTAGCGGCCTTGGGCCAGTTCCGGCTCGGGGTCGGCGCCCAGTCCGGGCGTGTCGGGAAGCTGCGCCCAGCCTTGCCGTATCGGTACGGTGTCCCGATACGGCGTATGGGCCAGGTCCACGTAGAGCCGTTCCAAAGACACTTCCGTTTGCTGTGCCGCGATCAAGTGCAGGCTGGCCAGATAGCCGGGCCCGAAGAAGGCCACTTGCGGCGCACAAACGACGGAAGTCCCCTCGCATCGCCGTGCAATGGCCAGCGCGGCAGTCAGTCCAAGCTTGATGACGCTGGGCTGCACATAGCTTACGGATTCCTTGTCCACCAGATTCATCAGGGCATGCGCGCTGCTGGCGTTTTCGCCCACGGCCAGCGGCACGCCGCAGGAACCCTGCAGTTGCGCCAGCGCCCCGGAATCCTCCGGAGGCCATAAGGGCTCTTCGACCCAAAAAGGGTCGTGTTCGCGCATGGCGGCAATGGCCTGGGGCGCCTCGTCGGGCAGCCATGCGCAGTTCGTGTCCACCATGATGGGAACCCGCGCACCGACGGCCCGCCGCGCCGCCGCAAGCGCCGCGCTGCTGCGCTCGTGCAGCTTGATTTCCGTATAGCCTTCCTGCAAAGCCTGTGTTGTCACGGAGTCGAGCAGCCGGGCGTCTTCGTAATACTGCAGCAGCGAGGCATATGCGCGTACGCGGTCGCGGCGCTTGCCGCCCAATAGTTGGTATAGCGGGACGCCGGCGCGCTTGGCGCGCAGGTCCCACAGGGCAATATCCAGGCCGGCCAGCGCGTGCACAACCGGGCCCGAGCGGCCCAGGTTGTGCAGTGTGCGCTGCATACCGGGCAGCAGCGCGGGATCGGATGCGGACTTGCCTGTCGCCAGCGGTGCGATCAGCGTGTTGAATATGGCTTGCAGCGCCAGCGGCTCCACGCAATAGGATTCTCCCCAGGCAACCAGGCCGTCCTGGGTTTCCACACGGACCAGGGCGCTGTCCAGGGTTGTGCGCGGACGCCCCGCGAATAGCGGCGGGTTGGTCCAATGATGAAAGGGCAGACGCATCGGAATGCAGGCCACCGAGCGGATGATGTCGTGATTCATTCGACCATTCTCCGTTGCGGGTAGCATATGGTCAAATAGATAGATTGACTGATTTAATACTAAAAATAGTATGCTTAGCCGACGTGAACTAACCCTGCTGCGCGCGATGTATCAATGCGGAACCGTAACGGCCGCGGCGAACGCCATACATATGACGCAGCCCGCCGCCAGTGCATTGCTGCGCACCATGGAGACGCGCCTGGGCTTTGCCTTGTTCAGCCGCCAGAATCGCCGCCTGCAACTGACAAGCCAGGGGCGCGCCCTGGTCCCCGATGTCTTGAACGCGTTGGCGGGAATGGAGGCGGTGGACAAGCTGGCGGGCGATATCCGGCAGGGTTCCATGAGCCGACTGGTGATAGGCGCCGTAGCTATTGCGGCATCCAGCATATTGCCGCCGGCGCTTGCCGCGGTGCACCGCAAGTACCCCGACATAGTCGTGACCGTGCGTGCCGGCACCGCGATCGACATCGTCGAAATGGCGGTTGACCAGCGCATCGACCTGGGCATCATCGTGGGAACCTTGGGTGAAAAGGACAGGGTGGCCAGCCACGAACTGGCCCCGATGAGCTTGTACGCCGTCATGAGCCCCGCCCACCCCTGGGCCAGCAAGCGGCGCTTGAATCTGAAGCAGGTCGCGCATGCGGGTCCCATCGTCCTGGCTACCACCCTGCCGGCGGGCCGCGTGACTCGTCAGGTCATGGAGGCGGCCCAGCTTCCTTACCAGCCCATCATGGAGGTCGGGCAATCGTCCGCCGCCTGCGCCTTGGCCGCGCAGGGGCTGGGCATAGCCATCGTCGAAACTTTAGGCGCCCGTTATGCGCAGCGCCAGGGCCTGGTTGCGCGCCACCTGCTGGCAGTGCCGGAAATCGGCCTTGGGCTGGTGTGGTCGAACGACAGGATACTGAGCCAGCCGGCGGAGGCCTTGCGGGCCAGCTTGATTGCCGAGGCGCAGGGCGTGGTTTGAACCGGGGCAAGGATCCGTGCCGGCGGCTTGCCGGCTGCGCTTTGCACGGCAGCAGGCGTTAACCCGCCAAGCCGCGATGGGGCTCGATGTCATGTGTTCGCGCTTGCGCTTGTGTCTTCCGCCAGTGCCCGGATTCCCTCGAAATCCATGACGTCCAGGGCGGCCCGTACCCTGGCATGGAAGCTTTGGTAGTCGGGCATTTTCAGCGCCGGCAGATCAAGCCAGTCCTGGATGTCGCTATAGCGACATCCAGATGCATAGGTGGCCAATTGGCTGCATAAGTCCTCAGGCGGCTTGCGGCACGGCCGCGAATCCGGCGGCGTCTCGGCCGCCTGCCACCCTTTGGGCAGGGCATCCGATTCCATGGCGGGAAGCTGCAAGGTCAGTGTAAAGCTGCTGCCTTTGCCGGGCTCGCTTTTGACGTCGAGGGTGGCCGCCAGGTTGTCGGCGATTCGTTGGGCAATGTACAGGCCCAGGCCGGTGCCGGGGCGTTGCAGATCGAAGCGCCGGTACGCTTCGAACAACTGGGATTGCTGCTTCGGTTCCATGCCTGGCCCCGTGTCGCGCACTTCGAAGCGGATCTGAGTCGGCCCGGCCTGCGCGCTTGTGCTTTCCACGAGCAAGGCTACGCTGCCATTGTGCGTGGCCAGCGCGGCGTTGGACAGCAAGTTCAGCAGCGCCTGCTTCAGCCGGCGCTCGTCCGTGAGTATCCGGCCCGGCAGGCTGGTCAGGATGTCCAGCGAGAACGTGCTGCCGTTTTGCGCGCACCAACTGCGGCCGTGCAGACTGAGCTCGGCCAGGAAGGCCCTGACATCCACGGTTTCGGGATTTACCTGCAGCGGGCCGGCGTCTTGTTTGCCTGCAAGAATATCGTCGATCAGCGAATTTTGGTATTTCGTGCTGCGCTCGATGGCTTGCATGTGGGCCTTCTGTTCCGGCGTGGCGCTTTGCTGCTGCAACTGCAGGTTGCCCACTATGGTCGCCAGCGGGGCTCGCAGGTCGTGGCTGATGATGCTTAGGTTCTCGTCGGTGGCTCGCTTGGCCATGTGGTTGCGTTGGATGATGGTGATGATCAGCGCCAGGCCGAAAATCAATCCGAAGGCGTAGATCGATATCGCGGTCACCGCCCAGTAGCTGCTGAAATCGAAGCCATAGCTTCCAGCCGGGCGAGCGGGAGCAAGCACCAGTTTCATCGGCATGGTAAGGCCGAACAAGACGAAGGCGTAGAAGGTGACTCGCTCCGCCAGCAAGCCGTGGCGCAGGCTGCGCGCCACATAGGCGGCATGAAGAAAAAGCAGCGCTATCGTTCCGTGCAGGACGCTCGCTCTCATAACGCCATTGTCTTCGAACTGGACGAAGTAAATGCGTAAGGCAAACGACAGGGCCGCCATCGCGACAGGCACCGCGTATCGGTATTCGGCTCCTGAAAGGTGGATGACGCCCCTCGCAAACGACATCGTGGCAAACAGATACATCAGCCCCGTGAAGACGACATTCGACAAATGATCCGCGGGCACCATAACGATTTGCGCGCTGACGCCAACGCTGTAGGCCAGGTAGCTCAGGCCGAAGCAGAGCAAGTAAGGCGGGCGCCGCTTGTCGCCGCGCCACAAAGCCAAGACCGCTACCCCCATCAGCAGGATGACCAAGGGGTGAGCCAGAGCGTGCAATGTGCTGCCATTCATTTGTTATTTCCGTCGGCAAGAGGGCCTTGCCTGTCTCCGTTTCATATTTTGATTGTTTTTCCACTTCCCACCAAACAGTCTTTTAGCTTTTTTGGACAATAAATTGCTAAAGATGTCTTTCTCTCAAAGCCATTTGTCGTTTCGTCAAAAATGGCTACCTCCATGTAACGGTACAGTTGGCCTCGACTTTATTCAAAGAGTGCATGCCCTTCCGCATAGTTATGCCGAATAACTCATGGCTCCTCGCGTTTCATGCATAAACCACATGTTCAAGCTAGTTCGAAGGAGCGCAAGGCTCATATATTGTTGATTGACAACGATGTCGGCGGCTTACGGCCATTGATCGAGTCCTTGCGTAGCGCCGGCCACCGGGTAAGCCTGGTTTTTGATGGAGAGCAGGGCTACAACCGGGCCGTCTCCTCGCTGCCGGACCTGATTGTGACGGATGTGGGCTTGCCGCGCCTGGATGGCTACGCTTTGTGCAGATGGCTGAAGGCCACGGCGGGAACCGCCGATATTCCGGTAATTTTCCTAAGCGCGGCGGACAAGATGCAGGACAAGTTGGCCGGCCTGCGCTGCGGCGCCGTGGATTACGTGACCAAGCCCTACATTGCCGAGGAACTCGTTGCCCGCGTGCAGATACACCTGCGCTTGTCCAGGATGACTCCGGTCCGCTCTATCAGGCTGCCCGAGCAGGTTGTCGATGCGCCGATATACAGCCCGCCGACGGTGCCCGCCAATGCCACTGGGGTATCGGAGCTGGTCCCGGCGCATTTTGGCGATCTAGGGCTGGCACAAAACAGCGCGTCCGACCGTGAAGGGGCTGACGGCGTGCTGGCGCGCGCCGCCCAGCACGAGCTACTGGCGAATTTGTCGTTGACACCCAGTCTGGCGGGCATTGCTCAGCGCCTGGGCGTGAACGGCAGGCGTTTGTCGCGCGCCTTCCATCGCCACATGGGCATGACCTTGTTCGAATACTTGCGGGAAGAACGCATGCGGGTGGCTTGCCGCCTGCTGCGCGAGACCTCGCTGAGCGTGGCGGCCATTGCCACCGAGCTCGGCTACTCCAGCGCTGCGAATTTTTCCACGGCTTTCCGCGCGCATGCGGGCCAGTCTCCTTCGGCCTATCGTGCGTCTCCGTCAACGTTTGATGGTCATTGATAGCTTATGTGTTGAATTATCAAGTTTAGACAATTTGTCACACAAGCAAAGGTTTTTGTTATCGCGGCAAATTCTTGTTGCATATCGTGAAGCTAAGGTAGCCGAATCCGCTGGTCTCTATACCGGCGTTCTGCTTGTGCCATGGCATGTTTTTAACTAGCCGTGGCATGTGTGTTTCTAAATGTATTGATTGTTTTAACGGGTATCCCGCTATGTCATCGTCCCGCCGTGCGTCTTCGTCTTCCCGTTCACCCAAGGCCCAGGGCCTGTTCAGCCCGCGCAGCAGCCGGCTGGTGCTGGAGCCGCGTATCCTATTCGACGGCGCCGCCGCGGTCGCGGGGGCGGATGCCATGGGCGACGCCCCGGAACACCTGCCGCAAACCCAGGGTGAACCGCAGCAGGAGGCTAACCCTGAGCTGCTGGGCGCGGCGCTTTTCAGCCCAATGGCGGCCGATACGGGATCCAGCATTACGATAGGGGCGGCCGAGAATGCCGACTCCTTGACCGTGGCTGAGCATAGCGAGCTGAATGACCCCTCCGCCGAGACGGTGACGCTGGACGGCTGGAAGCTGTCGGGCAAGCCGCCAGTCGGCGGATCGTTCACCGTGACGGTGACCTTGACTGCTGGAGCGGCTTCAGCGGATAGCCTGACCGACGGTGCGACATCGGCCACGACCTTGACCAGCACTGCATTTACCACGCTGGGCGAGGCCGAGGCTTGGCTGAACGGCCTGCAATTCAGCTCGGACCCCGATGTCGAGCTGGGCGATACGGCGCGCACAGTGACCGTGACGGCGCAGATCGGCGGCAGTTCGTTCTCGCGCGATATCACGGTTACGCCCAGCAACGATCCGGTCAAGCTCGATGATGTGGCCATCGACGTCACGGAGGGTGACACCGGCCGTGTCATCACGGCGGCGGAGCTTGGCCCTGTTGATCCCGAAGTCACCGCCGGCACCCAGGATCCCAGCCAGATCGTCTACGGCATCACCGATAGCAGCCACTTGCCACAGTACGGCTACCTTACCCTAAACGGAGAGCGGCTGGGCGTGGGTTCGGTCTTTACGCAGCAGGACGTCATCGACGGCAAGTTGGCCTACGTTCACACGGCCGGCGGCACGGCGGACCAGAACATGGCGGATGGCTTCACCGTGCGCATCAACGACGGCGCCACGCCGATAGGCGACTCCGATACGGCGCGCATCACATTGAATATTGTGCCCGTCAATCAGGATCCCTCCATAGGCGGCTCGGGCATCGTTTTCGAAGGCCAGCCGAACAACGCCGAAAATACCGGCAACGTCGGTCAGTACATCCTAGGCGGCACCGGCGGCGATCCGACCGATGTGCTGGATACGTCGGTAGTGGTGTTGGCATCCACGACGAACCCGGCCAGTGGCGGGACGCTGCACTTCAAAGGGACGGCCAAGATAGGTGGCATGGAGCAATACATCGATCGTGCCCTGACGGCAGCGGACATTGCAGCTGGCTTCAGCTTTTTGTACTCGCAGCGCAACGGCCTGAGCTACTCTCACGATGGCCGCGAAGGCGTGACCAGAGATAGTTTTGACTTATGGATCATCGACCAGGGGGGCGGCACCGGCGTGCCGGCGTCCAAGGCGGGCACCGTCGACCTGACGATACGGCCGGTGGATGACGACCCCTTGCTGGGGGCGGCGGAAGGCTCCACACCGACCCTGGAGGCTACTGTTCCCGATGGTGCCGATGGTGAAGGCCATCATTCCGTCGTGCTGACGCCCGGCATGATAGGCGCGCGCGACGTGGATACGGAAGACAGGAATTTGCGCTTCGTGATCGATTACAGCAACACTGACATCGATCACGGCAATCTGCAGATACAGATCGGGGGAACTTGGTACAACCTTCCCGCGGGCGAATCATTCTCGATGGCGGATATTACGGCCGGCAATATCCGCTATGTACAAACCAGCGGCGCCCTGCCGGGTGAAACTGATAACTTCACCTTCAAGGTGGTGGACAGCACCAACGCTTTGCGCTGGAATGCCGACGGCTCAACCTATGAGCGCATCGGTGGCATTTACGATGATCCCTCCGACTCGGGGTCTGCGTTGACGAATCATGGGTTCACCATAAAGCTTTCCGACCTTGCAGTGGGAGGGGGAGGCGGTACGCCCTGGATCGACCTTGACCGCACGCCCGACCACAGCGACAGCACCTATGGCGGAAACGAACCCGGCGGCGGCGGCAAGGGTACGCTTGGCGAAGGTGGCTACATCCTCCTGAAGGGCACAGGCGCCGACCCTCTCACGGACCCCTATCTTTCTTATGAGGCTTTTGGCATACAGCCCGAAGAAGTGATCTATACCTTTGATGGTTTCATCGATGATGCAAGCAGCTCCGGCCAGGCTGGCGAGCTGCAAAAGCTGGTTGGAAGCAGTTGGGTTACGCTGAACCGCTACGATACTTTTACCCAAAAAGACGTCAACGAAGGCAAGATCCGCTACCAGCACGACGGCGACAGCGAGAAATTCGTTTCCACCGCCAAGTTCAGCGTTTCGGCGGGTGTGCGGGCGTACGACGCAGCCACCAGCACCTGGAAGCAGGATGTCTGGGAGCCCACCTTCACCTTCTATACCAAACCGGTCAACGACGCCCCGGTCGCCACCGGCTCCAACGGCCTGGTCATCAAGGAAGGCGATACCGTCGGTATTACCGGCCAATGGCTGGGCGTCAGCGATCCCGACGATGCGAACAGCGGCACGACCATGCCGGGCATGGGAGATCTGGACACCGCTTCGACGCGTGACGGCGAAAACAACTATGCCGCCGATCACGATGCAACGAATCCGCTGAAGTTCAAGATCACCGCCTTGCCGGCGGGTGGGAAGCTGGAATACTACGACGGTTCGGTTTGGGTTGAAATCACCGATGCCAATAAAGACGGCATTTTGCTGGAGGCCGGCTGGTTGACCAACGATCAGGCAACGACCCGGCTGCGCTTCGTGCACGATGGATCGGAAACACGCGGCACCGAGTTCAAGGTGCAGGCCATAGACCGATGGGGCGCCGTGTCCGATCTGGCTACGGTCAAGATCCAGATCACCAACGTCAACGATGCGCCGGAAATCGCATCCAAGCCCAGCGACCTCGATCCGGTGTCCAAGGCGGATTCGCCTAGCAAGATAGGTTCACCCAGCGCCAACAACCCCATCACTGTCACCGAGGGGGCGGAAAAGACGATTACCTCCAGCGATTTGCAGGCCATCGACAGCGACAGCAGCAGCAAGCAGGTGCAGTACAAAATCACCGAAGCGCCCAAGTATGGCGACATCATGCTGAACGGCAAGAAGCTGGGCGTGGGTTCGTCGTTTACGCAAGACGATATAGAAAACGGCCGGGTGAAATACGTCCATCGCGGCAGCGAAACGCCGGATGGCACTCTTTATGATGATCGCTTCAAGTTCACGCTGTCGGACGGCGACAAGGAGCAGGCCGGCAACGAGTTCTGGATTCACGTCGACCCTGCCAACGACCCGCCTACCGTTACGGTGCCTAGCGCCCCGCAGATAACGGGGGAGGACGGCGTCAATAATATCTCCGGCGTTACGGTTGCCGATATCGACTTGACGGCCAGCAAGGACCATGGCGAGGTGGATTTCATCCAGGTGACGCTACGCCTGAAGGACGCCGACGGCAATGTGGTGGGCAGCGGCTTTACATACGGCTGGGCGACACCCAGCGATACCACGGACCTGTGGGGCGCCAGCGCAGCGGGCGGCTTGCTGGTCCTGCAAGGCACCCGCGAGCAGGTCAACCAGGCGCTTGCCGGGTTGAAGCTGACCTTCGGCGCGGACATGGACAAGAAGTACACGCTGGAAGTCATTGCCGACGACCGGCTCCGGGATGGCAGCGGTGCCTTGATCGATACAGACCCCGCGACCTCCGGGGGCCTGGGTGCGAATGGTGGCGTGGTCAACCAGCCCACGACGCCGGGCGGCACGCCCGGCGCCATCGATCCGAATATTTACGACTGGTCCCAGTCTGCGACCCTGGTGCCCGCAAACAACGGCAACATTGCCGCCAAGACCATAGAGCTATGGTCGTCCAAAGATAACGATCCGCCGGTGCTGACCCTGCCTTCGGACCCCATCGAAGTCCATGAGGATGTGCGCTCGCGCATTCCGGGCGACGACATCGTCATCAGCGATGCGGAGTCCGCCGCGTTCGACACCAATATTACGGTCACGATCAGCGTGCCCAGCGGCAGCCTGCATATCGGCAGCTCGGGCGGCGCATCCAGCGTTATGCCCAGCGGTGCGGACCGCGAAGTTGTCGGCATTGCGGGGCAGGGCAGCGGTACGCTGACCTTGACCGGCCGCGCATCGGATATCCAGGCTTTGCTGAAAGACAGCGCCGCAACCGGCGGGCTGTATTACACCTCGGCCAGCAACGTCAACCATGATTTGAACGGCGCCGCCGCCGGCGACGTGACGGTCAGCTTTATCGTGACGGAAGGCGATTCCGCCATTGGCATACCTCACGCACAACCAGCCGCCGAGGGCTCGATCGCATTGACGATAGTCGCGGTTAACGACGCGCCCACGGTCGACATGGGTAGCGGCCAGGTCATCATCGATTCGGATCAACCTCATGCGGTCGACGGCATTTCCATTAGCGATGTGGATGCCGACAACGGGTATGCGGACGGCGAGGACAATGGCGTTATTCAAGTCATTGTCCGCCTGCAGAAAAATACCGGTGGAAACAATTGGGCCGTGTTGTCGCAAGGCGAGTATGACCCAGTTTCGGGCATGGGCATCAAGCTGAGCAGCACCACTGCCGTCATCAGCGGCGCGACGGTTGTCGCTGCCCACGACGGCGATGGCGACGTCCTGGTATTGCGCGGCACGCAGGCACAGATCAATGCCTATTTGCAGGGGCTGCGAGTCCAGTTCGGCAATGCCGCCGATTCCAACGTGGATGCACTTTACCGACTGGAGGTCATTGCCGATGATCGCGTGCGCGATCCGGCTACCGGTGCCTTGAGCGACACAGATGCGGCGGCGGGATTACAGCCAGGCGCTAACGGCGGCACCGTGAATCAGCAGACCAACCTGCCGTCTGTTCCGGATCGGGATGATTTTAATGTCTATAGCGACACGGTCAGTGGATACAACATTTTCAACGTCGTGGCCGCAACCCGCGATCTGTTTGTTTCCTCGCTGAACGACCCCGGCAAGATCACTGCCAAGGATTTTGAGGTCAACGAGGGTTCGTCCACGGTCGTTTTGAATACCGGCAACAGCAATTTCCAGCTGGACGACTCCGACCACAATGGTTCGACCAGCATGGTAACCACGGTTACGGTCAGCAAGGGCACCATTACGGCGGTCGGCGGTTTGGGCGGAACGGTGACTGGGCTAGGCACCGACACCATTATCATTACCGGTGCGACACAGGCCGAGATAAACAGCCGGCTGAATGCCCTGACCATCACTCTGCCCGGTGCCGATACGGCGGCCAAGCAGGACTGGAATGGCAAGTTCGACGTTACCGTGGTCTACAACGACAAAGGCAACACCGGCTTGCGTCCGGGCGGATTGACCGGCGATAGCAATGATCCACGCAGTACCAATGGCGATTATTCCTATGCCGACCCTGGCGCCAATGATGGTGACGCGAGCAACGACAATCACCTGGTCACGACTCGGACCATTACCGTCACGGTCAACCCCGTCAACGACGCGCCCATCGTTCAAGGCACGGGTAACGAGGTTCTCCTGCCCGTCACCGAGGATACGAACGGCAGCAGCACCGCCGACACGGTTGACAACCTGTTCAGCGACCGCTTCCAGGACAGCCGTGATCAGGTGGACAACAGCACGGCCACGGATGGCCTGACGTCTGGTTCGAGTAAAGACAGTTTTTACGGCGTAGCCGTGGTGGGCAACACCTCGATTCCTGGCCAGGGCGTGTGGGAATATTCCACCGACGGCACTACCTGGACGGCGATTCCGACGGATGTGTCCGATGGCAAGGCCCTGATCCTGGAAAAGACGGCGCAGGTCCGCTTCAATCCGGCCGCCGATTTCCACGGCACGCCGGGCGGCCTTAGCGTGCGCCTGGTCGAGACGCATAGCAATGCTGATGGCACCGCGGACACGACCAGTTCCACGGCAACGGCACAGAATCGACCCACCGGCACCATCGTCAGCCTGACCTCCAACGGCGGCACCGGCAACACCAGCTTGTATAGTGCCGGCACGATCGCGCTGACCACGACGGTGGCCAACGTCAATGACGCACCGTCTTTGACCGGCGATGCCGTGTTGACGGATACGGCGGAAGACGGCGGCGGCACGCCGATGAGCGCGGCGGATATCGCCGGCCAATTGACGTATAGCGATGCTGTCGACAACAAGACCGGTATCACCGGCGGCGCCAATGCGGCTACGGATATTACCGCCATCGCCATCGTCGGCAACTCCGCCACGTCGGCGCAAGGCGTCTGGCAATACACCCTGGATGGCGGTGATACCTGGGACGACGTGCCTACGGATGCCGCCAACGGCAAGGCCATTGTGCTGCAAACCGGCAATGCCGACCATCAGGTTCGCTTCGTGCCCAAAGGTAACTACAACGGCACGCCGGGCGGCCTGATCGTGCGGGGCGCGGATGGCACCCTGACGGGCAGCCCAAGCGGGCCGCAAGACATCAGCGCGGCCATAGGCGGCACCAATCCTTGGTCCGCGAACAGCGGCACGGTGGGCATTGAAGTTACTCCCGCCAACGACGCCCCGGACTTTACGCATATTCCCACCAATCCGGCGGTGACCGAGAACGGGGAAACCGGCACCGGTGCCTCCGTGCCGCCGACCGCGCTCTTGGGCGGCGGCGTTGTGTCCGACATCGACCTGGATACCACTGCGGGTCTGGACCCCAGTGTATTCGGTGGGGGCACCATCACCGTCAAATTGACGGACGGTACGTTTACGAACTCCGGGGATGTGCTGCGCATCGCCACGGGCATGGACGGTGTGGCCAGCGTGACGGGCGGCACTGGTGGTGCCGATCTGGTCATCACCTTGACCGATACCGCCACCAAGGACCAGGTGGCTGCCGTCCTGGCCGCCATCGAATACCTGAACACTAGCGACAACCCTACCAATTTTGGCGATAACGGTACGCGTGACTACAGCATAATCTTGAGCGACGGCAAGAACGTTCAGGGTGGCAACAATGCCGGCAGCGGAACCGCGCTGACGAAAACCGTTACGGGCACCATCACCATTACCGCCGTGAACGACCCACCGACCGCGACGGACGATGCCAAGTCCATCACCGAGGACAGCGCATCCGTCTCCGGCAACGTCAAGACAGGCACCGATGGCAGCCTGGATACCGATCCGGACAACACGAACGCGGAATTGAAGGTAACCGGGATCCAGGGCCCGGGCGCCGCTACGTCCGTTACGGTGGGCGATGGCACGAACAGCAGCACCGGCACGCGCGTCGATGGCCAGTACGGTTACCTGATCATCGGCTCCGATGGCAGCTATACCTATCATCTGGACAACGACAATCCCGTGGTCAATGCGCTGGGCGATGGCGACCCACCGCTGACCGAGACCTTCACCTATACCATCAGCGATCCGGGCGGCCTGACCGACTCGGCCGATCTTGTCATCACCATTGATGGCAGGACGGATGGAGCGCCGGGCGTCGTGCCCGACGACATGAATGGCCCCGGCACCGGCGGTGATGCCACGGTGTATGAGTCCGGCTTGCGTGATGTTCCGGTCAGCGGCGAATCGAAAACCGCCACCGGTACGATAGACCTGACCGCGCCGGATAACCTGGTGTCGTTTACGATTGCGGGAGAATACGTTTCAGGCGATGCAAGCCACACGGGCACCGAGATTACGCTTACGCTGGCGCAATTGCAGGCACTGGGCACGGGGGCGACCGTAGTCATCAACACGGCTGACGGCCAATTGGAGCTTACCGGCTTTACCGTTACGTCGGATTCGGGCAAGCCCGTTACAGCCGGGACACTTTCTTATCGCTACACCCTTGCGGAGCGCCTGGATCATACCGGCGCGACCGAAGCCAGCAGCCAGGATACTATCGCCCTGAAAATCACCGACGGCAAGGGCGCCGAGGCGACCGGCAACCTGAATGTCTTGATCATCGACGATGCGCCCACGGCGCGGCCAGACACGAACGAGGTAGCGGAAGACGCGACAGCGCCGATCACGGGCAATGTGATCGGCGGCACGGGCGCGGCGGGCACCGACGTGGCCGATACGGTCGGGGCCG
>JBARWC010000052.1:0-28542 GCA_049646585.1 Burkholderiaceae bacterium | reverse complement strand
GGACGAGGTGCCGGGGATGCGGCCCCTGGTCCGCATCGACAATTCCGGCAAGGCCGATGACGCCATACGCGCCCTGTACGACTATTTGAAGGAATCCCACGCCGGCCGGCGCGCCGATACGGCAAGGGAAGGGCAGGGCCGGCGCCATGCGACTTAAGCTGCTGGGCACCGGCAACGCCGCGCAGGTGCCGGTCTACAACTGCGGCTGCCCCGCCTGCCTGCGCGCCCGCGCCGCCCCGCAACACCGCCGGGGCCCCTGCTGCGCCTTGATTGAGAGCGGGGCGGGGCGCTGGCTGATCGATGCCGGGCTGACGGACCTGGCCGAGCGCTTTCCGCCGGGCAGCCTTAAGGGCATTTTGCAGACCCACTACCATGCCGACCATGCGCAAGGGCTGCTGCATTTACGCTGGGGCATCGGCCTGCGCATCCCCGTGCTGGGCCCGCCCGACCCCGAAGGCCTGGCCGACCTGTACAAGCACCCCGGCATCCTGGATTTTTCCCGCAAGCTGACGGCATTCGAACCGCTGTCGCTGGACGGCCTGACCGTGACGCCGCTGCCTTTGACGCATTCCAAGCTGACCTATGGCTACCTGTTCGACGACGGCGCGCGGCGCTACGCCTACCTGACGGACACCGTGGGCCTGCCGGCCGATACGCGGGATTATCTGCAGCGGCTGTCCCTGGACCTGCTGGCGCTGGATTGTTCCCACCCCCCCATGCCGCAGATGCCGCGCAATCACAACGACCTGACACGAGCCCTGGAAACCGTGGCGTCCCTGCATGTAAAGAAAACCGTGCTGACGCACATAGGGCATGATTTCGATGCCTGGCTGATGGAGGAGGAAGAGGAGTTGCCCGCGGGTGTTGTTGTGGGGAGGGACGGGGAGGTGTTTGCTTAGCTCTCTGGGAAGCTCAATGTCTTACGGCAGGTTTCTTGCAGTGCCAAGATGAATTGATCGGCAGTTTTGTCTGAAGCATCTGCGGCTATATATGACCATATCTCCGCCAGATCCGCTTCTGCGTTTTCCGTTAGGTAGAGCGCGCGGCTAATAGTTTTCTCCCCCGCTCGGCAATCCGCCGAGCATCGAACTTCTTGCTGCGGCCAGCAGTGACGTCGGCCAGGCCCTTGTCGATATCTCGCTTAAGCGCGGATAGCTCATCAAGCATTAGCTGGCGCTTGAATGACCAGTCCCGCAGCGCTTCACGGATGACCTCGCTGGTTGAGGCATATTCCCCGGTTTCTACGGCGGTTTTGATCGTGGTTGCCATTTCCTTGGGCATGGTCACCGTCAGGCGTTCAATCGTAGTCATAGCTAGGCCCTTTCTAGTAGATGGAAAATCATACTTAATCATACTTTATCCTCTACCTGGAGAGAAGCTGGTGTGTAAATGGTTCTATGTGATCGACTTGTTGTGCAGACAACTCTATAACGAGGCCAAGTGACTGTTAGCGTCGCATCATGTCGGGCCGGCACAATAGTATCGAGCGGCGCTTCAACTTGGGTTGTTAAGGCGACCTATTTAGCCAACTGATCCCTTTGCCTAACTCGGAGTTTCCGAATTGGCGCGTGGCTTGTCACGCCAAGGCAACGTCCAGGCGCCGACCTAATACGGACAGCGCCGACTCGATGGCTTCGATTTTTGAAGAGTGGCCCAGGTCCAATAAGCGATCTACTTGTGGAGGATGAACCCCCAGCGAGCGTGCCAAATCTGCCTTGCGCATGCCCTGGTGAACCATCTCGTTCGCCAGGAGCAATTTGGCGGTAACCGATGCGTCAAGCGATACGGAATCTCCTTTGCTGAAGGCTGCGGCGGGGATAGGGCGCCTAGCATCGACGTACATCTGCAACGCGGCTTCTAAACCTTCGGCGGCCTGTAATGGTGCATCGTCGAGGGTTTCGGCAACGGCGACGGCTTCGGGGACATCCGGGAACTGGATCAACAGAGTGCTGTTGTCGTCCGGTGTCAGCGTGTAGTGATAGGTCAACATAGTGATGAGCTTTCTTTAGTCTGGTCTGCGATGAATACTGCGCTTGCTGAGAGGCCCTTTCGGTTCTCTCTGCTTTACTTTAGTCCCAGGTCTTTCTTGATTTTGTTTACCAGCCCTGAGCCTATCTCTTTACTGCCGTGGTCTGGGAAAACTGTCATTCGATCACCGAGGGTTGCCTTGTAGTGGCTGCTTCCGGATTTGTGAGGGATTAGCATCACCCCCTGTTTTAGCAGCCACCGTCTGAATTCACTGTATTTCATCACCTTCCTCGTGCTGCAGGATCAATTATTACCATATTTGTTTTTTAAAACAACATTTATGTTGTTTTTGGCTCGAGTTATTGCAATGCAGGACGAAGCCCGGGCTCAGGCTGTGCTCGGAGGCCGCAGCGTGCTCTCAGCCGTAAAGCCACATGGGACTGTCGGATAGGAACAAGAGTACCTATCAACGCTACAGCCCGGGTCCTGAAGGCGACCTATTTAGCCAATTGATCCCTTTGCCTAACTCGGAATTTCCGAATTGGCGCGTGGCTTGTGCGCGGGCACACTGCAATCCTGATTGTTTGCCGGGAGAGCATCGTGCACAAGGAACGCCATGCGCAAAGCGGACAGGGCATGACCGAGTACATCATCGTGGTGGCGTTGGTGGCGGTCGCGGCCATTGCCGTGTATCAGGTTTTCGGACAGGTCGTGCGTTCGCAAACTGCCGCCATGGCCAAGGAACTGGCCGGCGAAGACGGTTCCGAGCAGTCGCGTATGGCTCAGTCGGCGGCCGAGGCCGCCGCAGCCCAGACCGCCGCCAAGACCCTTAAGTCGTTTACGGGCAACTCCGGAGCCGGGCAATGATGACCCCGGCTCGCCGGCGTGCGTTGGCCGTCGCTCAGCAAGGGCAGGCGCTGGTGCTGGGCATGATGCTGGCGGGCATCGCCTTGGCCGCATTCATCCGTTATTTTTCGACCGGCCAGGTGGTCGCGGCCAAGGCCAGGCAAACTCATGCACTGGATGCTGCGGCTTACAGCGGCGCTTTGATCCAGGCGCGGGCCCTGAACATGATGGCCTATATCAATCGCGCGCATGTGGGCCATCAGCTTGCCCTGGCGCATCTGGTCACACTGGGGTCGTGGGCGGCGCTGGGCGCAACCCAGGCACGTCAGTTGAGTATGGGCAATCCTCCGGCCCACCTTATCGCCATGCTGTTCGGTCCGGATCACGGCGCGGCTTATGCGGCGGCCGGCAGGGCCTCCGGCCTGGGCCGGCTTGCCGGGTCGCAGGGCGAGCTGGCGCAGGCCTATGCCGCCCACGACCACGCCATGCGCAATGTGCTGGCAAGCGTTCAGGGCGACATCGCGCGCGGCCTGGAGCAAGCCCGATGGGCGGGCATGCAGGCGGTGCTCAAGCACAACTACCCCGGTGGCGAACCGGCCATGCCCTTCGATCTGACCATCGACGACGACGGCCTTCCGGGCTACGTTCGGGCCTATTCCGGCCAGAAAGCCTTGCGCGGCTTGACGGAGCAAGTCTCGCGCATGTACGGCTTCCTGTCGGCCCGCGACTACACTGAGAAAAACGCATGGGCGGTGGATGCGCGTTGCCCCGCGTCCAGGCACCAGTTGCGCCGCCGTGGCCAAACCCGGCTGGATGCGCTCGGCCGCTGGCAGTCCATCGATACCGAATCCTTTCATGCCTTGCGCTCCAATCGTTGGATAGGCTGCTACCACCGCGAATATGCCATGGGCTGGGGCTGGATACCCAGCGCAGTGTCGCAGGTCATGGATCAGCCTCATGTCGAGGATCCGCCAGAGAATTTTTCCGATCAGGATTTCTGGCGTTGGGTCCAGGAGGCCACCGATTGGGACATTACATCGGGCAGTGCGAATCCCCTGGCCAACTCCAATGCCGCCGCTGCCTGGCAGCGCTGGCAGGGTGGCGGCCTGCCGGCCTATTTCGATACGGCGGGCGGTGCCGACAAGGCTTTGCGCTTCAGTGTCAGCCTGCGACATGCCGGTCCCAATGGCCTGGTCGTGACGACACGAAGCGCGGCCGAGACTTTCTACCAGCGGCCGCAAGCGCGCCCCGATGGCTTGGATGAAACCGGCAACTTGTTTCAGCCGTACTGGCAAGCCAGGCTGGCGGCCCATTCCAGCCACGCCGGTTTGCAAAGGATGCTGCCATGATGCAGTCTCTGTACTGTGCGCTGGCGCAGGGCCATGCCGGCAAACGCCTCCGTACCGCGCAAAACGGCCAAGCTATGGCGGAGGGCCTGGCCGTCCTGGGACTTCTGCTGGCCGTCTACTTGGCCATAGCGTGGTTAGGGCGTTACCAGGACATGGCCTTGTCGGCGCAGCATGCGAGCCGACATGCGGCGTTTCAGCAGACTAGGGCCGATGCCGGCGTCACGCCTCTGGACATAAACCGGCATTTCTTCTCCGGGCCGGCGCATCAGTGGATGGATCGCCGTGGGCGGCCTGTATTGGGTGACAAGGCCGGGGTAGGGCTGTCTTTCAGCAGGCTGGCCCTGGACCGTCAGGCTGAGCCAGGCGGCCGTGGGGGTTCGGCTGTCGCCCTGCGCCGCGATTGGGGGATGCGGGATCCGGGTGTGTTGTGTGCCGAAGTCCGGGTGGGCGGCGCGGCGCCCCTGCTCGATGAGGGCGCCGGTGGTTATTTCGAACTTCGTTTCGGTGAAGCTTACCCCGCCATGCATAGACATACGGCCATTCTGACCGGAGCTGGGCATGCCTCCGGAGATACGCAGACTCAGCAGGTTCTGGCGCAATCCGAACTGGCGTGGGGGAATAGCGCCAAGGCGTCTCACGCTGCTGGAAGCCGAATCGCGGCAATCATGAGGCAGGTCGACGCGGGCTGGGCACGAACCGAGCCCGAGTTCGATTGGCTGACACCCTGGGCGGGCCGCATACCCGATCATCACCTGGTCGCCAAGCACGGAGGTCGGCATGATTAATGGCTTTTTATCCTTGATTCACGGTGGGCAGGGCTTGGCGCGCTTGTGGATATTGGCGAGGGCCTCTTGCCTGGCGCTTCCAGCCTGCTTGTGGACGGCGGCCGCTGCCTGGGCTACCCCCGCTGTGCCCGAGCCTCTGAGCTCGTTTTCCATGCAAGGCCTGCGCTGGGAATCAGTCCAATCGATGTTCTTGTCGGGCGTGCCGGCGCATGTCAGGCCTTTTGCCTCCGACCTGGCGGCCTTGCCTGTGGCGCGGTCGCTGGCCGCCCATGTCGATCTGTTCCAACGCGTCCTGGTGACGCCGGGCACCATCATCCTGTCGGGATGGCAGGCGAATTGGCATTGGCTGGCCCAGGTGGATGCCCTGTCCAGAGGAGCAAAAGGGTATGTGTCGGCAATGCGCGTGGATCCCGCCGCTTCGGCCGAAGGCGCGGCGCTTCATGAACCTGGGTTCTCGTGGCTGCCGGCGGCGTCGCGGCGCCAGTTCGTATACCGTGATGCGTCGCCTTCCGCCAAGGCGACTCAGCACGTTTATCGCATCGGCTTGCCCATGCAGGCGCTGACGGCCTATGTGCGCCGGCAGTTGCGGGCGGAAGGGTGGGAGGCCGAACCCGCCATCGCCGGCTTGGCCGGTCACAGCATTTGGCGGCACGGGTCTTCGCGCTTGACGCTGTTTTCGCAGCCCGTGCCCTCAGGCACCGACTTATACATACATCATGTTGAATAGTCTTCAAGGAGGCCCCATGCGGCTGCTCGCCTTCAATCGGTCCTCCGCCATGCTGCTGCTTGCCGTAGCGGCAGGCGCATGCGCGGCATGGGCCGCAAGACAATATCTTCAAGATCGGGCGCAGCTCATCGAAGCGCGTGCCAAGGTCCCCATGACACAGCGTATCGTCGCCGCCCACGATCTTCCGGCCGGGACTCGGCTTGAGCCAGAACATCTGGTGATACGTTCATATCCGCTTGCGCTGGTTTCCAGCGACAGCCTGCCGCCCGAACGCTATACCGAGCTCACCGGCACGGTGCTGCGCACACCGCTCAGAGCGGGCGACCCGGTGTTGCCGGTCCATGCGGCAGCACATCAGCCGGGTGCATTCTCCAGCCACTTGGCGTCGGGCAGACGGGCGATCACCATGCCGGTCGACGCCATCAATTCTGTTTCCGGGCTTTTGCAGCCCGGCGATCTCATCGATCTCTACGTTTCGTTTGAGTATCAGCGTCGCAGAATTACCGCGCCTTTATTGCAAGGGGTCCTGGTGCTTGCCACCGGAGCCAGTACGCAATACACGCCCGACGCAAGCTCTTCGAGAGCAGCGCCTTATGCCACCGTCACGCTCGATGCCGCGCCCGAGGATGCGGTCAAGCTGGTGGCGGCCCGGCAAAGCGGAACCATCACAGCGGTTCTTCGGTCGCCGCATGATGCCGATTCGACCCAGAAGGCGGTTCGGGGCGATCTGGCCAGCCTTTTGGGCGTAAACAGGCCGCCTCCGGCGGCATCGAAGAAAGTGCCCGTCCTGTATGGCAGCCAGGCCTTGCGCAATGTGCCTAGGCTGGCTCCAGCCAAGACCCTTGCCCAGGCTGCCGGGGTGTTCGATTTGCCATATGCGCCGGAGTTGGTCAGCGCCTGGTTGCGCGCGCCGGCCCCGGGGACTGTTTCGGATGCTCCATTCCACCGGGGTTCGGCCGATACAGATCAGACTCTCGTCGGCATGGCTTCGGAATAGGGTGGGACTATGAGGCACGCTTCCCGCATTCCGTTTTATTGGCTGCTTCTGCTTTCCGGCATGCTCCTGCCGGCGTCGGCCTGTTTCGCAGCCGAGCGGGACAAGCTGCTTAGCCTGCAAACGGGCGAAGTCAAGGTCCTGGCGATACCCGATGTGGCGCGCGTGGCGGTGGGCGATGGCCATGTCATCAATGCCGTGGCCACCGAAGACAAGGAAGTGATCGTATTCGCGCGCAATGAAGGATCCAGCGCTTTGCAGATATGGTCCGAAACCGGACGCCGCCATCGCTATCAGGTCGACGTCGCGCCCGAGGGCGCCCGGCGAGTCCAACAGGAACTGCGCAGCGTGCTGGAGCGCATTCCACATGCCAGGATATCGGTGGTCGGCGACAAACTGGTGGTGGAAGGCGACGATTTGTCGGATGGCGACCGGGAACGCATCGCCGAGTTGTCCAAGCGCTACCCGTCCCTGCTGGATTTTACCGGCCAGGTTGGATGGGACCGCATGGTGCTGCTCGACGTCCAGGTCGTGGAGGTGCCGCGGATACGGCTGCAGGAATTGGGTTTGCGCTGGAGCACACCCGCCTCCGGCGGCTTAAACGCGGGGCTGCTGTGGGACGGAGGCAGCAAAAGATGGTCGGAGCGCCCAGGCGAAGCGCTGATGCCGCTGCCGTTCCCCGCTACGGCGGTAGCCGGCTACTTCGGCGTGAACGCTTTGCTTTCCGCTCAGATCAACGCAATGGCGCAAAGCGGGACAGCCGTGGTTCTGGCGCAGCCGCAGTTGCTGGCGCGCAGCGGCGCCACCGCCGAATTCCTGGCGGGCGGCGAGGTTCCGTATTCCACGGTCGACGCCAATGGCAATGCCAACACGGCGTTCAAGCCCTACGGCGTATCGCTGCGCATCACGCCGAAAATCGAGCGCAACGGCGCCGTGCGTTCGCGCATCGAAGTCGAAGTCAGCTCGGTCGACACCTCTTTGTCGGTGCCCAATGGCCCCTCGCTGAAAACGCGCCGAGCCGCCACGGAGTTCAATGTGCGTTCGGGCCAAACCCTGGTGCTGGCCGGCTTTCTTTCGCGCGAAGAGTCGCGCAACGTGGACCAGGTACCCGGGCTGGGCGACATTCCCATTCTGGGGGCCTTGTTCAAGTCCACGCGCTTTCAGCGCAATGAAACCGAGTTGGCGATTTTTGTTACGCCAGTGCTGGTTACAGCGGATCACCCCGATCTGCAGCAGCGTGTGCGCAATAGCCACGCCATTCTGGAAGGTAGCTTTCCAGAGCCGCCCCGGATCAATGTTCCCATCTCCTCGCGCGGCGCCTTGCCCGAACCGCTTGCGTCCACGCACGTGCATGCCTGGGATCCCTGGAATGGCGCCGGGTCTCAGTGGGGCGGGGAAGGCGTCGGGGCTTTTCCCGTCGTTCACGATGGCGTCGGCCTGGTGGCTCACGAAGAGCTTGCGCGTGCCGGGCGGAACCGCCACGCGTTTACGGAGTAGGCGATGCTGGATATGGAATTGCATTTCGAGGATGGCAGCGTTCAGGCGCGCAAAGCGGCATTGCCGCTGGATATCGGCCGTGCGCCCGAAGCGGGCCTGTGCTTGAAGGCATGGCGGGTGGCACGACGCCATGCCCGGCTTGAAGACAGCGAGGGCGGCTTGTTCATCGAGGATTTCGGCGCGCTCGGCGGCACACTGGTCAATGGCCGGCGCATAAGCCGCTACGGTCCATTGCGGGTCGGCGACGAGATCGTCATCGGGCCATGCCTGATACGCCTGCGCGGCTTGCCGGCTGTAGCGGTCGGGCGCATAGGTGACGCGGTGCCGTCCCCTGTTTGTACACAGTCCGAGGCCATGAAGGACGACGCTCGCATGGCCGATCAGATTGGCGCGACCTTCGATAGCGGGGTCGGAGGGCGCGGTGTTCTCGTTCCCGCAGCGCCTTTGCCTTCCGAGGCCTTGTTGCATCATCGGCGGCGCTTGCACACGGCCTTGCTGGAAGCGCTGGACTTGCGCCGCCGCGATATCGCCGCCATGAGCGATGCCGCCCTGCGCAGCGAGGCCATGGCGGCATTGGGCGAGATCATCGCGCGGGATACCGATCTGCCGGAGTCCGTCGACCGTAGCGGGATGCTGACGGATGTGGTGAACGAAGCCGTGGGCCTGGGGCCGCTGGAGCCCTTGCTGGCCGATCCCGCCATCAGCGAGATCATGGTGAACCGGCATGATGAAATATTCGTCGAATCCCAGGGCAGGCTGAGCCGGTATCCGGGGGCGTTCAGCAGCGAGCAGGCCGTGCTGGGTGTGATAGAGCGTATCGTTGCGCCTTTGGGCCGCCGTATCGACGAAAGCTCGCCCATGGTGGATGCGCGCTTGCGCGATGGTTCCCGAGTCAATGCCATCGTCGCCCCGGTGGCCCTGCGCGGCGCCAGCCTGACCATACGCAAGTTCCCGCAGTCCCGTCCGGGCATGGATGACCTCCTGCGTGTAGGGGCCCTGGATAGCCATATGCGGGATTTCCTGCGCGCTTCGGTACTGGGCAGGAAGAACATCGTCGTGTCGGGTGGAACCGGGTCGGGCAAGACGACCCTGCTGAACATACTGTCCAATTTCATTCCCGATGATGAGCGCATCGTCACCATCGAGGACGCGGCCGAACTGCGCCTGAACCACCAGCACCTGGTTGCGCTGGAGTCCAGGCCGGCCAATCTTGAAGGGCGCGGCCGCATCGATATCCGCGACCTGGTGCGCAATGCCTTGCGCATGCGTCCGGATCGCATCGTCATCGGCGAGTGCCGTGGCGGCGAAGCCTTCGATATGCTGGCCGCGATGAACACCGGGCACGAAGGCTCGCTGACCACCTTGCACGCCAACAGCCCCAGGGATGCCTTGTCCCGGCTGGAGACCATGATACTCATGGCCGGAATGGACCTGCCCCTGGCGGCGGTGCGCGAGCACATAGCGGCCAGCATTGACGTCATTGTCCAGCAAGCGCGCTTGGGGGATGGCAAGCGCCGCATCACCGCCATCGTCGAAGTGACCGGTATGGAAAGTGGACGCATACAGATTCAGGAATTATTTCGCTACGCGCAAGGCCATCCATCGGTTTTTGTAGGCTGCGGCGTCATGCCGGAATGTTTCGTCGATCGGGACGGCCAGCCCGGCTTGCCGGCCAGCCTGTTCGACCAGCGCACTGAAGTGCCGCAGGCCGATGATGTTGCTGGTTTCTGATGCCTTATGCCGGCGGCGATGGCGCTTGAGCACGGCCGGAACAGGACGTAAGGGAGCTTGAAAATGATTGAATTATTCATATTCGGTGTTGCCGCCGCGATGGCTGTGCTTAGCTGGTTTGCGCTAAGGTCGCTGGGTGGCGTCTACGCGCGCTATCGGCAGGCCTTCACCAGGCAGGCCACCGAACGCATGAGCGAGTTCTTTCTTTTTCTGGATCCTAAGCAGTTGTGGCTGGCCAATCTGCTTGGCGGCGCCGTCCTGGTCCTGGCCAGCTATGCCGCGTTCGGGAGCTTATGGCTTGCCGCCGCCGTTGGGGTGGCTGCCCTCGCGGCTCCGCAGTACGGTATCCGGCGCCTTAGGCTGCGGCGCTTGCGCGAGTTCGACGGCCAGCTTCCCGACATGCTGATGGCGCTGTCCGGGGCGCTGCGCGCGGGGTCGGGCATGCAGGCCGCCTTGCGGCACATCGTAGCGCAATCGCCCATACCTTTGTCCCAGGAATTCGGTCTGATGCTGCGGCAACAGCGCATGGGCGTGTCCTTCGAGCAGGCTTTAAGCGGTGTGCACAGTCGCATGCCCACCGAAGGCATGGGTCTGCTTGCGTCCTCCTTGAAGATCGCCGCCCAAAGCGGCGGGAATCTGGCGGAAACCCTGGAAGGCATTGCCGTCACCTTGCGCGCCCGCTTGCATCTGCTGGGGCGAGTCCATGCCTTGACCTCGCAGGGCCGCTTGCAGGCCTGGATTATGGCCGGCCTGCCCGCCGTGCTGGCCCTGGCGCTGCACTACCTTGATCCGGACACGATGGCGGTGCTGTGGCAGACGCCCTTGGGCTGGTCGATGCTGGGCGTCATCGTGCTGCTTGAAGCAGCAGGCATCTTCTTCATACTGCGCATCGTCAGCATTCAGGTATAGGCGGAAACCATGTTCTTCTGGATCAGTTGCCTTGCCGCCGGAGTGTCGCTTTGTTCGGCCGTTTGGGTGTTGATGCGTCCCGTTGCCGACGAAGCCGCGGCAAAGGGCAGGCCCTTTGCGGGTGGGCCGATTCTACGATTGGCCTGGCCATGGATACGGGCTGCCGCGGCTGTGTGCGGACCTTTCATGTCCTGGCGTTTGCGCTTGTCCTTGCGCCTGCGCATACAAACCGCGGGGTTTGCCGGCTATTGCACGCCGGAACATGTCGCCGCCATGCAGGTGCTGGCCTTTGCCGCGTCGGCGCTGTTGGTCGGACTATTCTCCTTGTGGATGGGCATGGATGTCGCCCATGGCATATGCCTGGGTCTCGCCGTGGGGCTCGTGTCCCTGTTCTTGCCGGGCCGTTGGCTGTCCGACCTGGGACGGCGGCGGCAGGGGCGCATGCTGCGCGAGCTTCCTTTTCTTCTGGACATGGCTACCTTGTGCGTCGAGGCGGGCTTGAATCTGCAAGGCGCTTTGCAGCAGGCCGCCCGGCATGGCCCCGAAGGGCCATTGCGCGCCGAGCTGCAGCACGCCCTGGCGGACATGCGCGCGGGCCTGCCACGCATGCAGGCACTGGATGAACTGGCCGAGCGCACCGGCCTGCCGGCGGTGCGCAGCCTGGTCACGGCGCTGGTCCAGGCCGATCAACTGGGCATGAGCCTGGGGCCTTTGTTGCGTTCCCAGTCCGAGCAGCGCCGCAGCGAACGCTTTCTGCGGGCGGAAAAGCAGGCATTGGAGGCGCCGGTAAAAATGCTGTTTCCCATGGTGTTCTGCATTTTTCCCTGCACCTTTCTGGTCATCGGCTTCCCCATCGCCGTCAAGCTGCTGTCGGTGGACTATTGAACCGCCGCCTCAGCCGCAAGCCCTTGCATTCACCGCCGGATGCCGATGTCGATCCACAAGGGCTGCGCCTGACCGTCGCCCGGACGTTCCGGCAACGCTTGCTGGGCCTGCATGCGCGCTCCGGCCTGCCATGGCACCAAGGCTTGTGCATCCGGCCCTGCAAGGCGGTGCATACCGCGGGGCTCGCGTATTCCATCGATGTGGTGTTTCTGGATCGCCGGCTTAGGGTCGTCAAACAGGTGGATAAGCTGCCGCCCTGGCGCCTGGCGATTTGCCTGAAAGCCGCTTGCGTGGTGGAGCTGCCGGCGGGTTACTGCGCCGCCCATCCGGATATCCAGCGGCGCATACGCCTTGCTCTACGCTAAAGGCGATTCCGGCTCGACCGCCTGCTTCCACGGCATGGCGCCATGGCATTGTTCCCTGGGCCTGATAGCGTAAAACCTTTATTGCTCCGACGGATGATTCGCCCCGAACACGCTGACATAGGCCGGGTAGAAGCTGCAATACAGCACCGCCGCCACGATGATGTTGATCGGCGTCAGCATGATCTGCACCGTGCCCGGCGACATGCCCAGCGCGGCGATGAAGTCGCCGGCCATTTGCACGGCAAAGAAGATGGCCGCCCAACTGGCGCCGTAGGCCAGGAAGGGCAGCTTGTTGCGCCAGCAGGCCACCATGGAATAGAACAGGGCGCGCCGCATGGCTATCCTGTGCCAGCCTATCAGGGCGGGGGCGTGCCAGAACAGGGCGGAAATAACGATGTACAGCAGGCCGAAGGTGATCAGCGGGCCGCGCATGGCGGCCAGCAGGGCGCGCTCGTTCAGGGCGCCGTCCGGGTTGATGGCGGTCATCAGGCTGTCCATGAAGGGCAGGGTGGCCAGGAAGCCGCCCATCATGCAGAAGGCCAGGTAAGACAGGCCCAGGCCGAACAAGCGCCTGCGGGTTTCGCGATCGCGCATGGGCTCCAGCCACATGGTCAGCAGCATGGGCCGGCCGGCGGCCACGTGGCGGCAGGCGCACAGGGTGATGAAGGTCAGTATCGGCGTGGCGGCGATCAGGGCCATCTGGCCGAACAAGGGGATCAGGTAGCTTACGGTAATCAGGAAGCCCGTCATCAGGCTCCAGAAAAACATGGCCATGGGCTGGCGCTTGAACAGCTTGAATCCGTCTTGTATCCAGGTCCAGCCGGATGTAATGGGAAGGATGGCGGCTTGCATGGCGTGTCGGGGTCCTAGGCGGAAAGGGGGCTGGCGGCCGTCTTGCGGCGCTCGCGCAGTATGCGTTCGAAATGGCGCGGGTCGTGCGGCTTCAGGGTTTGCGCGGGGCGCGGCAGGTAAAAGTCGAACAGCCGCGATACCCAGAAGCGCAGGGCGGCGGCTTGCAGCATGGTGGGCCATGCGGCTTTTTCCTCGGCCGTGAAGGGGCGCACGCCGGCGTAGGCGCGCAGCCAGGCCTGCAGCTTGGCTTCGTCGAAGACGCCGGTGTTGCGCTCTATGCACCAGTCGTTGACGCTTACCGCCACGTCGAAAATCCAGGTGTCCCAGCCGGCGAAGTAAAAGTCGATGAAGCCGCCCATGCGCGGCATGTCGAAGGTGCCGTCAAACAATACGTTGTCGCGGAACAGGTCGCAGTGCGCGGGGCCGAAGGGCAGCGCCTTGTAGGCGTCGGTGGCGGCGTAGCGGGTCTGTTCGTCCAGCGTCTGCTGGATCAGCGTGCTTTGCGAGCGGCTTAAAAAGGGCAGTACCTTGGGTATGGTTTCCTGCCACCAGGGCAAGCCGCGCAGATTGGGCTGGCGTATGCCGAAGTCGGCGCCGGCCAGGTGCGCCCGTGCCAGTGTTTCGCCGGCCAGCGCGCAGTGGGCGGCGCTGGGGGCGGGCTCGTAGCCGCCCGAAAGCCGGCTGACGATGGCGCAGGGCTTGCCGTGCAGCGTGGTCAGCCGGGTGCCGTCGCGCAGGGTTTGCGGCTGAGGCACCGGGATGCCGCGCGTCGCAAGATGGTGCATCAGCTCTATGTAGAAGGGCAGTTGTTCGTGGGTCAGCACCTCGAACAGCGTCAACACATATTCGCCCTGCGTGGTGGCCAGGAAGTAATTGGTGTTCTCGATGCCGGCGGTGATGCCGCGCAGGGAAACCAGCTCGCCCAGCATGTAGCGGGCCAGAAGCTGGCTTGCATCGCTGTCGCTGACGGGGGTAAAAACGGCCATAGGCTGCGGACTCTGCTTGTTTAAACCGTGAAAAATAAAAAAGGCCCGTAAAACCGGGCCACTGATTTTAGTCCAGGTTGGCGCCCCGTGCGGGGCGACACGCCATTTCTCTTTAGTGGCTTTGGCAGGGCGCCGGCCTTATTTTGCCGGGCGCTTAAAATAAGCGCCTTATGCCTGCCGTTTTACCGGCCGCTTTATCGATAGAACCCGCTAAACGTGACCCTGAACCAAGATACTACGTCCCGACCCGATTGGCGCCTTTGCGTGGCGCCGATGATAGACGTTACCGACCGGCATTGCCGCTATTTCCATCGCCTGCTGGCGCCGCGCGCCCGGCTTTACACCGAAATGATCACCACGGGCGCGCTGATGCACGGGAATGTGGCGCGCCACCTGGATTTCGATCCGGCCGAAGAGCCGGTGGCCTTGCAACTGGGCGGCAGCGAGCCGCAGGCACTGGCCGATTCGGCGCGCCTGGGCCGCCAGTGGGGTTACGACGAGATCAACCTGAATTGCGGCTGCCCGTCGGAACGCGTGCAGCGCGGCGCTTTCGGGGCCTGCCTGATGGCCGAGCCGGATCTGGTGGCCGATTGCGTCAAGGCCATGCAGGACGCCGTCGATATCCCCGTGACGGTCAAGCACAGGTTGGGCCTGGATTACGACGAATCCTACAGTTTCGTTCGCGACTTCGTCGGCAAGATCCACGACACGGGCTGCCGCGTATTCATCGTGCATGCGCGCAATGCGGTGCTCAAGGGCCTGTCGCCCAAGGACAACCGCGAAAAGCCGCCATTGCGTTATGACGCCGCCGCCAGGCTGAAAGCCGATTTTCCGGATTGCGTGTTCGTGCTGAACGGCGGCATTACCGAAGTGGATCAGTCCCTGGACCTGATGCGGGAGTTCGACGGGGTGATGCTGGGCAGGGCGGCCTGGCACAACCCGGGGGTATTGGCGGACATCAGCCGCAAGCTGCATCCGGAGCTGGCCTTGCCCGAGCCCGCGCAGGTGGTCCATGACATGGCGCGCTATGCCGAGCGCGAGATCGCCAAAGGCGTGCCGCTGCGCATGATTGCGCGCTGCATGCTGGGCTGGATGAGCGGGCGCGCCGGAGCGCGCCATTGGCGCCGCAGTTTGTCGGATCCGGCGCTGCTTAACCGAAACGATGCCGGCCTGATCGAGCAGGCGTGGTCCGACCTGGCCCTGCGCAGCGGCGATGCCGCTTGAGCTTCAGGCCTGGATTTAGAGATTCAGGAACGCGCCGCTTCTTCGGAATCTGTAGGCCAGTCGCGGATGTAGGCCTTCAGCATGTCGTTCTCGAACTGCTGGGCCGCCACGATGGCTTGCGCCATGTCGTAGAAGGAAATGACGCCCATCAGCGTGGGGCCGTCCATGACCGGCATGTAGCGCGCGTGTTTTTCAAGCATCAGGCGCTGCACTTCTTCGAAGTCGGTATTGGGCGACACGCTGACCGGCGCGTCGTCCATGATGCTGCGCACGGTATGCGAGCCCGTTTCGCCGTGGTTGGCGTGCAGGTGGCGGATGATTTCACGGAAGGTGAGCATGCCGGCAAGCTCGCCGTGGTCCATGATGACCAGCGATCCGATGTCTTGCCCGCTCATGGTTTCGAGGGCCTGCAGTATGGGCATGTCGGGCCCGGCAGTGTACAGCGTGTGCCCCTTCACGCGTAGGATCTCACTGACTTTCAGCATGGTTCTTCTCCTGGGTGTTTCTATGCTCCGCGGTAAGGCTATTTTGCACCATATGGGCGCTTTCCGGTAGTGTTTCGCCGTCTTGCCGCCCAGGGGCGTCGAACAGCTTGGCCAGGCGTTGCGGAGTTTGTGTCAAAGAGGCCGAAATCGCTTCAAGAAGTAAGGGTTCCGAGGCCAGGCCGGGCTGCTCGCTGTCCAGCAGCAGTTCGTCTATGAGCGGGCCTATGGTCGCGTCGCGCTGGTCGCAGGCCAGCACCCATTGATCGCTGTCGCCGTTTTCGGTGTTGACCGCGTAGCCCAGCCGCTTCAGCGCCTTCAGCACCTTGGAAAGTTCGTCCTGGTGCAATTGCAGGTGGGCGCACAGGAAGCGCATGCTGCGTCCCGGCGGCAGGGTCTTCTGGGCGTCCCACAGCACGCGCAGCACGCGCAGGGCGTCGACGAACACGGCGCCGCGGTAGTGTTCCAGGGCCCAGCGCCGCTGGCGCAGCGCGGGCAGCGTGGCCGCCACCGTGGCGCCCAGCAAGATGGCCAGCCACGACAGGTAGATCCAGAGCAGGAAGATGGGCAGGGTGGCGAAGGCGCCGTAGATGATGGTGTACGAGGGGAAGCGCGTCAGGTAGTAGGCGAAGCCCGCGCGCATGATCTCCAGGACGATGGCCGTGCCCAGGCCGCCGATGACGGCGTCCTTCCATAGCACGCGCCGGTTGGGAACGCCCACGAACAGGGCGGTGAAGCCCAGGCCGGTGGCCAACAGGGGTACGAAGGACAGGGCAAAGCCGACGACGGTGGGCAGTTCGGCGATGTCGCCTATGGATTCGCGCGCCAGGACGGACGTGGCCCACAGGCTGGCGCCGGTCAGGATGGGGCCTAGCGAAATAATGGCCCAATAGACCAGTATGCGCTGCCTGAACGGCCGCTGCCGCTCCACCTGCCAGATGTCGTTGAAGGCCTCGTCTATGGTCATGATCAGCATGACCGAGGTCACGATCAGGAACAGGCTGCCCACGGCCGTCAGGCCCGAGGCCTTGGCGGCGAACTGGTTCAGGTACAGCATGACGTTGTCGGATACCGACGGCGGCATCAGGCTGGTGGCCAGAAAGCTTTCCAGCGCGACGCGGAAATCGGCAAACAGCGGGAAGGCGGTGAACAGGGACAGCACCACGGCCAGCAGGGGCACGATGGCCAGGACGGTGGTGAAGGTCAGGCTGGAGGCCACTTGCGTGAGCTTTTTTTCGCCGGCGCGCTGCAGGGCGTAGCGGGCGATCTTGCCCGCGTTCGACAATCCCGTTCGCGGGGTTTCACCCGCTTCCAGCCTGGGTTCTTCGGCTGGCGCCGGGCCGTCGGCCGGGGCCGGGCCGGCAAAAGAGTCCGCCGTATCGCGAGGGGTGCTGGTCGTGGGCATGGTGACGATGAACCTTCCTTTGCTTTGCGAGGCGCCATTGCGCCGGCGCCCGCCTCTTTCGAGTGATAATACCAGTATGACTACCCAACTTAATCCCGTATTGCGTCATGGCGCGTCCGTGTCGCTGATCGCGCTTATCGTTTTGTGCCTGCTATGGGAGCTGAAAATCGCGCCTTTGCGCCCGGGCGGCTCCTTGCTGGCCCTGAAGGCATTGCCCTTGCTGCTGCCTCTGGGCGGGGTGCTCAAGGGCCGGCTGTACACCCTGCAATGGGCGGCCATGCTGATCCTGATTTATTTCATGGAAGGCGTGGTGCGCGCCTGGTCCGACCCCGCGCCGCTGTCGGCGCTGATGGGCGGGCTGGAAATCGTTTTGTCGCTGGCGTTCTATATTTGCGCCGTTTGCTATCTGCGCCCCGCCAAGCGGGCCGCCAAAGAGAGCGCGGCGCGCAACAAAGCCGGGGCTGCCTCATGAAAGACTCCATCCAGGACCTGCGGGTCGAGAATTCCTTTGCCGACCTGCCGCCGTCCTTTTATACGCGTTTGCCGCCGCAGCCCCTGACCGAGCCGCGCTTGCTGCACGCCAACGCCGATGTGGCGGCGCTGCTGGATCTGTCGCCCGCCGCCTTGGGCCGGCCCGATTTCCTGGATGTGGTCGCGGGCAATGGCCCGCTGCCGGGCGGCCAACCCTTGGCCGCCGTGTACAGCGGCCATCAATTCGGAATATGGGCGGGCCAGTTGGGCGACGGCAGGGCGCATCTGCTGGGCGAAGTGCTCAGCCCTTCGGGGCGCTGGGAATTGCAGTTGAAGGGTTCGGGTCGCACCCCGTATTCGCGCATGGGCGATGGGCGCGCGGTGTTGCGTTCTTCGGTGCGCGAATACCTGGCCGGCGAGGCCATGGCCGGCCAGGGCATTGCCACGACCCGGTCGTTGGCGCTGGTGGTGTCCCAGGACCCGGTCTACCGCGAAACGGTGGAGACCGCCGCCATCGTTACGCGCGTTTCGCCTAGCTTCGTGCGCTTCGGCTCCTTCGAGCATTGGTCGTCTTCGCCTGAAAACCTGGGCGCCTTGCTGGATTACGTGGTCGACCGCCACTACCCCGAATGCCGCGATGCCGTCGACGGCGCGCCGGCCACGCAAGAACAGGTGGCGCTGCGCTTTTTGCGCGCCGTCACGCTGCGCACGGCCCGCCTGATGGCCGATTGGCAGACTGCGGGCTTTTGCCATGGCGTCATGAATACCGACAATATGTCGATAGTCGGGCTGACCCTGGATTACGGGCCCTACGGCTTCATGGATGCCTTCCAGGTCGATCATGTGTGCAACCACAGCGACAGCCAGGGCCGCTATGCCTGGAATGCGCAGCCCTCGGTGGCCCACTGGAATCTCTACCGCCTGGCCAGCGCCTTGCTGGGCCTGGGCATCGAGGCCGATGCGCTGAAAGATCAATTGCAGCAATTCGAACCCGCCTTCTTGCAGGCTTATCGCGCCAATCTGTGTAGAAAGCTGGGCCTGCAGCAATGGGTGGATGGCGACGAACAGTTGGTGGACGACTGGTGGCGCCTGCTGCATACGCAAAAGGCGGACTTCACGCTGAGCTTTCGCTCTTTGGCGCTGGCGCCGCAGGATGCTTCCGGGTTTTTCCAGCGCTTTGTCGAGCGGGACGAGGCCGGTGCATGGCTGGATCGCTATGTGCAACGCCTCGCGCAAGACCAGCGGCCCGACGCGGAGCGCATAGATCAGATGAACCGCAGCAACCCCTTGTACGTGCTGCGCAATCACCTGGCCGAAGGCGCGATACGGGCCGCCGCGCAAGGCGATGCCGGCGAAATCGAGACCCTGCTGGCTTTGCTGCGCGATCCCTATACTGAAAAACCCGGCTTCGAATCCTACGCCGCCGTGCCGCCGGACTGGGCGGGGCAGTTGTCGGTCAGTTGCTCTTCATGATGCCGGCACCCATGCCCGGCCGGCGGCGCCTTTGTTCACAATCTTTAATAGAATCATGGCTGCGCGGGCGGCGGGCAGGGATGCCGCCACCGGCTTTATCGCGTATTCTTTCAATTCAATCGTAAACAAGAACTATGTCCGGCAACACTCTAGGCAAACTATTCTGCGTGACCAATTTCGGTGAATCGCACGGCCCGGCGATAGGCGCTGTGGTGGACGGCTGTCCGCCGGGGCTGGCGCTGTCCGAGGCCGACATCCAGTTCGATCTGGACAGGCGCCGCCCCGGCACCTCGCGCCACGTGACCCAGCGCCAGGAAGCCGACCAGGTCGAAATCCTGTCGGGCGTCTACCAGGGGGTGACCACCGGCACGCCTATTGCGCTGCTTATCCGCAATACCGATGCGCGCAGCAAGGACTACAGCAATATCGCCGACACCTTCCGCCCCGGCCATGCCGACTACACCTACTGGAGCAAATTCGGCGAGCGCGACCCGCGCGGCGGCGGCCGCTCCTCGGCCCGCTTGACCGCGCCCAGTGTGGCGGCGGGTGCCATCGCCAAGAAGTGGCTGGCCCAGAACCACGGCATCAAGGTGCGCGGCTACATGAGCCAACTGGGGCCGATACCCATACCCTTCGAGTCCTGGGACGAGGTCGCCAACAACCCCTTCTATGCGCCGAATGCGGGCGTCGTGCCCGAATTGGAAGCCTATATGGACCAGTTGCGGCGCGATGGCGACTCCATAGGTGCGCGCATAGAGGTCGTGGCGGAAAACCCGCCGGCCGGCTGGGGCGAACCCCTGTACGACAGGCTGGATGCCGATATCGCCCACGTCATGATGGGCTTGAACGCCGTAAAAGGGGTATCGATAGGGGCGGGCTTCGACAGCATTGCGCAGCGCGGCTCCGAGCACGGCGACGAAATCACGCCCGATGGCTTTCTGTCCAACCACGCCGGCGGCGTGCTGGGCGGTATTTCCTCGGGTCAGGCGATTACGGTTTCCCTGGCCATCAAGCCCACGTCCAGCATCCGCGTCGAGCGCCGTTCCGTCAACCGCGCCGGTGAGCCCGTATCGGTGCAGACCCTGGGGCGCCACGACCCCTGCGTGGGCATACGCGCCACGCCCATTGCCGAGGCCTTGCTGGCCATCGTGCTGATGGATCATGCCCTGCGCCAGCGCGCCCAGTGCGGAAAATAAATTTTGTTGCCTGAAAGGAGCCTTACCGCCATGAAGAAAACAATCAACGCAAGCTCGGCGCTGCGCGGCGTCTGCGCCGTTGCTGCAATGTCCGGCCTGGTATTGCTGGGCGCTTGCGCCGCCGTCCAGACCACGGATTCGGGCACGGTGGGCGTGGATCGCAAGCAGTACATGTCCAGCATGGTTTCCGAACAGGCCTTGGAGCAGGAAGCGGCCCAGCAATACAACGGCCTGCTGTCGCAGGCCAAGACCCAGGGCGCCCTGGACACCAATACCGCGCAAACCGCGCGCGTCAAAGCCATATCCCAGAAGCTGATCAAGCAGGTCGGCGCGTTTCGCCCCGACGCGGCCAACTGGAAGTGGGAGGTCCACGTCCTGAATTCCGACGAAGTCAACGCCTGGTGCATGCCGGGCGGGAAAATCGCCGTCTATACCGGCCTGATCAATCAGGTCAAGCCCACCGATGATGAACTGGCCGCGGTCATGGGCCACGAAATGGCGCACGCCCTGCGCGAACATGCGCGCGAGCAAGTATCGCAGCAGATGGTCACCAATATGGGGCTGTCGGTCTTGTCGGCGGTGACGGGCGGCGGCGCCACGGCCGACCTGGGCAGCGCGCTGAGCAACGTCATGTTCACCTTGCCCAACAGCCGCACGCACGAGGCCGAAGCCGACCGCATAGGGGTCGAGCTGGCCGCCCGGGCGGGCTTTGACCCGCGCGCGGCGGTCACCCTGTGGCAGAAGATGGGCGCGCTTAGCCAAGGCAGCGCGCCACCCGAGTTCTTGTCCACCCACCCCTCGGCCGCCAGCCGTTCAGCCGACCTGACCGAAGCCGCCAACAAAGTCATGCCTTTGTACAAGCAGGCGGGGGGCAAATAAGGTGGATTCCATACCGGTCGGAAACGCATCGACATGCCTGCAGCCAAGCATTTGATCGCCCTGGATTGGGGCACCACTTCCCTGCGGGCCGCGCTGCTTGACAGCCAGGGCCGCATCGTCGAGCAGGCCGAGACGGCCGACGGCATCATGGCCGTGGCGGGGCGGGATTTCCAGGCCGTGTTCGACAAGGTGGCGGGCGGGTGGCGGCGCGACCATCCCGGCGCCGTCGTGCTGGCGGCGGGCATGGTGGGCAGCCGCCAGGGCTGGCACGAAGTTCCCTACTTGTCTTGTCCGGCTGGCTTCGACGAGCTGGGCCGGGCCCTGTCCTGGTTCGACGGGGTCGGCGGCTCCATCGGTTTCGTGCCGGGGCTGGCGACCGAGCACGCGGGCGGGGCGCCCGATGTGATGCGGGGCGAGGAAATCCAGGTTTTCGGCGCCCTGGACGCCCTGGGCGTGGCCGACGGCATTTTCGTCCTGCCCGGAACGCATAGCAAATGGGTACGGGTGGAAGATCGCCGCATCCGCGATTTTCACAGCTACATGACCGGCGAGGTCTACGCCGTGCTCAAGCAGCATTCCATCTTGTCGCGCAGCATGCTCGAGGGCGATCCGCTGCCTTGGGAGCAGAGCAGGGCGGCGTTTGCCGCGGGTTGCGCGGCGGCTGCCCAGGGGGCGGTGTTGCACAATCTGTTTTCCGTCCGTTCGCGCGGCCTGCTTGGCGGCTTGACGAACGAATTGGCGCCCGATTACCTTTCCGGGGTGCTGATAGGCGAAGAAATCCGCGAGGCGCTGGCCTTGCTGGGCGATGGCGTGGCGTCGCGCATCCACCTGGTGTGCAAGCCGGCGCTGTTGCAGCGCTACCAAGAGGCGCTTGCCGTCTTCGGGCTGGAAGGCCTGGCTTGCCCCGAGCAGGCCAGCTATCTTGGCATGCTGGCCATTGCGCGCCACCTGGGTCTGCTGGCCTAGCGGCTTGGACATGCTTTTTTTGGAATGACGATGCGTATCGAGACTTACCTGGATGAATTCCCGCTGATTGCGATTTTCCGGGGCGTGCGGCCCGATGAAGTGGTCGCCGTCGCCGAAGGCGTGGTCGACGCGGGTTTCCGCATCCTTGAAGTGCCTTTGAATTCGCCGCAGCCGATGGAAAGCATCGCCATCCTGGCGGAACGCTTTCCCGAGCTGCTGGTGGGCGGCGGAACCGTCATGTCGCCGGCCGACGCCCAGGCGATTGCGCGGGCCGGCGGCAAGCTGGTGCTGATGCCGCACAGCGATCCGGCCGTCGTCCACGAGGCCAAGCGGTCCGGCTTGCTGTGCGTACCGGGCGTGGCCACGCCCACCGAGGCCTTTGCCGCCCTGGCCAACGGCGCCGACGCCTTGAAGCTATACCCCGCCGAGCAGATCCTGCCCGCCGTGGTCAAGGCCTGGCGCGCCGTATTGTCTCCTGCCTGCCGCGTGCTGCCGGTGGGCGGCATACGGCCCGACAACATGGCCGATTACCTGCGCGCGGGCGCCAACGGTTTCGGCCTGGGTTCCGCTCTGTACAAGCCCGGCATGACGGCGTCCGAGACCGCGCGCAATGCGCGGGCTTTCGCCGACGCCCTGGCGGGATTGCGCGAGCAGGGCTTGTTGCCGCGTTGATCGCCGGGGCCGCTGCCATGGGTGGCGGAAGAACTGGCTGGATGCCCAAGGTGTCACTGCTGATACCAGTATAAGAACTTGTCTTGTACCGGGTTTGCAAGATGGCATAATTCATCCAAGGCTTTTCCGTTTACCTTTTTCCCCAAGGGCACCTCATGGCACAAACCCTCTACGACAAGCTCTGGAATGCACACGTGGTGCATCAAGAGTCGGACGGCACCTGTTTGCTGTATATCGATCGTCACCTGGTTCACGAAGTAACCAGCCCGCAGGCCTTCGAAGGCCTGGCGCTGGCCGGCCGCAAACCGTGGCGGACAGAGGCCAACCTGGCCGTGGCCGACCACAACGTGCCCACGACGGACCGCAACCAGGGCATACAGGACCCCATTTCGCGCCTGCAGGTCGATACGCTGGATAGCAACTGCGAAAAATACGGCATCACCGAATTCCGCATGAACGACCTGCGTCAGGGCATCGTGCACATCATCGGCCCCGAGCAGGGCGCCACCCTGCCTGGCATGACGGTGGTCTGTGGCGATTCCCACACCAGCACGCACGGCGCCGTGGGGGCCTTGGCCTTCGGCATCGGCACCTCCGAGGTCGAGCACGTATTGGCCACGCAGACGCTGCTCATGAAAAAAAGCAAGAACATGCTGATCAAGGTCGAGGGCGAACTGCCCCTGGGCTGTACGGCAAAGGACCTGGTCCTGTACGTCATCGGCAAAATCGGCACGGCCGGCGGCACGGGCTATGCCATGGAGTTCGGCGGCAGCACGATACGCGCCTTGTCGGTCGAAGGGCGCATGACGGTCTGCAATATGTCCATCGAAGCCGGTGCCCGTTCGGGCATGGTGGCGGTCGACCAGAAGACCATAGACTACTTCCGCGGCCGCCCCTATGCACCCACCGGCGCCTTGTGGGACCAGGCCGTGCAGTACTGGAGCACGCTGCATTCCGACCCGGGCGCCAAATTCGACCGGGTGGTCGAGATCGACGCTCGCGAAATCCGTCCCCAGGTTTCCTGGGGCACCTCGCCTGAAATGGTGCTGCCGGTCGACGGCCGGGTGCCGGATCCCGACAAGGAAAAAGACGACGTGCGCCGCAGCGGCATGGAGCGCGCCCTGCAATACATGGGCCTGAAGCCCAATACGCCGCTTACCGACATCAAGGTGGACCGCATCTTCATCGGGTCCTGCACCAATGCGCGCATCGAAGACTTGCGCGCCGCGGCCTCGGTGGCGCGCGGCAAGCACGTGGCGTCGTCGGTCAAGCAGGCCATGGTGGTGCCCGGCTCGGGCCTGGTCAAGCGCCAGGCCGAGCAGGAAGGGTTGCACAAAATCTTTCTGGATGCGGGCTTCGAGTGGCGCGAACCGGGTTGCTCGATGTGCCTGGCCATGAACGCCGACCGCCTGGAACCGGGCGAGCGCTGCGCTTCGACCTCGAACCGCAACTTCGAAGGCCGCCAGGGGCAGGGCGGGCGCACGCACCTGGTCAGCCCGGCCATGGCCGCGGCCGCCGCGATCGCGGGCCATTTTGTTGACGTACGAAATTTTCGATAGGAAGCCATCATGCAAGCATTCACCACCCATCATGGCCTGGTCGCACCGCTGGACCGTGAAAACGTCGATACCGACCTGATCATTCCCAAGCAGTTCCTGAAGTCCATTCAGCGCACGGGCTTCGGCCCCAATCTGTTCGACGAACTGCGCTACCTGGATCACGGCGAGCCCGGCATGGACAACTCCAAGCGGCCGCTGAACCCGGATTTCGTGTTGAACCAGCCGCGCTACCAAGGCGCGTCCATCCTGCTGGGCCGCAAGAACTTCGGCTGCGGCTCCAGCCGCGAACACGCGCCCTGGGCTTTGACGCAATACGGTTTTCGGGCGATTATTGCACCGTCCTATGCCGATATCTTCTTCAACAACAGCTTCAAGAACGGCTTGCTGCCCATCATACTGCCCGAGCTGCAGGTGGCCAGGCTGTTCGACGAGGTCAAGGCTTTTGCCGGCTACAAGCTGCGCATCGACCTGGAGCGCCAGGTCGTCATTGCACAAGACGGCCGCGAACTGGCCTTCGACATCGAGCCCTTCCGCAAGCACTGCCTGCTTAACGGGTTGGACGAAATCGGGCTTACGCTGCAAAAGGCCGATGTCATCCGCGCCTTCGAGGCCGAGCGGCTGGCGCGGCACCCCTGGCTGGAGGCGCGTCCCATCGCTTGAGGCCGCTAGCCCGGTAACTGCCGGGCGCCATCGACAACGACAAGGGCCGCGGCGACGCAGCCCTTTTTCTGTGCGCGGCCTGCACGCGCACCCATTTATTCAGGAAAAACCATGACTTACAAGATTGCTGTATTGCCCGGCGACGGTATCGGCCCCGAGATCACCGAGCAGGCCGTGCGCGTATTGAGCGCCCTGGGCCTGGACCTGGACCTTCAGACGGCGCCCGTGGGCGGCGCCGCCTATGACGAGCAGGGCCATCCGCTGCCGCCCGCCACGCTCGAGCTGGCCAAGGGCTCGGCCGCCATCCTGTTCGGCGCCGTGGGCGATTGGAAATACGACAAGCTGCCGCGCGAGCTGCGCCCGGAACAAGCCATTCTGGGCTTGCGCAAGGCGCTGGGCCTGTTCGCCAACCTGCGCCCGGCCATCCTGTACCCGCAACTGGCCAATGCCTCGTCCCTGAAGCCCGAGGTCGTTGCCGGCCTGGACATTCTGATCGTGCGCGAGCTGACCGGCGATATCTACTTCGGCCAGCCGCGCGGCGTGCGCGAAGTCACGGAAGGGCCGTTCAAGGGCCAGCGCCAGGGTTTCGACACCATGCATTACGCCGAGTCCGAAATCCGCCGCATTGCCCACGTGGCCTTCCAGGCGGCGCAAAAGCGCAACAAGCGCCTGTGCAGCGTGGACAAGGCCAATGTGCTGGAAACCTCGCAGTTCTGGCGCGACACGGTCATCGACGTGGCGCGCGAGTACGGCGACGTCGAGCTTTCGCATATGTATGTGGACAATGCCGCCATGCAACTGGTGCGCGCGCCCAAGGAATTCGACGTCATCGTCACCGGCAACCTGTTCGGCGACATCCTGTCGGACGAGGCCGCGATGCTGACGGGCTCCATCGGCATGCTGCCCTCGGCTTCGCTGAATGCGTCCAACCAGGGCCTGTACGAGCCCAGCCACGGCTCGGCGCCCGACATCGCCGGCAAGAACATGGCCAACCCGCTGGCGACCATTTTGTCGGCCGCCATGCTGCTGCGCTACTCGCTGGATCAGGCCGCCCAGGCCGATCGCATCGAGGCCGCCGTGCAGGCCGTTCTGGAGCAAGGCTTGCGCACCGCCGACATCCACGAAGCCGGCACAAACAAGGTTTCCACCAGCGAAATGGGTGATGCCGTGCTGAAAGCATTAAAATAGTATTACGTGACTCGATTTTTTGACTTTTCTTTCTATCTAAGCGATTTAACATGAGCCAAGCAGTAGGTTTGGTCGGCTGGCGCGGCATGGTGGGTTCCGTCCTCATGCAGCGCATGCGCGACGAGAATGATTTTTCCCTGTTTCAGCCGGTGTTCTTTTCCACCAGCAACGCAGGCGGGGCGGCGCCCACCTGGGCCGACGGCGCGGGCGCCCTGCAAGACGCCTACGACATCGATGCGCTGAAAAAACTGCCCATCATTCTTACCGCCCAAGGCGGCGACTACACCACGGCCGTCTACCCCAAGCTGCGCGCCGCGGGCTGGGACGGCATCTGGATAGACGCGGCCAGCACGCTGCGCATGGCCGATGACGCCATCATCGTGCTCGACCCGGTCAACCGCCCCGTCATCGACGCCGCCCTCAAGCGCGGCGTCAAGAACTACATAGGCGGCAACTGCACGGTAAGCTGCATGCTCATGGGCCTGGCTGGCCTGTTCAACCAGGACTTGATCCAGTGGATGACCAGCATGACCTATCAGGCGGCCTCGGGCGGCGGCGCGCAGCACATGCGCGAACTGTTGACTCAGTTCGGCCTGCTCAACAGCTCGGTCAAGAACCTGCTGGACGACCCGGCTTCCGCCATCCTGGAGATCGACCGCGGCGTCCTGCGGGCGCAGCACGATCCCGCCTTGCCGCAGGAGCATTTCGGCGTTCCGCTGGGCGGCAACCTGATCCCCTGGATCGACAAGGACCTGGGCAACGGCGTATCGCGCGAAGAATGGAAGGCCGAGGCCGAGACCAACAAGATACTGGGACGCGGCCAGGCCTTCGACACGGCGGCAACGCCCATCGACGGCCTGTGCGTGCGCGTCGGCGCCATGCGCTGCCATAGCCAGGCCCTGACCATCAAGCTCAAGCGCGACGTTCCTCTGGACGAAATCAACGACATCCTGCGCGAAGGCTCCAAGTGGGCCAAGGTCATCCCCAACGAGCGCGACGTCACCATGCGTGAACTCACGCCGGTGGCCGTGACCGGCACGCTGGATATCCCCGTCGGCCGCCTGCGCAAGATGTCCATGGGCCCCGACTACCTAAGTGCTTTTACCGTGGGGGATCAGCTACTATGGGGGGCTGCGGAGCCGTTGCGCCGCATGTTGCGTATAACTTTGGGTGAACTTTAAAAATGCAAATGTCCCGCTGTGTGCCGTCGTCTTCTGCGTTAGTCCTTAACACTAAACCTTTGGTCGGGGCACTTGCGGCGGCATTGCTGGCATGCTCGACCTCGTACGCGGCTAGCCTCGGGCATTCACGCGTGGTATCGGCGCTGGGGCAGCCCCTGCGCATAGATGTACCCATCATTCAGCTAAGCGCCGATGACTTGCGTTCCCTGGCGGTGCGGCTGGCCCCCGAGGGCGACTGGAAGCAGGCGGGGCTGGTTCCGCCGGTCGATCTTTCTTCATTGCAATTGCGCTTGGTCGATGGCTATACGCCGGGCACCAAGGTCTTGCAGCTGCGTTCCAGCCAGGCTTTCGACCGCCCCGTGGCCGATCTGCTGCTGGACGTGCGCACCGCCTCGGGCCAGCAGCGCTACCAGGTCAGCCTGCTGACCCAGGCCGGGCCGCAGTCCCTGGCCGCGCAGCGCAGCTCGTCGTTGCGGGGTTCGGGGCAGTCCGCAACGCAAGGCGGCGTGCACGCGCCGCAAAAATCCATACGCGTCAAGCCCGGCGATACCATGTTCGCCATTGCGCAGCGTAATGCGGTTCCGGGCGTAAGCGTCTACCAGATGATGATCGCCTTGCAGCGGGCCAACCCGCAAGCCTTCATCCAGAACAATGTCAACCTGGTCAAGGCCGGCGCCACGCTGGCCATGCCGGAAATGGCGGCCCTTACCGCCATTTCCGACAAGGAAGCCCGCCGCCTCTTCCAACAGCAGGCGCAGGCCTTTGCCTTGTACCGCCAGCGCACGGCGGGCGATACGCCCACCGTGGCCCAGGAAGCCGGCGCGGCCGCATCGGGCACGGTGTCGGCGGCCAGCCAGCCTGCGCGGCACGAAGTCGCAGGTACATCACAAGATCAATTGCGCCTGTCCGGCAAACAGGTGGTCACCAGCGGCAAGGCCGGCGGCGCGACGGGTGCTGCGGCGGGCACGGGCTCCTCGGGCGACGCCGATGCGCGAGCCGACGATCGCGTCGCTACCAGCAAGGGCATACAGGACTCCGAGCAGCGGGTGTCGCAGTTGGAGGCCAACGTCAAGAACCTTAGTCAGGCCTTACAGGCGCAGGGCGGGGCGGCCACCGATCTGGTCCTGGGCGGAGCCGCGGGCCTGAGTCAGACGCTGGCCGATGCGGCCAACGCGGTGACCGGTGGATCGTCGGATGCGCCCGCTGGCGACGACAAGGCCCAGGCCTCGCCGACCAAGGCGGACGGTGCCGCGGCATCCTCTTCGGACGGCCAGGCGGGAGCGGCCTCCGGC
>JBARWC010000051.1:0-140585 GCA_049646585.1 Burkholderiaceae bacterium | reverse complement strand
GGTAAGCGTACGCCCAGTACCGTCTAGCGCTCTCGTGTAAATCTCATCAAGATAAGTGTCCATTAATTTTGGTAAATGGACATTTGTTTAATGAGCGAATCCTCTACTTCTCTTGCGCCTGTTCCGGCCAGCTATCGGCGCCGGTACACAGCCGAGTTCAAGCGGCAAGTCGTGCAAGAATCAATGGTCGGCGGCGCATCCATTGCCCGTGTTGCCATGGCCCATGGGCTCAATGCCAATCAATTGCATAACTGGCGCTGGCAATATCGGCGCGGCGACTTTGGCCCGTTGACCGAGACACCAACGCTATTGCCGATTCATATTACGGCGCAGCCGGCTACGCCGCGCCATCTGCTTACGACTGATCAACAGCCCAATAATCCTACCACCCAGGGTGGACGGATTGAGCTGCATCTTGGCAACGCCAGGATTGTCGTGCACGGGTCCGCCGATTACCGCGCGCTACGCTGCATGATCGAGATGCTGCGCCCATGATGGGTTTACCGGCGGGAACCCGCGTCTGGTTGGCGGCCGGTGTCACGGATATGCGCCGTGGCTTCGATGGCTTGGCGGCCATTGTGCAGTCCAAGCTTGCAGAGGATCCCTTCAGCGGTCACGTGTTTGTGTTCCGTGGCCGTAAGGGGGATCGCATCAAGGTGCTCTGGTGGAGCGGCGATGGCATGTGCCTGCTGGCCAAGCGCCTGGAGCAAGGCCATTTTGTCTGGCCTCAAGCCGAATCGGGCTCGGTGTGTTTAACACCGGCACAGTTGTCGATGCTGCTTGAAGGCATTGATTGGCGCAGACCTCAGCGCACGCATCACCCCGCTCGCGTTTGACGCTTCCATAAGCTTGTAAACCCGCATATTTATTGGGTTTTAAGCTTGCAGAGAATACTTCTGGTGGCTGTTATTTGATAAAATAGCCGCCATGCAAAACGCCATTAACACTGCTGCTGACACCACTGCCTTGTTGGCGGTGATCAAGGCGTTGCAGCAAGAGAACGACTACTTGCGCTTGCAGTTGGCCAAAGCCCGACGTGAACGCTTCGGGCGTAGTAGTGAACGGGCTGGCGATCTATTGGCTCAGTTGCCGTTGTCGCTCGGTGATGTGGCTACAGCAGAATCTTCAGCCCATGTCGTCGATCCCCACACGCCCCTACCCAAGAAACAGCCTCGGCCCTCTCAGCGTCACAGCTTGCCCGAGTTTCTACCTCGCGAAGAGCATGTGCTTGCTGCGAATGATTCATGCGACTGCCCAGCATGCGGCGGTGCGCTCAAGTTCCTGGGTGAAGATGTCAGCGAGACCCTCGAGTTCATTCCGGCCAGCTTTAAGGTCATTCGCACCGTGCGGCCCAAGCTGGCCTGCGGGCGTTGCGACACCATTGTGCAAGCCAGCGCGCCGTCTCGACCGATTGCTCGCGGCTTGGCAGGCCCGGGCTTGCTGGCGCAGGTGCTCGTAGCCAAGTATTGTGATCATCTACCGCTGTACCGCCAAAGCGCGATCTATGCTCGGCACGGCGTAACGCTGTCGCGCTCGACCTTGGCCGACTGGGTGGCCGGCAGCAGTCAATTGCTGCGCCCCTTGGTGCAGGCGCTGCATCGCTACGTCATGCGTGGCCACAAGGTGCACGCGGACGACACCCCGGTGCCTGTGTTGGCGCCAGGCCGTGGCAAGACCCGCACCGGGCGTTTGTGGACGTATGTGCGCGATGACCGGGCCGCAGCCAGCGAGCAGCCAGCGGCGGTATGGTTCGGATATTCGCCGGATCGCAAAGGTGAGCACCCTCAACGTCATCTTAAAGACTTCCAGGGCATTGTTCAGGCCGACGGCTATGCCGGGTTCAACGCCTTGTACGACAGTGGTCGAGTTAAAGAAGCCGCTTGCTGGGCCCATGTGCGCCGCAAGTTCTACGATATTGCTGAGCAACAAAGCAGCCCCGAGGCCTTACAAGCCATTGGACGTATCGCCGAGCTATACGGTATTGAAGCGCAAATCAGAGGTCAGTTGCCCGAGGCGCGACGCCAGGCTCGTCAGGCGCGTGCGGGCCCCCGACTGGACGCACTGCACGACTGGCTGCATGACACCTTACGATCCGTCTCACGCAAGTCCGACCTGGCCGGGGCCATTCGCTATGCGCTCACGCGCTGGGCTGCCTTGACGCGCTATGTAGACGATGGCCGCATTGACATCGATAATAATGCGGCTGAGCGGGCACTGCGCGTGGTCGCCCTGGGGCGTAAGAATTATCTCTTTGCCGGATCCGATGCCGGCGGCCACAGCGCTGCGTCCATTTATAGCCTGCTTGGTAGCGCGGCCCTGAACGGCATTGAACCCATGGCTTACTTGCGTGAGGTGCTGGCCCGTATCGCCGAGTATCCCGTGAATCGAATCGACGAGTTATTGCCATGGAATCTAAACCCACACTGCACCGCTCTGGCTCGCGCCGCGTAACCTCTGGCAAGCTTACGGTCTTGGGCGGTGAGGCCCTGGTCTTGCGCATTGAGCTGCGTGACAGCGTTCCGCTGATTTACCGAACGATTCTGGTGCCGGCCAACATTACCTTGCGTAAACTGCACGTGACCTTGCTCTGGGCCATGGGGTGGCAAGGTGGGCATTTGCATGAGTTCATCATCAACGACATGCACTACGGTGAGCCAGACCCTGACTACCCCGAGCACGATCTTAAAAATGAGCAACGGGTTCGTCTGGAAAAAGCGTTGGGTGGTGCGCGCAGCTTCGATTATCTTTACGACTACGGCGATGCCTGGTGGCATCGCGTGACGCTGGTAGAGCGAACCCGGTTCGAAGGTCCTCTTGATTCTCCATGGTGCTTGGATGGCGCTAACGCTTGCCCGCCCGAGGATGTGGGTGGCATACCCGGTTATGAAGACTTCCTTGAGATCATGGCAAGCCCCTTACGCCCCGAGTATGCACCTATGTTGCAGTGGTGCGGTGGCCCCTTCGACCCAAGCGCCTTCGATCTGCATGAAGTCAATCAGCGCCTGAGGGAAATTCAGCTGTAGCGCAAGACGGTGCTGAGCGTACGCTTACGAAACGGGGCCAGCGACTCGAAGAAAGGCTGCAGTCCCCCTGGGTCACTATTACACCGGCATGACAAGTGCTCTACAAATGGCTATTGAGCGGCGGCGCTGAAGAGAATCGTAAAAGCCTTTCGCAGTCGCCTGTGCAAAAAAGGCAGCAACGCGGATACCGGATCAAGTTGTCGATCCTTTGTCGCAGGTTCCCGGCGCTCGACATCTGCGCTGGTTAAAAAACCGAAGCGCCGACTTTGACAGGAGATCAGATGGGTTCAGGTCACATTCACGCATCTCCCAGCAGCGACAATGAGAAGTATCTCTGGACAGCGCTCGCGCTGACGTCCACCTTTCTAGTGGCCGAAGTTATCGGCGGCTTCATGACGGGCAGCCTGGCGCTGCTCTCTGATGCAGCCCATATGATGACCGATGCGAGCGCATTAGGGATCTCACTGGCAGCGATTCGAGTCGCTAAGCGGCCAGCCGACGCCCGAAGAACATTTGGGTATCACCGCTTTGAGATTCTCGCGGCGGCTTTCAATGCAATGCTGCTCTTCCTTGTTGCCATGTACATCCTGTACGAGGCATACCAGCGCTTGCAGGTCCCTCAAGACATACAATCGACCGGGATGCTGGTCATCGCAACCATCGGTCTAATCATCAATTTGATAAGTATGCGATTGCTTAGCCGAGGCGCGGGCACGAGCTTGAATGTCAAAGGCGCTTATCTCGAGGTCTGGAGCGACATGCTCGGCTCGATTGGGGTTATAGTCGGCGCGATCATGATTCGAGTTACCGGTTGGATATGGCTTGATTCCATCATCGCGGTATTGATCGGCCTATGGGTTTTACCTCGGACGTGGATACTTCTAAAAGAAAGCATCAATATTCTTCTCGAAGGCGTACCCAAGGGGATGGATATTGATCAAATACAAGAGGCCATGCTGGCTGTTCCAGGCGTTCTGAGTTTGCATGACTTTCATTTGTGGGCTCTGACCAGCGGTAAAACGAGCCTGACAGTACATGTTGTTTATGATCCGAAATTCAGGCCTGAAGAACAATTGACTCCCGCGTTGAAAGACATTCTAGGTCGGCAGTTTTCGGTCTATCACACCACATTCCAGTTTGAGACGGTGCCCTGCGCACATACCGACGATGGCTGCAATTACGTTGCTTCGTCCCATTAGACAACGATCACAGCAGTTCCCACAGTTCGGGTTTCGATAGGCCAGCGTTTGGCCTCAAACGGCTTCAAGGCGGGTCAGCAAGCTTAGGAAAAAAGCTCCCCATACCGAGTGCGAGGCCGACTATCTCTCAGCTTGGGCTGGCATAGCAGAGCACTTGTTCATGTCTTTAGCAACGCCCTTATATCCTTTGCAATCGTCTCCACTGAGTGCTGGTCGTTGATATACAGCCGCAGGCGCCCGTGGGGGTCATAAGCGTAAGTGCCGCCCGAATGGTCCACGGTGTAAGAACCATTCTCGTCGGGACTTTGCAGTGTCCGTAGTGTCTTGAATTCCTTTGCTGTCGACTCCGTCTGCTGCTCATTACCCCTCAACCCAAGGAAGCTGGGATGAAACGCCGGCGCATACTTTTTCAATATCTCTGGTGTATCCCGTTTAGGATCAAGCGTTACCATCAGTACTTGCACACGCTCGGCATCAGAACCGAGTTGCTCCATCACAGAGGCAAGCTTGGCCATCGTCGTGGGGCAAACATCCGGGCAATTGGTATATCCGAAGAAAACTACCACGGCTTTCCCTTCAAAATCGGCAATAGTCCTGAGTTGCCCGTTGTGGTCAACCAATTGAAAGTTGCCTCCCCACGGACCGCCTGTAATATCAGTGGCGGCAAATTCTTGTGTGGCCGCGTTATCTTGCTGGCAACCCGCCAGAGCAGTCGCCAGCAAGATAACGCCAATAATTCGATAAAGCTTCTTCACATTACCCTCTTCTCTATTGGCCTAAGCGACGAACGGGTGCCGTAACGGCTGCCGTGCTATTTACATTCATTTGGTATGGCTTCCTACGGTCGGTTCGAACAGATTCTCGGACAGGGGACGAGCTATTCCGATACTGTATTAGGTGGTTTGACATCACACGTTGCCGTGACTATTTCGCCTGAGTCAAATGCAAACTCAGCTTTAACCTGAGAGCCAATCGTCAGGGCTTGGTTGGGTTTCTCGAGCATGGCGTGATAGCTGCCCGGCTTAAATTTCAATTCTCCCGCAACCGGTATCAGAGTGTTGTGCGCCATGACCATTTTGCTCTGGCCTCCATGATTGGTTGTTTGATGTAACGATACCTCGTCGAACTCGGACATGGCCAAGCTGGTCAGCTCTGCGTCGTTCGTGCCGGAATTCTTTATTACAAAGTAGGCCGCTGAAGGTACTGGCTTCGGCAAGGAGCGAATCCAGCATCCTGAAACCGTCAATGTTTTAGAGTTCGAGGCCTTATCCTGGCTCGTATTGGCAGATTGAGCGGTCTTGTCTTGGTTCTGCGCAGACGCAGCAGAGCCGTGTTGGCCGTGAACGCTTGCGGCATAGACGGACGAAGCACTGTAAAGCATCAACATACTAAAGGCTATTCTCTTCATGGTTTATTCTCACGCTGTTCAAATATTGGCGAAGGCGTCGGTGAAGGGCCGCACAGAATCCGTTCGAACCTCACACGCGGTATGCACTCGGCTTCTGTTAATTTATGCTGTCGGAAAAATATTCGTTCTCAACAAACAGCCTATCTACCTTCAACGGATTAATCGGCTGATCATCCATTCGGACTTCATAATGCAAATGATTACCGGTTACCATGCCGGTCGATCCGACATAGCCAATGGTGTTGCCTCTCACAACGGGATCACCCTTTTTCAAGCCGGCTGCAAACCGACTTTGATGCGCATAGACGGTAGTCAAATTAGCAGAGTGCTCAATGATGATAACTTTTCCATAGCCATTTTGACGGCCGATAAATGCCACCGTGCCATCCGCTGTTGCTTGGATCGGCGTGCCCTTGGGCGCTGTATAGTCGACGCCATTATGGGTTTTCTGCTTCTTCAGAACCGGGTGACGACGCAAGCCGAATTTGGAACTCACTTGGAGTTCGCTTTCCTTGATGGGCGCAATAAAGAACGACTTGCGAAGCCGGTCTAGCCGTGGGGTAGCAGTAGCGGCATTCGTGTTATGGAGTTCGAATTGTTCGTGGACAATCGAAAAGCTCAATACCTCTGCATGCACATTGGAAGACATCAAAAAGCTCGTTGCTAAAAGAATCGCACTTACTGCGCAAAGCGGCTTTCGTCGATTGCTAAGGATCAATAATTTTCTATACCAGGACATAATAGTTCGAGTGTACTTTTCAGGCTGGTCGCGCCTTCTTTTCCTTGCCGCTACGCGGTAAGGAAAAGCGGTTAAGCACCACCAATAGAACCCATGCCGGCGAAGACGGATATCCAAATCGTCGCCCCACATCAGTTATAGGCGGCTTTCACTTCTTGTTCCACCAGTGTCTTAAGCGGCTCATAACCGAATTTGGGCAATGGCTTCCCGTTAACAAAGAAAGTAGGCGTTTGAGCTATTTTCAATGAACGGAGATCGGCCTTGTCCTGCTCGAGGATAGCCACCACTGTCGGCTCGTTCATGTCTTTGCGCGCCTTCTCAACGTCCAGGTCCGCAGCAAGGTGATCCCAGATCAAGTTGACCTGCGGATTGTCGTGTGACGCCCATTGCGGCTGCGTCTTCAGCACCGTCTCTAACGTTGACCAGTACTTATCTTGGAGTCTGGACGCCTCAAGAATCTTGACCATCTCCTCCGACCCTTCATGGAACGGAGCATACCGAACAACGAGCTTCACCTTGCCCGGATTGGCATTCACCAACTCTTTGACGGCAGGATAGAATGCCCTGCAAGTCTCACAAGCAGGGTCGAAGAACTCGACAATCGTGACTTTTGCGCCGGCTGAACCAAACACTGGCGAATGCATACGCACGAGTTCACTGATATTAGTGTTTGCCGCCTGCGCTTTTTTTTGGGTTTGGCTCTGCTCATACAAGAAGGCGCTCACGGCAAAAGCCATGACCGCGACAATGCTAGTTAAAACGACAATAGTCTGTTTTTTCACTTTGAAGTACCTTTTTTGATTAAGAGCAACGCGGCGATTGCTGTAAATGCCACTAATGACAATAGAGGAATGGAGATAAAGCCGAATAGGTCTAGATTCACTTCAGCGCAAGACGGGCCTTGCCCACAAGGCTGAAGTGCTTCAGGAATAAAGCCGACATAAAGGAGATTGTGATACAGGCCAACAAGCCATCCAGCGGCCACAAGTGGCAACGCATATTTAAGAACGCCATCATCGGATGTCGCTAGCCCGATAGCCAAGATGAAGACCAGCGGAAACATGAAAATGCGCTGATACCAGCACAGCTCGCAAGGGATGAGCCCCATCGCTTCGCTGAGAAACAAGGCGCCAAGGCTTGCGGCGAATGCAATGAGCCATGCTGCAAATACACGCCCCCACCGGGACCCTGAGAGTTGATTAGCTATCGCCATAGCATGTCGATCCTTATAGATGAAGCTTCAGAAAGCAGTAAATGTTGACCGTGATGGCAATATCTGTCCGAACGTAGAGCTGACTTAGCCAATGCTTCCCAAGGCCGGAAACGTCTTAAGCAGCCAAATCGCAAAACGAACCAGTTGCCCGCTGGCCACTGCGATGCCCATCAGCACTAGAATCGCACCGGTCGCTATTTGGACGTAGCGGCCTGTCCGCCGCAGCGCGCCTAGACGGCGCATAAACCGCGTCATGAAGTAGGCCGAAAGCAGAAAGGGAACGCCAAGCCCTAATGCATACACACCTAATAGCAGCATGCCTTGGCCTACACTCTGCGCCGTAGCGCCCAGCGCCAGAATGCCTCCCAGCACTGGCCCAATACAAGGCGTCCATCCGAAGCCAAAGGCCATGCCCAGCACACCAGCCGACCACGGATTACCTCCACTTGCCCCCGCCTCGAAGCGGTAATAGCGTTGCGTCCATAAGGGCGCTCGCACCACACCCATAATCAGCAGGCCTGCAATAACAATAATGACTCCCGCGACGATATTGAGCTCATACCGATAGGACAAGAACAAGCGTCCAATCGCGGTGATGCTGGCGCCCAGGACCAGAAAGACCAAAGAAAAGCCCAGAACGAAGCATGCACTCAGACCCACCGTCCGCCATCGTGCGGTGCGCGCTTCTGCGGGCGACTCGGAAGGCGCTACCGAGCCGCCGCCAATGTAAGAAAGGTAGCCTGGCACGAGCGGTAAAACACACGGCGAGAGGAACGACGCGATGCCCGCGACAAATGCTGTCAATAACCCAAATACAGTTAGCTCAAGCATCGGACCGCCTCAAAAGAATCAGCTTTCTCATTGGCCTAACCCTCCCGGGACGCACGCATCAGCGCTGCGTCAATCAAGGCTTCGACCTGCGGGCTGTCCCAGGCGGCCGGACCCATGGTGCGCCCTATTTCGCGACCCTCTTGATCGATCAGCAAGGTCGTAGGAACGCCCGGAGCGCGAAGGATACTGGAAACCTGTGAAGTTGGATCGAAATAGCCGCGCAAGGTTTGTATGCCGAACTCCTGATAGAACGGCTTGACCAGAGCGGAGTCCCGATCAATCGATAAGGCCACCACCTCGAATGCCGGACCGCCCCGTTTGGCATTTAAGCGATCAAGCGACGGCATTTCTTCTCGGCACGGTGGGCACCAGGTGGCCCAAATGTTAAGCAAAACAACACGGCCCCGAAAATCAGTCAGGCTTATTGTTTTACCCGCCTCGTTCTGAAACGAGATGTCAGGCAGTTCGCGGGGAGTATGCCAACGCATAAAGCGCTGATCGCCTATGTCCACCGCAACGTTGAGTACGCTTCCGAGAACGCCTTTTGAGGCGTTGTTATCCTGGTAACGATATAGCGCCACCGCAATGGCGATCACACTAGCTAACGCCAGCGCGATCCAGCCGATTTTCCGAAAAGTGTTCTTCATCATTAAGGTCCAATATTCAGCGCTATTGAGATGCGGGCCGGATTTGTTCGCGACGCGCCCGCTCTATACTATCGGCCACTGCACGCGAGGCATCGGAGTCAGGAGGAAGCAACTCCAGCAACTGTTGCCAGTACTGGACAGCCGCCTGATAATCACGCCGCTCAAGCGCTGCCGCGCCAGCCAATGTCAACGCGAAGGGCTCTTTGGGATTAAGGCTTAACGCCTGCCCGAGCAGTTGCGTAGGCTTGCCCTGGAAGCCTTCCCTGCTGCTTCTGGCCAGCGTTTCTGCATACTCGGCCAAGGCCAGGGGGTCCGCTTCTATGGCGGCGCCTGTTTTGCCGAAGGCTTTAGCCGCGTCTTCATACCTCTCAAAATATCGGTATGAACGCGCTAGCATGAGCCAGCCAGCTGGATCGTCGGGGTTGTTCGCGAGCCGCGCGGCAAGTGAATCCACCATGGCTTGCACATCGGCCTGTGTAACGCTTGCAGGGCTTTGCAACGCGGTTGGAGCAATCGCGGCAGGATTACCTAACGCCAAGTAGGTCAACGCGGCCGCAAGCGGAAGCACGATAGACAGCGCGATGGTGGCATACTTTCCGCGCTGCCCGGCCCAAGTGCCGGTTCGACCGGGTTCGACCTCTTCGAGTACCCGTCGTTGGAGCTCTTGCTTGGCTTCGGCGTGGTCACGCACGGATAGGGTGCCGCTCAGGCGATCATGCTCCAACTCCAGTAACTGATCACGTAATACGGCTGCATTGACAGCCTGATGCTCAAGATTGCTATCGCTCTGAGGGCTTCGCCAAAGCACAAGCCCCAGTGGTAGAACGGCACCGGCCACAAGGAGTGCGGCAATAAGAATAAAGATAAGGCTCATGGTTCTTTTCCGGTACTGATGGTGTGCTGCAAGAGCGCGTCCGCCCGCTCACGCTCTTCCTCGCTTAATAACGCGTTCATCATTCTTTCCTTACGGCGAATCAGCGATACCGTTAATACGATGAGACCAAAAACGAGGAGCAGCGCGGGTCCAAGCCAAAGCAGGAGCGTGGTGGCTTTAAAAGGTGGGCGATAGAGCACGAAGTCGCCGTAACGCTGGACCATATACGCGCGAATCTCTGCGTCACTACGGCCGGCTTGAATCTGCTCGCGAATCTGCTGACGCAAATCGACCGCCAAGTCAGCTCGTGAAGCAGCGATCGATTCGTTTTGGCACACCAGACATCGCAGTTCTGCCGCGATGTCGAGCATGCGCTTTTCTGCGTTAGAGGCCGTCGCCCACGACGGCATCGCGATCACCGCGCAAAGCAAAGCCATCCACAAACGCTTCATTGCTGCAACTCCCTGATTAACGGCAGAAGCTTGTCGCGTACTGCGCTCGGCGTGACCGCGCCGATGTGCTTGTAGCGAATAACACCGGCCTTGTCGATGACGAAGGTTTCTGGCACCCCATAGACGCCAAAGTCTATGCCCACCCGCCCTTGTGTATCGGATACCGAAAGCGTATAGGCGTCGCCATGGCGTTCCAACCATGCCAGCGCTTCGTTGCGCACGTCTTTGTAATTGAGCCCCACAATAGGAACGGCATGTGTCTTGGCTAAATCCATAATGACTGGATGCTCCTCAAGGCAGGCATAGCACCACGAAGCCCAGACGTTGAGCAGCCACACCTTTCCTTTCATCGCCTCGGGGGAAAAAGTCTGCTCTGGCGATGCCAATTGCGGCAACGTAAAGTTAGGCGCCGGTTTGTCAATTAATGGCGAAGGCACTTCGCTGGGTCTCAATGTGAGGCCCACAGCGAGAAAGCCGACCAACGCAATAAAACCCACTAATGGCCATAAGAAACGGTTCACGAAGTGGCCTCCGCAAGCTTTGCGGAGGCACGCCGCTCTCGCTTTTTAAGCCGGTAGCGTCGATCGCTAATAGCCAGCAATCCACCCAGGGCCATCAGTATGCAGCCGCCCCAGATCCAGTCTACGAAGGGCTTGTAGTAAACGCGTATGCTCCACGCCCCATCGGCCAGTGGCTCACCCAAGGCAACGTATACATGACGCAATCCGTTAGCATCAATAGCCGCCTCAGTCATCGGCATCGCCGATGAGGTATAGGTCCGTTTCTCAGGATGGAGCAGCCGCAGGGTCTTTCCGTCGCGCGACATTTCGATGTCCCCCATGTCAGCGACATAATTCGGCCCCGGGGTTTTTCGTACCCCTAGAAACTTCAGGTCGTAGCCGCCCGCGGTCACGGTGTCGCCGGGCGCCATGCGGATATCCCGCTCGGTTTCGTAGCCCATGACGAGCGCCACACCCGCCACGAATACAGCAATTCCCAGATGCGCCACGTGCATGCCAAGCCAACTGCGGGGTTGCGCCAGCAATCCGCTGCGTGTAGCTCGCATGCGCTCAATGATTCCTATAACAACAGCCGTTGCAATCCAAGTGGCTAGTGCTATGCCCAAAGCCACCATCGGGGACCAGCGGCCTAGCGCAATCGGCGTCGCGATGCCGACCCCTAACGCCACGGCAGCCGGAACATATAACCGTTTCAGCATGGCCCCTACTTTGGCCGATTTCCAATTGGCAACCGGCCCCACCGCCATCAGCAGCAATGCCGGCACCATGAGCGGAACAAAGACAGCGTTAAAGTACGGAGGGCCCACGGAGAGCTTGCCTAGCCCCAAGGCATCGATAAAAAGCGGATAAAGCGTGCCCAGAATGATCGACCCTGCGGCGACGGCCATCAATACGTTATTGACGAGCAATAGGGATTCGCGTGAGACAAGCTCGAACCGCCCACCAAGCCCAACCTTTGGGGCGCGTAGCGCATACAAGAATAGCGAGCTGCCTACCACCACGGTGAAGAGCAACAGGATGAACACGCCCCGGCGCGGATCGGTGGCAAAGGCGTGTACGGATGTCAGCACGCCCGAGCGTACGAGAAATGCACCCAGCAGGGAAAGCGAAAAGGTGCTAATGGCGAGCAGTACAGTCCAGCTCTTAAAACTGCCCCGCTTTTCGGTGACGGCCAACGAATGAATCAAGGCAGTGCCCACCAGCCACGGGATAAAGGAGGAGTTCTCCACCGGATCCCAGAACCACCAGCCGCCCCAACCCAGCTCGTAGTAGGCCCACCAGCTGCCCAAAGCAATGCCCAAGGTCAGAAATAACCACGCGGCCGTGCCCCACGGACGAGACCACCGGGCCCATGTGGCGTCTAATTGCCCTGCGAGAAGCGCCGCAATCGCAAACGCAAACACCACAGAGAATCCCACGTAGCCCATATACAGCAGCGGAGGATGAAATATCAATCCCACGTCCTGCAGCAGCGGATTTAGGTCCAACCCTTCCATCGGTGGCGGCACCAGCCGTTCAAAAGGGTTGGATGTCAGCAAAACGAAGAGCAGGAACCCCGCAGCCACCAGCCCCAGCACACCCAGAACGCGTGCCACCATCGCGTCGGGCAGTTGCCGTGAGAACACACTGACCGCATACGCCCAGCCGGTTTGCATGAGCATCCACAATAAGAGCGAACCTTCATGTCCTCCCCAGACCGCGGCGATCCGATAAAACAGTGGCAACTGTGAGTTCGAGTTTTGCGCGACGTAAGCGACCGAGAAATCCTTAGCGACGAATGCCCAGGCGAGGCTCGCAAAGCTGATGACGACCAACAGGAACTGGGCGCGCGCGGCGGGCCGGGCAAACGCGATCCACCGTGCATTGCCGTTAGCAGCGCCGGCAAGCGCGAACCCGCCTTGAGCTAGCGCCACGAACAAGGTCAAAATCAGAGAAAAATGGCCGATTTCAGGAATCATGGTCGTCATGGCCTCGTTGATGGTGAGTTCTTGGCTGCCTGGTCCAGCGCATGCTGGGCTTCGGGCGGCATGTAGTTTTCATCGTGCTTGGCAAGGACTTCCTCGGCGCGAAATAGTCCGTCTGGTTCAAGCCTGCCCTGAGCCACAACCCCTTTCCCTTCGCGAAACAAATCGGGCAAAATTCCCGTATAAGTAACGGGTATTGTCTTGGCCGTGTCGGTAACGGTAAATTTCACAGTGAGACCGTCACTTTGGCGTTGCACACTGCCCGTCTCGACTATCCCGCCGATGCGAAAGCTGCGCTCTTTGGGCGCTTCGCCAGCACTAACTTGTGTGGGGGTAAAAAAGAACACAAGATTGCTTTGAAAGGCGTTAAGCACTAGCGCCGTAGCTACGCCTAAGGCGGCCACGCCACCCACGATGAGCGCAATGCGCTTATGTCTGTTTTTCATTGATGCCATCCCTTTCCAAGATTGATTGGCGCTCTATCCGTAATAAGGCGCTTTTGCGGCGCCGACTAAGCACGAGTAGCTCGAGGACGAGGGCCGCGACGGTGACTGCCACTGATCCCCATACGTACAGCCCATAGCCGCCCATCGCAAAGAACTCAGCCGCGCTATTCCATCTCATCGTTTCACCTCGCTTATTTCTTCTAGCCAACTGGCATGCCGTTCGCGTTCCAGCACGATGCAACGTACACGCATCAATGCGACAGCCAACGTGTACATCCAAGATGCCAAGGCCATGAGCAGCATGCCAGCGAGCATGGGCGTGGCCATCGACGGAGCCCGCGTCAAAGACACCGAAGCCCCCTGATGCAAGGTGTTCCACCACTGCACAGAGAAATAGATAATCGGAATATTGACGACACCGACAAGCGCTAGCACAGCCCCTGCCTTATCGGCACGGCGCGGCTCATCAATCGCCGATTGGAGCGCCATGAACCCCATGTAGAGAAACAACAAGATCAGCTCCGAGGTCAAACGCGCATCCCACACCCACCAGGTTCCCCACATCGGTTTGCCCCAGAGCGCGCCGGTCCAAAGCGAAAGGAATGTGAACATGGCGCCGGTGGGCGCCAGAGCCGAGGCCATCATGGCCGACAGCCGGCTGTTGAAGGTCAGCCCCATCGCAGCCCAGAAGGCCATGACCAGATAAATGAACATCGACATCCAGGAGGCGGGCACATGCAAAAAGATAATTCGATAGCCTTCGCCTTGTTGCGCGTCGGTGGGGGCCACGAAGAAACCGACGTACAGTCCAGCGATGGCCAATAGCACTGCCCCTGCACCGAACCAGGGAATCATTCTGCCTGCCAGAGGGAAGAACGCTCTGGGCGATGCATACTTAAACCAGTTGATCATTCAATTGCCCTCATTCCAACGCGATCCGAAGCGCCACGGTCGTGGCCAAGGGTGCGAAAAAGCCAGCCAGTACCAATACCGCAGCCAGCAATGACAGATGTGAAACGGCATCTAAGCCGGCCGCCACGGCGTCTACCGAGCCAGCGCCAAAGATCAGGACCGGCACATAAAGAGGAAGCACCAGCAACGCTACCAGCACCCCGCCGCCTCGCAGGCCCAGGGTCAAGCTGGCACCAATCGCCCCAATCAGACTGAGCACCGGCGTACCGAGGGCCAGAGATATCGCCAACACAGACAGCGACGAGGTCGGTAAATCAAACTGCAAAGCCAATAGCGGTGCGAGCAACACCAGGGGCGCTCCTGAGAGCAGCCAATGCGCTGCCACCTTTCCAATTACCAGCATGCCCAGCGGAGCGGGCGAAAGAACAAGTTGTTCGAGTGTGCCGTCGGCGTAATCCTGTTCGAAAAGCCGATTCAGCGACAACATGCTGGCTAATAACGCCGCCACCCACAGGATGCCAGGGGCGATCTGCCGTAATGTGTCTCGTTCGGGGCCGATGCCTAAGGGAAATAAGCTCACCACAATGACAAAGAAAATGACCGGCGTTAGCGCATCTGTCTTGCGGCGCATAGCAAGTCTCACATCACGCCGTATCACCCCACTGAGCGCAGCCAATCCAAAGGTGTCGCTCATACGCCTATCCGGATAACGTGTAGCCTGCTTGCGAGCGCCATGTCCTGATGACTTGTTATGACCGCAAGCCCGCCAGAGCGCAAATGCGAATCGACTAACTCCGCCAACCAGCGCACGGCCTGCGCATCAAGGGCTGCTAAAGGTTCATCCAGTATCCATAGCGCTCGCCGTTGGAGAAGCAAGCGAGCCAAGCTCACGCGTCGTCTTTGTCCTTGAGACAAAAGACGCACCGGAAGGTCCTCCCTGCCCTGTAGCCCGGCCTGGTGCAAGGCTTGGCGGACGACGCAAGATGCAACCGGCTGGGCGGCCAATAACGCTCCGGCGACCAAGTTCTCTATTGCGCTTAACTCATCTTTCAGGCCCGAAAGATGGCCGCAATAGAGTAGCTCGCGCCGAAACTCATCGCGCAGTTGCTGGACTCGGCTTCCTTTCCAGCGGACAATTCCAGCCGAGGGCGGTGTCAGCCCTGCCAACATGCGTAGGAGGCTGGTTTTGCCGCTGCCATTTTCACCTTGCACGAATAAGCACTCACCGGTCTCCACTTGGAAACTCAGGCGCGCAAATAGGCTGCGTTCGCCGCGCATGGCCTGGAGATCGATGCCTTCAAGCATCGGTATCCACCGGCATTAAAAGTTTGAGCAATTGCGATATCTCCCTTGTCCACAATGGCGATCCGTGCGTATCCCACACAGATTCCCTAGGGGTTAAAGCGCACGCGCAATAACCCAGTGCACTTGCACCATGGCTGGCAGTAGAAGACTTAACGTTGCAGCAAAACTCTCGTTCGCGCTTGGGGGGCTGCGCAAAGTACGCTCTGCCGATCAGCTCGACGTGACGACTCTACGGTCGGAAATGAGGTAGTTGCGTTAACGAATCAGCGACGTGCCAACTTAGGCGACGTCTGACCACTGAGGCCGTTCGGGCCGCTCGTTGATCATTGCTGATAGATGCCGCGTCACAAGAGGCTGACGGGCTGAACTGGAGGAAGGCGGGAATGTGCTGGTGTGCGAAACACCGATGAGGGGCATGCAATACACGTGGCAAGAATTCGCGTCGTGTTCCATGTTTGCCTTCGCGGGTGCGTTGTCTTGCCCACCACCGGCTGTATCGACGAAAGCCTCTTGCGCACCGTAGTAACAAGGAGTCACGCACGCTGGCTGCTCCGGCTGGCAATACACGCTCACAACGCCCCAAGACGCTTGGAGCGGAAGCATAACCAGCATAAAGAGGAGAAGCAGTTTTTTCATCGCGTTAGGGATTGTACTAACTACAGGCTTGGTCCGCAAATATCCCAGGCCAATCCGGCAAAAGCCAAGCCAAAAATTGAGTTAGGCTCGAAAAAATCCTACGGTGACGCAGAGCCAGCGTCGCTCTGAGCGCGGAGGGACGCTTTTACGCCCAACCGCTCTCAAACGATCTATCAGTTGGATGATGCCGGCGGTTCCAATTTATCGACATACTTCATGGCAATATCGCCCATGGCGCGCATCATCTCGCCACGCATTTGCATCACGACTTTCCCATTCGCGCCACTTGGGGCGCCCATCATGGGGCAACCGCCCATCATGCCGCCGTTCATCATACCGGCGCTCATTCCGCCTTGCGCCATGGGGTTCATTCCAGACGGGCTGCTATTTGACATAGCCTCCTTCATTGCGCTCGTCCCATTTCTCGTCATAGCGGCATCGCCGCCGCTCGGAGTGGCAGCAAATGAGGCACTGCCCATAGCCAATAAAAGCGTCGTAAGAGGAACAATAAATAATACCTTCGTGTTCATGTGTATCTCCTAGGGTTGATAGACTAACTCTTGAACAACGGGCTTCGACCCCTTCGGCTCTCGTCCCGATCCAAATAAGATCCGTTCTCCACTTGCTTCAGGCTGCTACGACCAACTGGTCGCACTTCCATGATCAAGGGAGCACATTTAAAAGCACATCATTTTGCTCATCATAATTCCCATCCCGAGAAGCGCGACGACCGCAACTACGCCAATCACCGCAAAGACAATCAAAAGGATCTTCAACAGCTTGTTTTCCATATGCTTCTCGTTAAGAGACCATTAACTCATGCAGACCGTTGCGCCCCGGGTCTGCTCATAAAGCCGCGCCCTTACTAGCGATCTGCGTCCAGGAAATGCCTGAATCAGGGCTGACGTAAACACTACGCTTGAATGTCGCTATAGCGAACTCCTCATTGCGGACAGGGTTTTGTGCAATATAGGCAATAGCGTCGTCAGGTTCTACCGGAATTCGGATGTCCTGGGGCTCCATGCTGCCCGATAAATCAATTCGACTTAGCGCCGGCCGGCCGGCATAACTGCCAAACCATAGACGTTTGCCATCGAGGTCGAACCATTGGCCAAGCACTTGCTTGGTCGCTACGACCCGCTTAAAGTGGTTGCCGCCATCGCTTGATAGATACAGACCTTCGCCGGCACCGGCGGCGAGTAGCTTGGGATTATTAGGATGCACGGCCAGACTACTGATTTTGGATTTGAGTCCGTTAGCGGCGACTTGCTGCCAGGTCGCGCCATCCGATTCAGTGGCGTAAATGCCGGCTGTCTTCATTTGGCTATTCGCCTGGTGATTCACCACATAGATGGCGTTAGTTCCATAGCTGGTTGCCAAAGTATGAAAATCGGATTCGCCCTCCAAGCCCAATTTTTGCCAGGTCTTACCGCCGTCATTGCTTTTAATAAGGCCGAAAGGGTTGACTAAATTGGATCCGGGCGCTGGATGCCCGCTGCTGTATAACGCATCACGCGTTGCAGAAAAACCCATATAGTCATGCTTGGGGCCAACCATCATAGACCAGCCACCCTGCGAATAGATAGCTATGCCGTTGTGGCTGGGGATGAGGATTTGCTGACCATCGGAGCTATAAGAGAGCCCGTGAATGTGCACCAACTCGATTTGCACTGCAGTCTCGGCGCTGGATCGCGCATGGCCCGCGTTTAACGACGTGGCGGCATTCGCCGCCATGGCCAGTGACTGCAAGCTCAGGCTCGATAAGGCGAGGATGCCTACGGCGGAAAGAGCCGTAGTCGCCACTTTTTTCGGATTAATCATCTTTAGTCCTTGAGATCTCACATCCGAGGCACACAACAAAGAGAGAGAATATATTGTGGCCTCGGAAGATCAACCATTAATCTTTGTAGTTAACTGACCTTTCGCCGTTAGTATTCAACTGTGGGCAGCTCACCCGCCTGTATGGCCGCAGCAAGCTCGGCCCGTACTTCAGCCCGAGTCTTGGTACTATGGTCGGGCTCGGCAGGTGGGTAGTCCAATTCCCCATGACTTAACGTGCCCGCAGCACGAGCAGCGGCCAACTCAGCTTGTACTTGTTGGCGGGTCTTGGAGCTGGGGGCTTGCTGCACCACCGGGTAATCCAGTTCACCGTAACTTAGAAGACCCTGAGCACGAGCCTCCTGTAATTCGGCTACAACCTGGGCTCGGGTCTTAGGGGCTGGCACAGCGGCATCAGAATTGGCCGCTTGCGCGGCACCAGCTACTAACGAAAAAGAAATCATCAAAACACTAATTACGTTTTTCATAACTTACTCCATCTACTATTAGAAAATATTGAATTGAGGCGATGCATCGCCGTCACGCGACGGCAAAGTATTGTCAGTCGTTCGGCCAGCTTCCGCCCTATAGAAGACATGCGAGCCGCCTATGACTAACCTTAAGGCTTTACCTTACGGATCTGCGAGGTATCGCTGAATTTTTCTGCCCTTACATCGCTTTCCTTCTTGCATGAGCTCATGCTTTTCATCATGAACATCATCGATAACGGGCAAATAAGGATTAGCAGGAATGGGGCGGTCGCCGAAATAAGCTCGCGCGCGGCGGGCAGCGTGATATAGGCTATGGCGAGCAATATGCCCAGCCCTGAACCTACCTTGATCATGGTTTTCATATCGCACTTCATGTTCGAACTCCTTGATTACCGTACGCGAACGAAGTCCATACCCGATGTGCTGGTGCACAGGGCACTACGTCGCGATCACGTCGGAGCGCAGCTGATAAAGCCAGCGGCCTATCGCGTTGCTCAGCGCTTCATTTAGATTGGGGAAGGTCTGCTCAGCGCCTTTCCGAGGTCAACGTGCAGGCGTTATGACCTGCCGCTAAAGTCGAATGGCGCTTGTCACGTAATCCAGCGATTCAAATCTGGAAGCTACAGTGCAGAATAGACAGGGACGAATTGCGTCGAGAGTGACGAATTGTTGGAGCGGTGGGAATAGCCGTCACAACGGCCTGAAAGACCGGCACGGCGTGTGGTCTCGCAAGCACGAAGCCGGAGTCCGGATACGAAGGGAAAGAGGTCTCTGAGCGTGGTATCCACGGTTGAGTAATGCAGGTATCGGTACCCGCCTGGTCTACGAACAGGCAGTTCGAGCCGCTTACCGAATAAGCATCGGTGCTCGATGGGCAAGGCATGTGCCCTGCTGCCATCTGCAGCGCCTGCACCTGCACCTGCATATTGCTGGGCAGCGTACAGGCTTGCGCGGACTGCGCCAGCAAACCAAACATCAGGACTGCGATAAATGCAATGCCAATGAGTAGGTTACGCGAGACGTTTCTCATAATACGGTAGTGACTTTCGGTCGACGGATAAAAGCAATAATAAGGCGAATAAGGCAAACTCTAAACCTTGTCACCGTGGGAAGGTCAAGCCCTTCTGAAAAAAATATCACACCATTAACAACACTATCTCAACGTGCACCGTCCGTATTGACCGCATGAGCATCTTTGCTCATAATTCTTTTTAATTGTAATTTGTCATTGGTCATGTATTTCCTGCGTCCCAGAACCCACCGATTATTGATTCTAGTGTTGTTCGCAACACTATTATTTTCGCGTGTGGCGTTAGCGAGCTACGTGTGTCCGTTGCCTCAGCTCCAAGCCATGGCTGCGGTCTCGCAGATGAAGAGCACTGACTGCACCGAGTCCGAGAATCACTCGACAATGATCGATGAAGCGCAACCGGCACTGTGCGCGCAGCATTTTTCCGATGAAAAACAAGTCAACAACTCCGTAGCGCAATCGCTGGCGTCCGAACCGGCTTTTTTCATTGCCTATCCCCTCCCTCTCCCTCTCCCTCTCCCTCTTTTGCCGCAGGCGGGGCCAGCCGGTGCCTATGGCTTCGCTCCGGACCCAGGTGGCGAAGATGAAACACTGTTTCTCCTGACGCTTAGACTGCGTATTTGATCTGACTCCGACTTTCGTTCCCAGGCGTACTGCTACTGCCGTGCCCTGGTTTCCGTTCGATTTTCGGAGTTACCCATGTTTGAACTCGTACGCGCGCTCGCATCGCAGCGCGCCACTATGCGCGGCCGCGCTCTGTCTGCGCTGCTGGCGCTCGCCAGCGCAAGCGCCTATGGCCAGGACGTCGACCTGACGCTTGAGGCGGCCCTTTCCCAAGCCACAAACCGCTCGGCGGCCATACAGGCCAGTCAAGCGTCCGTACTCGCTAGCACCCATGCGGTCGTCAAGGCCGGTGAGCTGCCCGATCCTGTGCTTAAAGTGGGGATCGATAACATACCCATCAACGGGCCCCAGCGCTATTCGATCAGCCAGGACTCCATGACGATGCGTCACATCGGCATCGAACAAGAATGGGTGTCCTCGGGCAAGCGCGAACGACGATCAAGCCTTGCAAATCGCGTTCTCGACAAGGAGCGGGCGGGCGCTCTAGCGCAACTCGCTAACACTCGCCAACAGACAGTGATCGCCTGGCTTAATGCGGCGTATGCACAACGCGCGCTTGAACTGTCAAAGGCCTTAGTAAATCACATGACACATGAGCTAGCCGCGACCCGAGCTTCCTATCAAGGGGCTGAGGCGAGTGCCGACGATGTGACACAAGCGCAAATCATGCTATCTCAAGCCGAAGACCAGTTGCTTAAGGCGAAGCAGACGTCGCGCTCAGCCCTGATCGCACTGAGTCGCTGGGTTGCGTCGCCGGTCGATGGAGTTTCGGGCGAGATACCGCAGCTGGAATCCCGCGTGAGTTCCCTTACATTGGAAGAGCTCAATCAAGTTCAACCCGCGCTGCTCACCGCTTGGCGCGAGATATCGGTCGCCGATGCGGACACGTCGGTCGCCAGCAGCAACCGAACGCCGAACTGGACCTGGGGGGTGACTTATCAGCAGCGAGGAAGCCAGTACTCCGACATGGTTTCCGTCGGCGTAAGTATTCCGCTACCCATCTCGCGCGAGAACCGACAGGATCAGGATGTGGCTGAAAAAGCCGCCCTGGGCAACAAGGCGCGTTTGATGCTGCGCGAGACCCAGCGCGAGGTTCAAGCCAATATCCAAAACCTATCGACCTCGCTTGCCAACGGACGGGAACGGATTCGTAATCTGAATCGCAGCCTGCTGCCTGCAGCCGAACGGCAGGTTCGGCTCATGACCGCCGCGTACAAAGCCGGCACGGGAACGCTGGCCGGCGTCTTTAATGCCAAGCGTTCTCAGTTGGACGCCAAACTTCAGATTGTGGATCTCCAACGCGATGTGGCTCAAATCTGGGCACAGCTCGAGTACCAGGTCATACCCAAGAACATTTCGCTCGGTCAATAAGGAATAGACATGCGACAAACTAACTGGGTGCGCGCCACGGCGACGCTCATTGCGGTGGGAGCACTGCTCGGCACCGGCTACATCTTCGGCTCGCACCATTCGCGGGGCCCCGGGTCAGATTCTGCACTAGCGGCTACCGTTACCGATAAGAGCGAATCCACGACAGACAGAAAAGTCCTGTACTGGCACGACCCGATGGTCCCGAGCCAACATTTCGACAAACCGGGTAAATCGCCCTTCATGGATATGCCTCTTCAGCCCGTCTACGCGGATGAAGGTGGGGCGACCGGCATCAAGGTTGATCCGTCACTTCAACAGAATCTGGGAATTCGTTATGCGACGGTCAAGCGAGAAGAAACCAAAGAAGGATTTGATGCCGTGGGCACAACGCAGTTTGACGAATCACAAGCTGATGTAATTCAATCGCGTGTAACCGGCTACATTGATCAGTTGCACGCCAATGCACCCATGCAGCGGGTCCTCAAGGGCGCTCCCGTCGCTTCGCTATTCGTTCCGGACTGGCTTGCCCCGCAAGAGGAACATCTTGCCTTAAAGCGAGGCCACGCCGACTCAGGTCTGCTGGCAGCATCCCGTGCACGGATGCGCGCCATGTCCATTCCCAACGAAATGATCGCTGCGCTGAATCGAACTGGAAAGGCGCAAAGCCATCTTATCTTGAGGGCACCGGCCACGGGCGTAATCACTGAACTGAATGTGCGCAACGGTGCAATGGTTACACCTGGTCAGACGCTGGCCAAGATAGCTGGCCTGAGCAAATTGTGGCTCGTGGTCGAAGTGCCCGAATCGATGGCGCTGCAGGTGCGCCCAGGAATGGGCGTGGACGCCGTGTTCGCCGGCGATTCCACTCAACATTTCTCGGGGCGCATCCGCGAAATCCTGCCCGGAATCAGCACTACCAGTCGTACGCTTCAGGTGCGGCTGGAAATCGACAACACCGACTTCACGATGACACCCGGAATGCTGATGCGGGCCCATATCAGCGCAGCCAAAGCAACGTCACGCTTGCTCGTGCCTTCGGAAGCGGTGATCACCACCGGCAAACGGTCTATCGTAATCGTCAAGAACGAAGATGGCCGGCTACAGCCTGTCGAAGTCACGATTGGTGATGACATAGGCAACGGTACCGAGATATTGAGCGGACTAAATGAGGGGCAACAGGTCGTGGCATCCGGCCAGTTTTTGATCGACTCGGAAGCCAGCCTAAAATCCGTCCTTCCCAAGCTGGAAAGCAATGCGACAAGCGCTGCCGACATTCCCGCCACCTCGGCTAAGACGCCCGCCTCAACCTACGAAACTACCGGTAAAGTCGAACAAGTAACGGTCACTGGTATTACGTTTTCACATCAGCCGGTTCCCGCCCTGAGCTGGCCTGCCATGACCATGACATTTAACAAGCCCTCTGCGGCTTCGTTCCCCGACGTAAAAGTCGGTCAAACGGTTCGCTTTGTCTTTAAGCCATCGAGCGAGGGATACGAGCTAACCCAAGTTGAGCCGATCGCGGGAGGCACACAATGATTGCTCGCCTCATTCATTGGTCCATCTATAACCGGTTCTTGGTGCTTTTGGCGACGCTCGTCATTACCGCATGGGGCATCTTTTCACTTTTGAACACGCCGGTCGATGCATTGCCGGATCTTTCCGACACCCAAGTCATCATCAAGGCCTCCTATCCCGGCAGAGCCCCGCAGGTTGTCGAAGACCAGGTGACCTACCCGCTCACGACCACCTTGCTCGGCGTGCCAGGCGCAAAAACCATTCGGGCGTATTCTTCCTTTGGCGACGCGTTCGTCTATGTCCTTTTCGACGACGACACCGACCAGTACTGGGCACGCTCGCGCGTGCTGGAATACCTGAATCAAGTGCAAAGCCGACTTCCGCAAGGGGCTACCGTTTCGCTCGGTCCGGACGCCACCGGTGTAGGCTGGGTCTATGAATACGCCTTAGTAGATCGCTCGGGCACGCACGACCTGGGGCAACTGCGAGCGCTTAACGACTGGTTCTTGAAATTTGAACTCAAAGCGGTGCCGGACGTCTCCGAGGTCGCTTCCATCGGCGGCATGGTGCGCCAATACCAGGTGGTGGTGGATCCCGACAAGCTGCGCGCCTATGGAATCACCCTCGCGACTGTCAGCGAAGCGCTGGGCAAAGCCAACCAGGAGTCGGGCGGCTCGGTGGTCGAACTGGCCGAATCCGAGTATATGGTGCGTTCTTCGGGGTATCTGCGCTCCCTGGAGGATTTTAGGAACATCGTGCTTCGAACGAATGAAGCCGGGACACCGGTCTTGCTGAATGATGTCGCGCGCATCCAGATCGGGCCGGAAATGCGCCGAGGTATAGCCGAGCTGAACGGCGAAGGCGAGGTTGCCGGCGGTGTCATTGTGATGCGCTCCGGAAAAAATGCGCTGACCACTATTGATGCAGTCAAGAGCAAATTGGCTGACCTGAAAAATTCCTTGCCTGAGGGCGTGGAAGTGGTCACCACCTATGATCGCTCGCAATTGATCAAACGGGCGGTGGATAATCTCACGAACAAGCTCATTGAAGAGTTCATTATCGTTGCGTTGGTCTGCGCTCTATTTCTCTTTCACTTGCGTAGCGCCCTGGTGGCTATTCTCTCCTTGCCTGTGGGCATACTGGCTGCGTTTATCGTGATGCGCTACCAAGGGGTTAACGCGAACCTGATGTCACTCAGTGGCATTGCTATCGCGATCGGCGCGATGATCGATGCAGCCATCGTGATGATTGAAAATGCACACAAACACCTCGAGGCATATGAGCAGAAGCATCCCGATGCGCCCATCACAACAGCCCAGCGTTGGGAGCTAATCGCAACCTCGACGGCGGAGGTCGGACCGGCTCTCTTCTTTTCGCTGCTCATTATCACGCTGTCGTTTATCCCGGTTTTTGCGCTCGAAGGGCAAGAGGGAAAGATGTTTGCACCCCTGGCTTTCACGAAGACGTACTCGATCGCGGCCGCTGCCGGGATTTCGGTCACGCTCGTACCGGTGCTGATGGGCTACTTCATTCGTGGGCGCATCCCGCATGAAATGTCCAATCCTCTGAATCGCGTATTGATTTGGCTTTACCACCCGATGCTCGAGGCGACATTGCGGCGACCCTGGGCGGTCATCGGGTTGGCCGTTGTCGCTCTGGCAGTAACGCTGGTTCCTTTGTCGCGGCTAGGCAGCGAATTCATGCCGTCACTCGATGAAGGCGACCTCTTGTATATGCCCACGGCTCTGCCGGGGATCTCAGCGCAAAAGGCGACCGAGCTGCTGCAGCAGACCGATCGCATGATCAAAACGGTCCCGGAAGTGGCAACCGTCTTCGGCAAGTCTGGCCGGGCGGATACGGCCACGGACCCGGCCCCGCTCGAAATGTTTGAGACCACGATTCAGTTCAAGCCGCGCGACCAATGGCGGCCAGGCATGACTACACAAAAGCTGATTGCGGAACTGGATCGAACGGTCAAGGTACCTGGTCTTACCAATGTCTGGGTTCCACCCATTCGAAACCGCCTAGACATGCTTTCCACGGGGATCAAAACGCCGGTCGGGGTCAAGATCTCCGGTAGCGATCTGGCGCAAATCGACAAAATCGCGACGCAGGTCGAAGCGGCTGTAAAGACTGTGCCAGGCGTGACCTCGGCATTGGCGGAACGTCTCAGCGGTGGCCATTACATCGATATCGATATCAACCGCCTTGCGGCGGCTCGCTACGGGCTTGCTATTACCGACATCCAATCAGTCGTCTCTTCAGCCATTGGCGGCGAGAACGTCGGCGAGGTGATCGACGGTCGACGGCGTTTTCCCATTAACGTTCGATACCCGCGCGAAATTCGAGACTCTGTGGAAAAGTTACGCCGGATTCCTATCGTTACCGACAGAGGTGCTCAGATTCTGCTCGGCGATGTTGCAGACGTGAAGATTTCCGATGGTCCGCCCATGATACGCAGCGAAAACGCCCGACTGACCGGGTACGTCTATGTAGACATCCAAGGCGCCGATCTCTCCTCCGCAGTCAAAGCCATGCAGCAGGCCGTGGCCGAGAAAATCACGCTGCCGGCCGGGTATTCGATTGCCTGGTCCGGGCAATTCGAGAATCTTGAACGCGCCGAAGCAACACTGCGAATGGTGGTGCCCATGACGCTCGCGCTCATCTTTGTGCTGTTGTTCCTGACATTTCACTCAGTAGCCGATGCGCTGCTCTTGATGCTGACCGTCCCGTTCGCGCTCGTCGGTGGCTTTTGGCTGATCTGGATGCTTGGGCACGCCATATCGGTGGCGACCGCTGTCGGGTTTATAGCGCTGGTGGGCGTCGCGGCCGAGTTCGGCGTCATCATGCTGCTGTACCTGAAAGGCGCGCTAAATAGTCGTCTGCAAGCAGGCAAAACGCTGACCGAACCCCTTCTTCTGGAGGCAATTCGCGAAGGCGCCGTGCTGCGCGTTCGTCCCAAAGCCATGACGGCTGCAGTCATCTTGGCCGGGCTGTTCCCGATTATGTTAGGCCAGGGTACCGGCTCAGAAGTCATGCAGCGGATCGCCGCACCCATGATTGGTGGCATGGTCACAGCCCCCCTCTTGTCGATGTTCGTGATACCGGCAGCTTGGCTTTTGCTGCAGCGACGGCGCCTTAACCACTCCAATTCAAATCGTCACTGACATGACGTACCTCTGGCACACAACTGCCATCCTTTCACTTTGGAGAAATGCTTTATGAATACATTAACAAGTCGTGCCATTGCAATCGGCTTGGCACTGGGAATGGCCAGCGCGGCTTACGCAAGCGATGGCATGAAAATGGATATGAATAGCGCCGGCGGTATGAAAATGGACATGGGCGCGAGCACTGATTCGGCAAAATCAACCCCGTCCATGGACAATGCCTTGGACGACGGCGTCGTTAAAAAAGTAGATCGACAAACCGGGATGGTGAGCATTGAGCACGGCGAGCTTAAAAACGTCGGCATGCCGGCGATGACAATGGCCTACAAGGCCAAAGACGCCGCGATGGTCAAGCAAGCTAAAGAAGGCGAGAAAGTTAAATTCCGCCTGGAAAACCTGAATGGCACCTATACCATTACTGTATTGGAAAGCCGTAATTAGTGTGTGAACCGGGCGCCATCCCAGCTACAGTGCGATGGCGCTTCTTTCAATGGCGCGCAACCATGGGTGTTTCAGTTTGGCGACGGCCCCATGGACGCGCACCTCTCTTTTATGAATCGCTACATTTTACTTTCCCCAGTGGTCCATATCGCTTTAAAACATGACAAAAATGTAATGCGCTAGAACGCAAATTAGTGCTTGGAAGGCAGTAGGTATATGGCATTATGGAATATGCTTTATCGAGTTCCTCTTGGACCCTAGGACCATCCGCCTCGTCCAAGGGCCGGGCTTGCCGTTAACGCTTGGAAAGGTTCTTATCGTCATGGCGCAGAACAACCTTAAACATTACCCCGACCGCAATGTGAAATTACAGGGTTTAGGACCACAATACACCGATCCGGTGTGCGGTATGCATGTAACAGCAGACTCTCCTCACCACGTTGAGCACGAAGGCAAGTCCTTTTACTTTTGTAGCCAGAAGTGTCTCGCGAAGTTCAATAGCGATCCAGAGAAATTCATTTCTCCAACGAAGAACCATGATGGTGATGATATAGCTGTCGAGCAACCGACCGGGACGATATACACGTGCCCCATGCACCCCGAGATTCGCCAGGATCATCCAGGAAACTGTCCAAAATGCGGCATGGGGCTCGAGCCGTTGATGCCCACGCTTGAGGATGATAACCCCGAGCTGAAAGACTTCTCGCGACGGTTCTGGTGGACCCTGCCGTTTACCATCATTGTCACCGTGCTGGCTATGTTTGGTCACCAGTTGGGTTGGTTTGGTATGACCGTCCAAACCTGGATTGAACTGGTGCTGTCGATACCGGTGGTGCTGTGGGCGGGGCAGCCGTTCTTCGTGCGGGGGTGGCAGTCGGTGATCCATCGCAGCCCGAATATGTGGACGCTTATCGGCCTGGGCACAGGGGCGGCATTTGTATATAGCACTGTTGCCACCATAGCTCCTGGCGTGTTCCCTGAAACCTTCATGTCCATGGGTCGGATAGCGGTTTATTTTGAAGCCGCCGTGGTCATTATTTCGCTGACCCTGTTCGGCCAAATGCTCGAGTTGCGGGCTCGTTCACAGACCTCGGCGGCCATTAAATCATTGCTTGGACTCGCCCCTAAAACAGCGCGCCGTATCAATCCGGATGGTACCGAGGAAGATGTGCCGTTGACGCATGTCCACGAAGGCGATCACTTACGTGTACGTCCCGGCGAGAAAGTACCTGTTGATGGCGTCGTCGAAGACGGCGCCAGTTCTCTTGATGAGTCCATGCTCACAGGCGAACCGCTGCCGGTAAGTAAACGCGTGGGCGATAAGGTGATCGGCGCGACCATGAATACATCCGGTGCCCTGGTGATACGTGCCGAGAAAGTGGGTTCCGCCACAGTGCTCTCGCAAATTGTCCAGCTTGTGGCGCAAGCGCAACGTTCGCGCGCGCCCATGCAGCGTATGGCCGATGTCGTGGCGGGTTACTTTGTCATGGCTGTTGTGGCCATCGCCCTCCTTACGCTATTTGTCTGGGGCATGTTCGGTCCGCAGCCAAGCTGGGTTTATGGGTTGATCAACGCGGTGGCGGTGCTGATTATCGCCTGCCCCTGCGCACTGGGCTTGGCCACGCCCATGTCCATCATGGTTGCAACAGGCAGAGGCGCCACGCAAGGCGTACTGTTTCGCGACGCGGCGGCCATCGAGAATTTCCGCAAAGTCGATACGCTGATCGTCGATAAAACCGGCACGTTGACAGAGGGTCGCCCGACGTTCGAGCAGGCCATTCCCACAGGCGACATAGGCGCAGACGAAGTCCTGCGCCTGGCGGCAAGCCTTGATCAGGGCAGTGAGCATCCCCTGGCAGACGCCATTGTTAATGCCGCCCGTGAGCAAGGCCTGGTCCTTAGTGCCGTCAGCGATTTTGAATCAGGCAGCGGCATCGGTGTTCGTGGTCAGGTTGAGGGGAAAGCCCTGGCACTGGGCAATACCGCCCTCATGCAGCAAGAAAACATCGACGTGGCTGAGGTAGCTGACACGGCAGAATCTTTGCGGGCAAACGGTGCGAGCGTCATGTACTTGGCAGTAAATGGCCAATTATCAGGCTTGCTGACCGTCTCTGACCTGATCAAGAGAAGTACGCCCGAAGCCGTGAAAGATCTCAAGGCGGCTGGAATCCGCGTCATCATGGCAACAGGCGACGGTGTTTCGACGGCTAAAACCGTGGCGAAGCAATTAGGAATTGACGAGGTTCATGGTGAAGTGAAGCCGGCCGACAAGCTGGACCTAGTCAGCAAACTTCAAGCGGAAGGTCGAGTTGTCGCGATGGCCGGTGACGGGATTAATGACGCTCCTGCGCTGGCCAAAGCGGATGTCGGCATTGCGATGGGCACTGGAACCGACGTGGCGATGAACAGCGCGCAGGTCACCCTAGTCAAAGGAGACTTGCGCGGGATCTCCATTGCTCGCCACCTGTCGGACGCAACAATCGCTAATATGAAGCAGAATCTGGGTTTCGCATTCGTTTACAACGCCCTGGGCGTGCCATTAGCTGCCGGAGTCTTGTACCCCTTTGTGGGCCTATTACTTTCGCCCATGTTCGCCGCATTGGCGATGAGCCTGAGCTCAGCCTCGGTCGTTTTCAACGCCCTTAGACTGCGAAAGTCTGTATGAAATCCATAAGGCCCACTATGCTGAGTCTAAGCCTGACCGTTTGCGCCCGATTCAACGTTTAATTCAAGCTGGCGATGGAACGACTGTCACCATGGTGAAGTCCGGGAGGAGCCGTTCGACGGCATGGCCCATGCTGGCGAGTAGCATACCGTCAATTTCGGCTACCTTACTGGGAAATAATCATGCACATTCAAACCAACATTGCAGGCCGTGCGAGCACGCTCGCGTTGTGCCGCCTGTTGCCATTGTTGCTGGGAGCCAGCATGGCAGCCATCTCATTTTCGCGCTCAAACGTCAACGACTGAACCGGATCAGCCCGCCATGAATTCGGAAGTCGCCAAGAGCGGCATGTCCATGGATATGCGGGGCTCTATGATGGAAATTCGCAAAAGCATGGATGCCATGAAACCCTCGGGTGATATTGATTATGACTTTGCCGCCGTGATGCGGGTTCACCACCAGGGGGCTGCAGACATGGCCGAGCTAGAGCTGAAAAAGGTCAAGATCCTGAAATGAAACAGATGGCCAAAGAAATCATCGCAGCCCAGAAAAAAGAAATCGCGAAGTTTGATGAGTGGCTTGCAGCGCACCCAAAGCCATCGAAATAGCCTTCTGACGGGTCTTCGGGTAGCGCCTAAGCCTCGCTATTGAGGCGAGGATGGTACTTCAAGCTTGTCGGCATATTTGATCATGATGTCGCCCATGGCACGCATCATCTCGCCATGCATCTGCATCATCACTTTGCTATTGGCGCCGCCAGCCGGGCCCATCATAGGACAGGTGCCCATCATCCCCATCATGCCGCCGCGCATCATGCCGTGATCGTTCATCTTGCCTGGCTTCATATCGCCCATCTGGGCTGCGGCACCATTCTGCATCATGCCTGATCCACCGTTCATGCCTGTAGCGCCGTCGCTGCTGGAAGTCGCTGCTATGCTTGCGCCGCCCACACCCAATAAGAGCGCCGTAATGGGTGCAATCAACAATACTTTCATATTCATTTGTATCTCCTAAATTCAGAAAATTGAGTTTTCACAAACCAGCTTGAACTTATGATGCAAAAAAGATGCATGTATAGCGAGTGGAGATGTTTTCCAACGTCAGAATAGCGGAGGCATACTAATCACGGCGTATTTGGCATGGCGTAGTTGGCTATACCGTTGCTTGCCTTTAGATTTTAGTCCTTGGAAAACGGTTTACCGTTAAAGTCCACAGTAACAAGATTGCCGTCCAGTTCGCCCATGCCTGGCGCATTCAGGGGCATGCCAGGCGCCGACACGCCCTTCACCGACGAGTCAGCTAGCAACTTGTTGACGGCATTGGCCGGCACATGTCCCTCTATGATTTGGCCTGTAGCTTCTACTACGCCCGTATGACATGAACTGAGTTTCGACGGCACACCGAGTTTTTGCTTGACTGAAGCCATGTCGGCCGTTTTGATGGCTGTAACGTTAAAGCCCGAATCCCGCATATGTTCGACCCACCCGGTGCAACAACCGCAGTTAGGATCCTGATAGACCGTGATGGCCGTGCCCGCAGCCTGTGCAAAGGATGATGCGGAAGCCAAGGCAGCCGCCGCTAGCCATAATTTCATGAACCCTGCTCCAGCGAAAATGTAAATCTTGAATAATTCATACTATAGATAAAGACAACGCTTGGACAGTTTAGTTCTGTCGTTGCAAGGTAACTTCTTTTTGCGCCTCCAGGACCTTGGGCGGCCAGTTGCTCTTGATATAAGCCAGTACTGCAATGATCTCTTGGTCACTTAGGATGTCCCGATACGCGGGCATGTCGCTCACATAGCCCCGAGGCGCGGTCTTTCCTGGAACCAGGCCGTTTTTCACCATGTCGACCAGCATCGCGTCGGGATGGTGCCAGGTATGGCCCGTCTTGTCGTGCGGCGGTGCGGGCAGCCTGCCATTGGGCATGCGATCACGCCAGTTCGGCTGGCCTTGTAGGGCCTCACCGTGGCACGCTGCGCAATTGTTCGCGTAGATGGCCTTGCCCTGCATCACAAGAGTCTGATCCGCAGGGTCGATGAATGCCGGTCCGGATGGCCTCATCGTGCTGTAAAAGATAGCCGCGGCACCGACGATGACGATGCCGACTACCCCGAAGATCAATTTTTTCCGCAACATTTATATGTATCAACTCAGCTGACTTTTACCTTGCCGACCATCCCGGCCTCCATATGGCCCGGAATCAGGCAGGCGAAGTCGACGGTGCCCGCCTGGTCAAACCGCCACACCAGGCCACCGATCTTGCCTGGGGCCAATGTAATCATATTCGGTTCGGCATGCTTCATGCCCGGCATTTTTTGCATTTCGGCCGCATGGGCCTTCAGATCGGCGATGGAGCCGATCACCATCTCATGAGAAATTTTCCCCGTGTTCTTGATAAAGAAACGAACAGTCTCGCCTGCGCGGACCTGGATATCACCAGGCGTAAACCGCATGGTATCGTCCATCGTCAGTTCAATCGTACGAGTAACTTTGGCCGGATCGCCGGGCTGACCAGTCGGCGAAGGTTTCGACATGGTAGACATGTCGTGCCCAGGCATGCCATGCGCCGGTGCGCCATGTCCCCCAGCATGGTTGCCCGCGGCTAATGCGAGGGTCGGCACTACGCTCAAAGCCAAAATGGAAAGGGCCTTTTTCATTCGAATACTCTCTTAGAGTTTGTTTAGGCAGGCAGCCGTTTCAAGCCGCCCATAGGAACAGATAACATCAAAAGCGAAAGCTCAAACCGGCTACGAAACGGGTTTCTTGCTTGGACTCGCCCTCTGCGCGCGCATGATCCGCCGTTTTCCCGAATTTGCTGGACCACTCCACGCCCACGTAGGGAACAAACTGACGCGTGACTTCGTACTTGAGGCGTAGGCCTGCTGTGCCGTCTGTCAAGCCGCTGCCAATGCCCCGGCGTTCATCGTCCTTGCCATAGAAGTTCACTTCTACGCTCGGTTGAAGATAGAGCTTCTGGGTCAGCAAGATGTCGTATTCCGCCTTCAGCCCCAGAGCGGTGCGGCCGCTCGGGCCGACATAGGCGGTGGCATCGACTTCAAACCAGTAAGGCGCAAGCCCTTTAACGCCAAGTGCCAACCATTCCCGGTTCGGCGCGCCTTGGCCGTGATCGAACCGAAAGCCCAGCTCTGTATCCCAGAAAGTTGAAACCGCATGGCGCCACAGCAGTTGGGTCTCGGACTCTTGCAGCTTGCCGCTTGCCACTTCGCCTTCAGCCTTGATCACCACACGGTTATAGGTGCTGCCATACCAGGCCTCCCCTTCATAGGCCGTCCATTCCTCGCCTCGCGCTCTAACGTACTCCAATCGATCAACGTTCACCGAACCGAAGTTATGCATGTCCGACATGATCAGTGCGTCTGACGGGGGCAAAGCATACTTGCCGGCATTGCGGACGTAGCCACCCGAGTAAGCATCCGGATCGCGGGCATCAGGCGGCGCGGAGCCCCCTTGCATCTGCATATCGCCGTGATCCATTTCGCCACTGCCGGGATCCATCGCGCTCATGTCGTGGGCAGAGGCCGGCGCATTAGAACTCGACTGGCCGTGCATCATCCCCGGCATGGCGAAAGCATCTTTGCTCGCTTCAGGCTGCTTCATGGGCATCTTCATGGCGCCATGGCTCTGTGCTGGGATTTTCCCCGCACCATGATCCATACCGGACATGTCCATCGAACCGTGATCCATACCTGGCATAGCCATGGAGCCATGATCCTTATCGGACATGTTCATAGAGCCATGGTTCATGCCTGAAGCCGTCGCCGGTGCACTGGCCTTTGGCGGTTCCGAGGTGTGACCGGCATGGCCTGTATGCGTCTGCCCATAGGCAAGCACGGGCATCACTCCCACTGTAGCGATGGTCGCCACAAGAAACCTCTTCTTCAATTGATTGTTCATGACCAGGATGCCTAACGTGTCTTCCATTGTCTTCATGCCACCACCACTTCGCGAAACATCCCTGCATCCATATGGAGCATCAGATGGCAATGCCACGCCCAGCGTCCGAGCGCATCGGCAGTCACAAGAAAGCTGATACGTTGAGCCGGCTGCACGGGTATCGTGTGGCGCCTGGCTTGGAATTGTCCATCGGGCGCTTCGAGCTCACTCCACATCCCGTGCAGATGCATAGGGTGCGTCATCATGGTGTCGTTGTGCAAGATGACTCTGACCCGTTCGCCATAACGGAAATGAACTGGGGTTGACTTTCCGAATTCCACACCATCGAACGACCAGGTATAGCGCTCCATATTGCCCGTCAGATGGAGTTCGATTTCGCGTTCCGCCCCGCGCGGATCCATCGCACCGCCGGCGGTGTGCAAGTCCGAGAGCGTGAGCACGCGCCGTCCGTTGTTGCGCAGACCGATGCCGGGATCGTCCAGGTTGGTGCGCGGCATATCGACCCGCATATCGATGCTAGGCCCATACTCGGTCCTGGCGTGGCGTACCTGGGTGCTGGCGCCCGCTGCAGACATCGCGCTGTGGTCCATGCCAGCCATGCCTGCGTGATTCATCCCTTGCATGCTGCCGTGGTTCATCCCCGCCATATTGCCGTGGTTCATTCCGGCCATACCGCCATGGCTCATGCCTCCCATGGAGGATTGGCTAGCTGCGCCATGACTCATTCCTGCCATGCCCCCGCCCATAGCGCCCATCATGTCCGCCATGGTCAACCATTCCACGGGGTCAAGCGCCGGTACTGGCGCTTCGAGACCAGCATGCGTGGCTAGCGTACCGCGCGCATATCCCGTGCGGTCCATTGCTTGCGCATAAACGGTGTAAGCGTCGTCCTTCGGTTGTACCAATACATCGTAGGTTTCCCCGGGCCCGAATCGGAACTCGTCCACAGTAACGGGCTCTACATTGACCCCGTCGGCTTGAACGACGGTCAACTGAAGCCCCGGGATGCGTACATCGTAGAAGGTATTAGCCGCTCCGTTGATAAAGCGCAGCCGCACCCGCTCTCCAGGTCGAAATAGCCCGGTCCAGTTGCCCGCTGGCGTCGTACCATTCATCAGGTAGGTCAGCACGTTCGCAGACAGATCGGCCAAATCCGTGGGGCTCATGCGCATCTCGTTCCACATTTTGCGCTTGTCGATAGCCGCTTTCAGGCCCATCTGGGAGGCATCCTGAAAGAAATCGACGGCCGTGGGCTGGTTGTAGTTGTAGTAGTCGCCCTGCATCTTAAGCTTGGCCAGGACCCGCATCGGGTCCTCGTCGGTCCAGTCAGACAGTTGAACGACGTACTCCCGATCCGCGCGTATAGGATCGGCTTGAGCCGGGTCGATAATTAGCGCCCCATAGACACCCGTGGCCTCCTGCATCCCGGAGTGCGAGTGATACCAGTACGTGCCGCTTTGCTGCACTTTGAACCGATACGTGAACGTTTCGCCCGGCGGGATTCCGGCAAAGCTGATGCCCGGCACGCCGTCCATTTGAAACGGCAGGATGATGCCGTGCCAATGGATGGAGGTGGTTTCCTTGAGGCGATTCTTGACGCGTATGGTGACCGTATCACCTTCGCGCCAGCGCAATGTCGGAGCGGGAAGCGAGCCATTGACCGTCGTCGCCATACGAGGATTACCAGTGAAACTCACAGGTGATTCACCGATTTCCAGATTGAATTCGGTCCCGCTTAGCACAGGCGCGGAACCGGTAGTCGTTCCGTTCGATTGCATTCCAGCGGCGCGGACGAAAGGCGATAGGCCCAGCAGCACACCGCCAGCTGCTAGACCTTGCACAAAGCGGCGGCGGGGTATGGCCGGGAGGGGAACGGCTAGCGTAGTTGGGCGTTTCACGCGAAAGAATCCTGTAATGTGTCTTTAGTTCAGAGCGTCGCCTGCCAACTCATGTTCTAAGCGACAAAGCGTCAATACGTGACTTTAAGCAGACGCGGCTGTCACACACGTGACGCCCGCATTACTTTTCTGTAATGAAGGAAGATGGCTCTGGATCTATTGCCAAACTTTCTTAATCGAGGATAGAAAACAGGACGAAAAGTCGACTGCTTAGGAAATCCGGACGATTTGACCTTGGCATCCGCGCCTTCGATTTACTGTGTGGGCCAAGTGATACACTCTCGGTACCTCTCTGGGGAGTAGCCTGCTTTCAACTTCGGTTGAAAGGGTTGCGTCAACATTCTTGGCTCTTGAGCCATGGCGCAAGCGGCCGAAAGGCATGGCGAGACCATAGATTTTTTCGTGCGCTGCCGAGCCGTACGGGGAAATCCATGTGTCGCTCGGCTGGAACTACTCTCGCATGAATTTTTTCTCTACGATGATTCTGGCGTTGGCAATGTCGACGGATGCGTTTGCTGCCGCCGTGGGCAAAGGTACTGCCCTTCGCAATCCTCGCATTTCAGAAGCGCTGCGAACCGGTGTTATTTTTGGTGTGATCGAAGCCATCACGCCGTTGATCGGCTGGGCGCTGGGTTCCATCGCGGCGGAGTTCGTCGCCGACTGGGACCATTGGATCGCTTTCGGCTTGCTTTTGGTTTTGGGCGCATGGATGATACGCAGCGGGCTTCGAGCTGATGAGCCCGAGGCCGCTCCCGCGATACGCCACTCATTTTGGTTGCTTGCGGCTACGGGATTCGCCATCAGTGTTGACGCTATGGCCGTGGGCGTCAGTCTTGCCTTTGTCGACAACAACATTCTCGTAACGGCGGTGGCCATAGGGTTAGCGACGCTTCTGATGGTGACGCTCGGCGTCATGGTCGGCCGCTTGATTGGCAAAGTGGCTGGCAAATGGGCGGAAGTTCTCGGCGGACTCGCGCTGATGGGTGTCGGCGCGGCCATTCTGTACGAACACCTCACCATGTAAGAAGCTGGCAAAGCGGGCGCGGCGGAGTAGCTGTGCCTGATCTTATGTGCTTGGCTCGTTTATTACAACAGTTCCGTGGCGAGCTCATCTTGTATGCTTGGTTGCAGACGGATCTGGTCCGTCGTGATCAAGCTTGACGGGGCGAGCGATATTGGGAGTTAAATTTCCCTTCAATTGCCCATCATCCAGAACATCATAATGCCCATGAAAACGAAAGCCAAAACCGCGAGCAACCCAATTGCGGCCAGCGCTAGGACAACTATTCGTGTGAGTTTGGTTCTCATGGCGTGACGGCCTGTCAAAGCGCTTTTTCGCTACCTACTGAACGTTGGTTATCACCTGTGCTAGCCGTTTTGGGCATCGGCCCTTGCATGGACTCGTCTTTCTTTGCTCCGTGGTCGACGTGGCACGACTGCATACCTTTCATCATGAAAAGCATCATCAACGGGCAAATCAAGAAGAATAAGAAAGGGCTTACAGCTGCTATCCATTCACGCGCCGTAGGCACCGTCGCGTAGGCCGCAGCGACCAGCACGGCCAGCCCAAGACCAGTCTTCACCATCATTTTCATATCGCATTTCATCGCAGAGTCTCCTTGTGGTCAATTCGCCAGCGGTCCATGGACAGGTATGGCGACGAGCCCACTGTACCTTTCCACTGCTGTCAAATAGATTGCATCGGCATTACATCTTTGTCATGTCCGAAAAAGGAGCTTCTGAAGTAAAAGATTTGTTGCCACATGTACAAAACACTCGCCCGGCCTCTTGGGGCGCCGACTCACGTGCGCGGAGGGTCTGCGTTTACAACGAAGTGGAAAAACTACCGCATCTCGTTGACATTGTCACTGTGGGAACGTTTACCCTGCAGTTGATTAACGAGATGAGAACCAAGTGAGGCAGACCACGCTTCCCGGACCACTGTACTTCTGCTTGAGGAACTAGGAATGCTATGGAAAAAAACTACACGAGTTTGGGCGATGACATCCTGGATGCCTTCAAGCGCGCTTGTGACGAAGGAGATCTTTTGGTTGCCGAGCATTTATTGCGTGCGCTCGAGACAATGGCTGATCGGCCAGGAGGCGATGAACGAGTGGAGTGCGCTTACCTCCAGGTAGCTCGTTCACTGAGAGACACTGAACATCGCCGATAGCCGTCTAATGTCAATGGCCGCAATGGTGGCTCGCGAGGCGATCGCCACTTCGATATTGCTTTCGCCGGCCGAGACTTTAGAAAAGGCCGTAGCAAAAGGTCGCTCTGTCTGCAATCTTTGAAAAATACATCGGAAATCGAATATGACACCTTCTATAGACAGTGCAGCGCGGAATGAACCGACGGTGAAGTGGTTGGCCTGGCTGCTTGGCAGCTATACGATGCTGGGCCCGTTTTCCATTTCCACCTACATGCCTTTTTTTCCGATGCTAATGGTGAGCCTCGGAGCAACGCAGCTCGAACTTCAACAGACGCTCAGCGCTTATCTTGCTGCCTTTGGGGTCATGATGCTTCTGCATGGACCACTATCCGACGCAGTTGGGCGCCGTCCCGTCATTCTGGCCGGACTAGCCGTTTACTTCGTAGCGTCCATTGGCGGGGCGCTGGCCAGCTCTCTTGGTCTGTTGATCGTTTTCCGTACATTTCAGGGGCTCTCAGTGGGTGCGGGCAGCATCGTAGGGCGTGTAGTCATTCGAGATCGGCTCGAGGGGCCTGCAGCTCAAAGACTGCTCGCGCAGGTGAGCATGATATTCGGCTTGGCTCCTGCCATTGCTCCAGTTTTTGGGGGATGGCTACAGAACTGGTTTCCCTGGCAATCGGTATTCATTTTTATGGCCATTTTCAGTGGGTTGCAACTGGTGGCCAGTTACTTTTCTCTGCCGGAGACCCTTCCGCGAGAGCAACGGACATCGATGAGGCCAGCGTCGTTGCTGCGTAGCTACAGCACTGTGCTAAGAAGCAGGCCGTTCTGGTTATTGACCCTAGCCTTAAGTTGTAATTTCATAGGCTTTTTCTTGTATGTTTCTGCAGCGCCTATTTTCGTTGTTCAGTATCTCGGATTAAGTAAGGCGGAATTCGGATGGCTGTTCATTCCTGCAACGTCCGGCATAATCTTCGGCGCTTACTTGTCAGGGAAACTCGCGAAACGATTCACACCACTGAAGACGGTCAGCTATGGCTGCCTAATGATGGCGGGTGCCACGGTGCTCAACGTGGTGTACAACGGCTTTCTGCCACCCGTTCTACCCTGGGTCATTTTGCCCGTGGCACTTTATACCGTTGGCATGTCGTTTGCGACCCCAACCCTTACATTGCTGACGCTCGACCTATTCCCCTCAGCACGTGGGATGGCGGCATCCTTGCAAGGTTTTATTCAAACCATGGTCATGACGTTGGTCTCAGGGCTGGTCGCGCCAGTAGTAGCCGATTCCGGTCTGGCTATGGCGCTAACAGTGCTCTGTTTTCTTGGGGCCGGCTGCCTGGCTTGGTTTTGTCATACAAGGATGAATCGTTAGTCGATGTACTAAAGAGGAGCACAACGAAGTATTGGTACAAAGCCTCAAGGCAGAATCCAGATTTACGCACGAACGCCGAAGTCGTACCTCCACGACGCGCGCTCTGGGAAGAGGTGACTGTATATCTCCCCCCTACACTGCCTTGGTCGCTCAACACCAAGATCAGTAATGGGGCGCGCAGCCTTGATCATGCGTCAAGTACTGCGCCCAATAAGTACTTCAGTTAGCGCACCGTCTCTAGGGCAACGGTTCTGCGCACGCGGCCCTTCAGGCCTTCTACGCCATCCGCCTGCACTCTTCAGCACATTTGCGGCAAGCCTCGGCGCAGCGCTGGCAGTGATCCATTTGGTGTTTGGCGCATTCATCTGCGCAAGCTTGGCAAACATCCGCGCACAAACTGCAAAGGGCTTGGGCGAATTCACTTCCCCTAGCCATATAACTGGCCGCCATGCGGCAAATTTGTGCACAATCCATGTCCAGTTTTATGCAGCGGGCCATGCTTTTAACGTCCTGTTCTCCCAGGCATGAAACGGCGCAGTGTTCGCACTCCGCAGCGCAGGCATAACAAGCGTCTATGCATGATTGAAACTTTTCATGAGGCATATCGATCTCCAAAAAAATTGAGGTGTGATCATCATGTGGCCACCATCATGCGGTGCCACTTCTCTCATGCAGCAAGTTGGATACCGTACCGCCAGCAATTTGCCTATAAATGCTGGCATTTCCGTTCCAACTCAGCTCTGCGCATGACGGCTTCTGCCGCAGCATTACAATTTTGTAATGCTCACGTCATGTTTCCGTCAGCGACATCGCACTAAAGTCGAACTATGGACGGCAGAACACTCTTCTTTTGTCGTGATAGCCGATGGACTTACAGGATCGAAACCATGAAATTGCTGTTGGTCGAAGACGAGACAAAAACCGGTGATTATGTACGCCAAGGGCTAGTTGAATCCGGCTTCGTTGTGGATCTCGTACGCACTGGCTTAGACGGGCATCATTTGGCCCTGACTGGTTCTTACGATTTGATTATCTTGGATGTCATGCTGCCCGATGTGGACGGTTGGCGTATCGTCCAGGCGCTACGTGGTGCGAAATCGTCAACGCCGGTACTTTTTCTGACTGCCCGGGATAGCGTGGAAGATCGGGTCAAAGGGCTAGAGCTGGGCGCAGACGATTACTTGGTAAAACCGTTCGCTTTTTCAGAGCTTCTAGCGCGCGTTCGTACGTTATTAAGGCGGGGCGCCGCTCCTGCGTTTCAGGATCAGCTACAGATCGCCGATCTCGTTCTCGATATTCCGCGCCGCCGAGCTCAGCGCCAAAACGTACGTATTAATCTTACGAACAAAGAGTTTGCCTTGTTGGAGCTCTTGGTACGCCGGCAGGGCGAAGTGCTGCCACGCTCGTTGATCGCTTCCCAGGTTTGGGACATGAACTTTGATAGCGACACCAATGTCATTGATGTCGCTATCCGACGCCTACGCGCCAAAATCGATGACGACTTTGATCCTAAGCTTATCCACACGATTCGCGGCATGGGTTACATGCTCGACGTGACGCTTCCGGAATAAGAAATGAAAAGACGGCCGGCATCCCTAGCTGTACGGCTTACCGTTTCTATTGGGGCGGTCATAACAGTCGTCCTACTCACATTCGGCTGGATCGTAGAACGGTCAATCAATAACCACTTTATCCAGCAAGATGTCGATGAACTGAATGGCGTCGTTCAGGCCTTAAAACATACGCTTGCCACGCTGCCGCCTGATATAACACTCGCTGAATTGAACCAGCGGCTCGCCAATGCCGTGTCCGGCCACCATAACGCTCAATATCGTATTTCCTCGGATTCCGGTGTCCAGATTTATGCTACGCCAGGGTCAAATTTGGACAGGTTCGCTCAAATCGCTCAACCCGTGGAGAAGATCACTATCGACACGGTTGGCATATGGCAAGACCATGACGAGACATTTCGGGGAGCTGTACTACGAACCGGAAACGACAGTTTCCCTGCGCCGCGCATCTTAACCCTTGCAGTCGCCACGGGCATCAATTTCCATCTGCATTATCTGGAAAGCTTTCGGGACTACCTTCGAATCATCACGGTTGTGGCCTGTCTCATTGCGATTTTGGCCACTTGGGTCGCCGTGCATCAAGGACATGCGCCGATACGGCGCATCGGCCGCGAAATCCGAAAAATCGGATCTGATCAGTTGCATATACGACTCGAAGCACACGCCGTGCCTACCGAGCTGGTCGAGCTCGCGATGTCCTTTAACGGAATGCTTGAGCGGCTTGAGGACGTCTTTCGTCGCCTCTCTGATTTTTCGGGCGACATTGCGCATGAGCTTCGAACCCCCATCACGAACCTGAAAACCCAAACCGAAGTCGCTCTTTCTCAGTCCCGCACCGTCGAACAGTACCGGGAGATCCTGTACTCCAACTTAGAAGAGTACGAGCGCATGGCCAAAATGGTCAGCGATATGCTGTTCTTGGCACAGGCGGACAATAACTTGCTCAAACCTGAGCTTGTCAAAATCGATCTCGAGGCCGAAATACGTATTCTCTTTGACTATCTTGGTGCCTGGGCCGAAGAGCGCAATGTCACGTTGAAAATCACCGGCCAGCAAATTTGTATCTTTGGGGACAGGCTGATGATCCGCAGGGCGTTGAGCAACGTATTGTCTAACGCGATTCGTTATACACCACCGGGAAATAGCGTCAACGTTACACTCGAATTAGTGGCGAAAGCAGCAACAGTACGCATCGAGAATCCGGGGCCAATGATTCCCGCCGAACACATAAACCGAATTTTTGAGCGGTTCTATCGAACTGACGCCTCACGCCAACGCAGCGGAGAAGGAGCGGGTCTCGGTTTAGCGATAGCGAAATCCATCGCTGAGGCTCATAACGGCACGATCCATGCCCATTCCACCGTTCAAGCAACCGCGTTCGAAATTAGCTTCCCGTCGGTTGACTGCTGAGATACGCCAAGATGATGGAACCGCAGCCGCACAAAGGGGCAGCGACAAACACGCTCGTCGCAATTCTATGCAACGATGCCTTTGATTAAGAGTGCCGTCAGGTACATTCCAACACCGAATACGGAATGCCCAATCACGCTTTTTAGACGTTCAAGGTTAGGTTTCAAAGCCTTCGATGCCAGAATGCCTTGTCCCATGCCTGGCATCATCACAAAATATGGCGCAACCAAAAATGCCCACAGCAAGAGCATGGGAGGAAGCATTGTGGGTTGCCTCAGCCACCCATCACCCCATAGCGCGACGAGAATCAGGCCATACGCGATTCCGGTGACGTAATGCACTATCCAACCAAGCGCAAGCTCTCCACGAATGGGAGACGCCGCGCCAATACTTTCATGTGTGAAGCACCCCGATTGCATATGCCCCACCCAACGCCCTACCATGGCCCAATTGGGGCCTGAAATGCCAAGAAACCTCGAGCCGGCTGCAATCCATAGATCAAGGATCACCGTGGCGCCGATACCTATAACGGATGCTTGCAGAGCAATTTCGATTATCTCGGCCATCGTGATTTTTCCTTTAACTTAGCTATGCTCAAACGTGGTCGTGACCTTCGGATCATGACCATCGAGGTTTACCGTTCGGCAAAACTTAACGCAGGACCTCAAAGTGGACATCATGGATGTGGAACCGATGTTCCATCATCTCACCCGTTGAACATTGGCTCAGCCGCCGGAGTAGACATAAGAGAGACCCTTTTCCTGCGCACGACTTAGCGCCACCACCGCCGCCGGCACCACCTTTGCCCCCGGAAGCAGTGCGGCGATAATATCGGCCCGGACCGCCTCCTGGGTGCCGAACCCTGACTGCGCCAGCTTGCCGGCCAGACCGTTTAAGGAATTGTTGCAGAGCAGGAATATCACGCCGCGTTCCTGCAACGCCTCGACCGAGGCGTCCACAGGCACTACACCGCCCTCCTCGCGGGAAGCGAAGACGTTGCGGCGCGCTGCCGTGCCGGTGCGAGGGTCTTTTACATCAAAGCGCTCTCCCAGGCCGAACTTTTCCCATACTCGGTCCTGGAAAAATAAAGAGAGAGCACTGCCGTGGGCGGCAATGGCCACGTCGATCTCGCTGCTCTCCAAGCCGTAGACGTCCCGGTATACATCCAGGAAGTTCCGCGCTTGCTTCAACGCTGCCCCACCGTGGAGCGCGGGCGCCTCGAAGATCTGGCCGTGCTGCCCATTCAGTCCATCCAGCCAAGCGTCCTGAGAAAGCGCGTTACTCACTTGAGCAGGTCCGCTCTTGGCGGACGCTGTAGTGGTCCTGGTAGCCACACCGATAGTGAGCACGCCCGCCATGGTCGCGCCCAAGTTAGAGAGGAAGCCCCGACGCGGCAGCGCGGCAGAAATCAAAGGATCATTTCGATGCATAATCTATTCCTATTACGTTGTTAACCCTGAATTAGGTCGCACCTTCGGAATCCCGTCTGTGTAGGAATCCACTAGGTGGAAAGTATCAACGGACAGCGAACTGGCCCATCATCCCGCCGTCTTCATGCTCAAGAATATGGCAGTGGTACATAAAGGGCGCTGTCACCGCGGGTTGTGAAAACTGCACAAGAAGCTCGACGGGTTCCTGAACCACGACCGTGTCCCTAAGACCTTGATCTTGAATACCCGGGGCTGAGCCATTTCGACTCAGGACCTCAAAGTGGACACCATGGATGTGGAACGGATGCGCCATCATTTCTCCAGTGACCTCCCAAATTTCTGTATCTCCAAGTCTGACATTCTCATCAATTCGACCCATGTCGAATGAGTGGCCATTGATGCCTAACATGCCGGTGCCACGGCCCATCATCATGCCTCCCATGCCCATAGTCATTACAAAGCGCCGTCGTCGAACAGCCGTCGACACATTCAGACGCTCAAGAGTCACGAGCTTCTCGGGCACCCTGGTGACGGGCATATCCGCACCGTGGGGCTCGAACCTGACGAGAAGATCCCGCCCGGCACCCACTTGGTTAGAGGCGCGCGCCATCATTCCCATCATCATCGGGAGACTGCTATCCGGCCCTGTTTCCAGCGTGACGGGCCGACCATCCGAAAAATCGACGAGAATTTCAGCCCGTTCGCCCGGTGCAAGGGTCAAAGAGCGCCGCTCGACTGGTCTTTCAAGTAAGCCCCCTTCTGAAGCGATCCAGTGAAAGGATCGATCATCGGCAAACGCAAGATCGAAGTTCCTGGCATTGGCACCGTTCACCAGACGCAGACGAACCAGTCCGCGAGGCACCCTGGCCACCGGATTGACGGTTCCGTTGACCACTAAGGTGTCGCCTCGTCGCCCATGCATCATCGACATCATCCCTTGAGGAAGGACGAGCGAACCGTCTTGGAACTGGCGGTCCTGCAATATCAAAGGCAGGTCGTTGACACCGTACTCTGACGGTAGCCCGAGTGCCTTTTCATCATCATCGGTGACGATCAGAAGGCCTGCCAGCCCAGCATACACTTGCTCTGCCGTGTGGCCATGAATGTGCGAGTGATACCAAAGTGTCGCAGCCGGTTGACGGATGGGGAGCACCGGTCGCCATGTAGCCGTCGGCCGTATGATCTGATGGGGACCGCCGTCAAGCTCCCCAGGAACAAGCAAACCATGCCAGTGGACACTCGTGTCTTCGCCAAGCGAGTTGGTGACAGTGATCTCGACGTCGTCGCCGCGATGAACACGCAGTGTCGGACCAAGGTAGCTCCCATTGAACCCCAGGGTTGTGCTTTCTCGCTCCGGGAAAAAGGAGGTTTGGCCAACCTGTGCTGTCAGCACAAGTGACTGCCCCTGCCTGCGAGCATCGATCAATTCGGGAATCTGTAAGTCGCTCGACTCAGCGGCCGATGCTGATCGCCATAACGCCGTAGCAGCTGAGAGCGAACCTCCCGCCAGGGCAGCTCCAATCAAGAAAGAGCGGCGTGTAAATTTCATAAACGGTATTTCCTCGACTTGCAATGGTTCCCCATCCCTATGCCTCTGCCGCCAAACCCCTCCTGTATGCTTATCGCATAGTTAAGCCAGCCCACGAAAAGGTTCGCGGCAATCGCCTCTATCAATTCCTTTGTTCTTTGAAGAGAAACTGGATAAACAGAACGATGAAAGTCAGGATACCCCCGAAAAACAGAAACATCGCTATTGGTCCAAGCGCCATCATCCATCCCATCTCATGCCACATGGCGGCCATAGGGTGCCTGCCGTTGGCAACGAACTGCAGCATAGAAGAGGACTGCGATCCATAGTTGTGAAGCAGGACCATGATTGCGAAACTCAAAATCAATGCCATAGCAGCGGTAATAGCCAGCTTTGAATTTTTCGTCATAGCAATCTCCATAAGAATAAAAACTTTTTGTTCATCCCCAGTGTGTGCATAGATATGGACTGATTAAAAGGCCATTCTTCGCGCAATTAGGCGATCTTTTCCAAAGATGATTATCGAAAGGTTTCGCGACAACAGCAACTGAGTTAATCTTCTTTCTACTGAAAGAAAAACTTTATCGTATGAAACGTCCTGCCTATTTAAATGCCTTGCGTGCTTTCGAAGCCAGCGCAAGACACCATAGCTTCTCTGCAGCTGCGACAGAGCTGAATGTGACGCCTGCCGCAGTCGGGCAGCTCGTACGCAGCCTTGAAGATTGGCTCGGCTACCGATTGTTTCATCGAAGTGCCGGAGGCCGATCGCGGCTTGTCGCCACCGATCGCGCGCAGCAGGCGCTACCGGATCTCCGTGCTGGGTTTGACAGGTTAAATCTCGGACTCCAACGGTTGCAGCAAGAATCAGGTTCGGGAGTACTGATTGTGACGGTCAGTCCTGCATTCGCAGCAAAATGGCTTCTGCCGCGCATTGATCGATTCCAGACGGCCTGGCCCGGCCTGGACGTTCGACTGGAGACAAGTCTAAAGACACTGGACTTCGTTGCCCAGGACATTGACATCGGTGTGCGTTACGGGGCTGGCTCGTGGCCGGGGCTAGTTACTGAAAAGTTGATGGATGAGCAGATTTATCCTGTCTGCTCACCTTTGCTCTTAAGGGAAGGATGCCAATTTCGAAGCGCACTCGATATTACACACCACACCTTAATTCACGATCTGTCAGTGGATCGCCATATCGGCTTTGCATCGTGGGAGGCCTGGTTCGAACGTGCCGGCGTACCGAATTTCGCGTCTGAGAGGGGTTTACGTATTAATAATTCCGCAGCCGTGCTTCAAGCCGCAATCGATGGACAAGGCGTGGCACTGGCACGCAGCGTTATGGCTCATGATGACATTGCATCCGGTAGACTGGTCCGGCTTCTTCCTGAGGTCAAGTTTGCCTCGGCTTTAGGATACTACGTGGTATATCGCGCTGAACGTATCATTGAGCAGAAACTACAGGCTTTTCGACAATGGATTTTTGAGGAAGTGGCCTCAGAAGGCGTCGTTGATCAGCAAGACAGCGGCAGGACCCGGCAACGGCAAGCAACTTACTAAACGCATACCCTCCTGCGTCTTCAGCAATGATAAATTGCGATTATCTATTAATGACTTCCAAGTAAGGATTGTTGGGTGGCAATTCAACAAATATATGTTGGGGCTGCGCCAGCAGATAACCATGCAGGCGCCGCGACTTGCGCGCTCCTGTTACCTCGCAGGCCCAGATGTTCAACCCACTATTCTGCTTGCGATGCAGTTGTAGTTTTTCAAAGCGCTTTTGTATCCATTGCCAATCTTGCTGCTCCTCTTGCTTTGCCAATACACCGACCTGAGGGTGTTCCTGCGCGTAACGCTGGAACACACCCGGGCTGACCAGGTAGGCGGTGTCGCTCACTGTATGCACCAGCGCCCTCGCATCATTGATAATAAGTTTGCGCGATTGGATGCTCTCCTTCAGCCACTCCATGAAGTGCTCGCCAGACGGTTGTACCGTTGGGGCTGGCGAGCTGGTAGTGGACGCTGGCATTAACTCCGTAGTTGGGATAACCATTTTCGACGCGGATGGCTCGGGCACTGTGATGGACAAGGCGTTCTCACCACCGGCCGCCGCAGAAGGTGGCTCCATACCGATCATCGTCAGCAGATCTTCTATCACATCCGACCTATTGCCCGTATCCTGAGGCGGTACGGGCGACATTGTCGAGATTGATGGAGCTGTAGTGTCGCTGGCTGCTGGTGAAGATTCCTGATCCAATGGCAGTGGACTCGCTACGGGCACCGATTCCTCCACCGTACGGTCTACCGCCTCGCCAGTGAGCGTGGTATCAATCACCACGGTACCCAAGAAAGGCTCGGGCCGTTCACCAGGCTCCCAGATCAGTGCGGGCGCCACGCGTAAGAACGTGAAGGTATTTGACCATCCGTTCTCGCTCGTGACGGTTGCCTTCCAGATCGCCTTGCCTTCGGCGGTCGGCTGCAGCACGCCATGATCCTGCAACACATTAAAGACGGCGGTGTTGTTCGCCGGAATGCCATCAATCCCTTGCGACAGCAAGTGCGCACGCAATTTGTCCGAGACGGTTTTACTGACCAGCCACAGCGCATCGTCGGTCAGCCAGCCATCGGAGGCCTGGGACTGGTTCAATTTCAGTTCTTCTTTTAGCAAATAGCGAAGACCTTCCAGCAGTTTGCGCTGCAGTGCATGTCTAGGCGCGGCCATGGCGCGTGCGGGATCACCGCCCAATGCTTGGGCCACTGAGGCGCGATCCGCTTGAATAACCAGCTCGCCCAGCACCCCGGCATGCTCATACTGCCCGGCCAGCACATAAAGCAATGCAGACCAGAGCAACGGGAAACCGTGGAGCCAGTCCAGGATATCGCTATCAAGCACCCGTGTGTAGAGCAGTCCGGTGGCGGCGCTGTGCAGCCGGTACTCCCGGTCTTCCCGGTAGCGAAAGCGGTATGGCCTGATCAGCGGGCCGTGCCAGGGATGCCAGGTGCTGCCGTCGTCATGCTCCACGTGCAGATCCACCGCGATCTTGCCGATGTCGTGCAGCAGTGCGGCGTAGGCCGTGGCCGCTGTCCAGGCTTCCGCCTGGGCCGCCTGGTCTTCGGGGGTTGTGCCTGCAGGCAACAGATGGGACTGGCGCAGTTTCAGGGCATAGGCAACGATTTCCAGGCCGTGATCGAGCATGCCGCCAGGATAGGCGTGGTGATGGCTTTCCGAAGCGGGAAATAGCTGCACCAGCTCGGCATAACGTTCCAACGGTGCGCGGTACAGCAATGCGAACTGCTGACGCGAGAGTGAGGTGCGTTGCCAGATGTGTTCCAGCAGACGCCGGCGCCGAGGGGTCGCCAACAATGACGCGGCCGACTCTGGCCGCGTCAGCCCTTTGGGAAGTGCGATTGTCCGGTTGGCGGTCACATCGATAGCGGACAGTACCCGTTTGCGCTGGAACAACGAGAGCATCGCAGAACCTCTGGTGATGGGTTGGCAGGAGCGCCTTTTAGCCTTTTAGCCTTTTCAGATAGGGCCTTTCCCCTTGGCTCCATTCCCTTGCCTCTTCCTGACCCTTTAGCCTTTGAGCCCTTTAGGTATAGGACAATCCGGTCTTGTTGCGCCAGTATCAATGCGGGACTGGTGCGTTCCAATTACCAAGGCCCTCAGTAGGTTTGCGTACCTGATCCCATCACAGCATTGACATGGTAAGGAAAAAACCTTACATTGAAATATGGTTGTTCAGGGAGAACTTGCCATGCCTATTATTCGCGAACTTGCCACGATTACATCAAAAGGCCAGATCACACTGCCGAAACCCATCCGCCAGGCGCTGGGCGTCGATGCCGGTGGCAAAGTGGCATTTAATTTGAATGAACGCGGACAGATCACGGTTAGCCGCGCTGAGTCCGAACACGAAGACCCGGCCATCGGTGCGTTCCTCGAGTTACTGGCAGCAGATGTCCAAGCTGGCAGGAATTTAAGTTCGCTACCCGAAGAGCTGGCCCAGTCGATGTTAGAACGTGTCAATGGCGCAGACGTACGACTGGATGAAGAAATCGAAGGCGACGTGGCGCTCTGATGCAGCGGCATGGATGGACATTGCTGTTTCATGATTGTGTCGTGGAACAGTTGCAGAAACTGAATACTGCCGCTCGGCGTGCCGAGCAGAATGACCGGCAGGGCTTTGAGTCCAATGCCAACGTCAAGCTGCTCAATGCTTTGAGCCACTTGATACTGAACGTGGTGCCCAGCGATCCCAGCCGGAATGAGTATCGCCAGGGCAACACGCTTGGGCCAGCCTATCGTCATTGGCGACGGGCTAAGATCGGGCGGCGGTTTCGGCTTTTTTTTCGATATGACTCGAGGGCCAAGGTGATTGTGTTTGCATGGGTGAATGACGAGCAGACCTTGCGATCAGCAGGCAGCAAATCAGACCCCTATGCGGTCTTTGAAAAAATGCTTGGACGCGGTAATCCGCCCGACGACTGGAACGCATTGAAGGCCACAAGTCGAAAGAACTGGAGTAAATTGGAATAGCCGTCTCGACAAACAGCAGGCAATAACCATGAACACGACAACCCACATCAGTAAAGCAGAACGTTTTGGCCGCTGGCTTGGCCGTAGAGGGCGTGGCTATGTTCGTGGTGAACGGCGGGCGTCTGACTGGCTGATGACTCAAGGTCTGCCTGCTCCTGTTGCTAGCGTGCTGCTGTGGATCGTCAAACTGGCCGTGCTGGTGGGCCTACTCTATACCGCGTTTTGGCTGGCGCTGCTGCTGGCATTCGTAGTAGCCGCAGTCTGGGTTGGAGGGCACTCGACTGAGCAGAATGAAGATGACTTCTTAGGGCGTAAAGCAGAAGAAAATGATCATCGGAAAAGCATTTTTTATCATCCAGCTTCGTACAACGATGATCCAGACCCACGCTTTGAAGACGATTGAACTGGTGCTTCGTTAGCTTTTCTTGGCGGCGCTCATCAGCACGCTTGAACCTCCGCGACCTGCCTCTCCTGCACCGCGCGTACCGTCGGCTAAGCCTTGAAGCGCGTTTCCAGCCCTAACTCCTGCCCACGTTAGCGCAGTAATCCAGAACGCAGGCAGTACTAGAAACATCGTCGCCATCACGAAGTTCAGCAACATATCGCCAAAGCTGTTGTTCAACCCCATCAGCGGATCAAAATTGGTGACCGGCCGATTCCATCCCCAACCGCTGCCATAAAGTGCATCCAGGATCGAGCTGTCGATCCAGCGTGCCAGCTGAAACCAGAAGTCCACAAAGAACAAGGCGAACTGCACCACGCTGACCGTAATCACGGCCTTGAGTTCGTAGGTGCTGATGATGAGCACCAGCGGAATGCAGATCACAAGCGCCATCTTCAGAAACGACAACACCATGGGCAGCGCCTGGCGTACTACGTCCATGGCCGGGAAAAAACCGATCGAACCAATCGTGAGGCCCAAGTCGCCAGCGGCGCGGGTCACGATGTTTGCTGTTGTCTTATCGATCTGCCCGCCGTAGTCGGTATAGACGGCTCCCTGGTTAAGCTTTTGCTGTCGCGGCGCCGCAATCGCGCGAATGACCGAGTCATCCACTTCGGTGCGACTCAGAAAGCCTGCCCATCCCGCCACGCGATTGCGTAGGTTCGCATCGACCTGGTCCAACAAACGCGCCCGCAAGCCTTGATTGCCGTCGCTCCACCACTGCCGGCACGTCGGATAGCCGCCACCGCTGGGTACCTGGGCCAGGCCCGCATCACGAGTACTGTCATACGGCCAGGCGTCACGCGGGGTGCTGGAACGGTAACTGTCGTAGTAGCCCGCCGAGTCCACGAAATACCGCGAGCCGATCCATGTGACGTCATGCCTCTGCGCGTCATCCAGCTCGGGACGAGTCATGAACAGCTTGGCGCGGGCCGGGCCGTAACAGTCATACGAAAAGTCCGATACCTCCTGGGCCAGCACCAGATCGTCGATGCGCGTGGCATCGATCTCCATGCGCATTTGCCGCAGTTCGGTGCCGCAGGGAATGGCAGCCACCGAGGCGCTGGTCACGCCACGCGAGAGTGCGTGCATAAACGCCCACCACACCGGCACCTTGGCACTTTGGTCGTTCAAAGTCGTAAACGACTGGCTCCACCCGGTATCGGAGGGCTGAGCTACACTGACCCCGCATTGGCGCGACCGCGCATCGTCAAAGCGTACGCGGCTCAGATCCACATCGATGAACGGGATGCCGGCAAACAGCACCACGACCACCGCCACCCACACGCGGGTTTCAATACGCGCCGCCGACAGCAGACCCTTATTACCTTCGTCCGCACCTTCGCCGCGCGCCTTGAGCCATTCCTGCAGGATAATGGCTATGAACGGGATGGCAAACACGCCACTGGCCACCAGCACCGACCAGATGCCGTTATGCACGATCCAGCCCACCAGCGTCAGGTAATACTCCAGGTAATCGGTCGTGAACAGCGTCATGGTTCAGCGCTCCCGCTATGTGCCCTGCACCAGCAGTGTGCACTCCAGTGTGATCAGGGCCAGACCACCTGCAATCTCGGTGCGAAGCAATCGGCGTCGGGTTTGGGCATCGGATTGCCTGGCAAGCAGCCGTCGGCGCATCCATACCCAGCCATAGATGGTTGCGCCATACAGGCACAGACGCCACAGCAGGAAAAAACCCGACGCTTCTGCCAGCCATCGTTCCCAGCCCGCAATACTGCCTAGGAGATAAATGCCTGCAACATTGGCCCCCACCGCCACGGCCAGCAACAGAATCGTCCAAAGCAGCGCCCTGGCGGTACGCCGATTCAAAAACCAGCGTTCTTTGCGCCCCACGGTCTTCATGGGGTACCGCCGGGTGCGGATCGCTGCAATTGCTGCAAGCGGTCAGGCACTGGGTCGCCCTGGTAAATGCCCCGCGACCCAGACGCCCGTGTGCTGTGGCGTTGGATGATCGCCATGGGCGAGTTATTCGCCAGTTCGCGGCGCAGCTCCAGTTCGGTTTTGAGGTTCTGAATCTCCCGATCCAGCGTGTCACTTTCCTGGTTGACTGCATCCACGGCCATGTCGTTGGCGGCGACATTGGGCTCTTTCTTGCCGGTGAGCAGCGTGCGTTGCAGCAGTAGCGCTTTTTCCAACACGGACGCCAGCGCCACTTCCGAGGCCAGACGGCGGGCCAGAATGTCCTGGTCGGGTTCGTCGCGCAGCGCCTCGATCACGCCTCGGGTGATGGGCAGCGAGGCACTGCCTGCTTCGTGCAGGTTTTCAAACGTGGTGTTTCGAGCGCCTGTGACCAACTCTTGCAGGACCTGCAGCTTCGCGTCGTATTCCTCCTGGATCAAGGGCGTTAGCCCCACACCGGGTACGGTCTGGGTCTTGGTGCAGGATTCGCACGTGCGCTGTTCTTGCTCTCCCAGCACGCGAGTCGCCCACTGGACCGCCGCCTCGGGCGACGACCAGGTCTGGCAGGACAGGCTCGCACAACTGGTCTGGGCGATGGCGGACGTATCAGACACGCTGCGGCCATTGACCAGGTTGTACCCGGCACGCGTCACATCGCCTACGACCTTGATCGGGGATTGGCCTGAACCCCCGGCATTACCGCCACCGACCCACGGCACGCCATCGTTGCCTCGACTCGTTTCGGCCTGTTCGATCGCCGAGACTGCATCGCTGCTGGCGACGGCTTCGCGCAGCGCCATGCCCTCGGCCAACTGGTTCCAGCCCATCTGACCTCCCGCCATGTCAGCCATTTTTTCGGCCATGGCGCGACACTGGAGCTTGGATCGGTCAAAATCCAACCGTGCTTGGAGCACGCCGTTGGTCAACAGGTTATACAGCCCCGGATCGGCACGCTGAATGATCAGCGCAGGCAGCGATGCCACCGCGCTGGTCGCGCTCTGGATCACCGAGGACATAATCTGTTGGAACCCGTTGGTAATGCCGTTTAATTGATTCTGTATCGTCGTGGAGATCGACATATCGCCACAAATCAGGTTGCTGTTCCAACCGGCTCCGACGCCAATGGAGCGCATCCCCGCTGCCCCACTCATCGAAACGGCGTTACCACCGCCGATGGAATACATGACTTCGTCACCGATGACGCTGCCACTATTTTGAAATCCCCCGCTTTGCGCCGAGGCCAGGCCACAGACCAGAGCCAGTGCGCAGGCTAGCACCACTGGGCGGCACGAATACGGCATCAAGCTTGCCGGTTTTATCCTATCAGGACGGTTCATGGTTATGCCCTTGATTGCTCAGTTAAAGTCCACACTGCCCAGAAAGGTCTGCCCCCGGCGCTGGCAGCAGCTATACGGACGCCACAGCGCCCAGGCATAGTCGCCTTGCTGAGCTTGCGTCATCGATTCGTTATGAGGAAACACGGTGCAGGTGTTGGACAGACGCGGCGTGAGCTCCTGCCACTTACCGGTCGAGGCATCGCCCTCGATTAGTGCGCCCGCAGGCCAGTAGCCCGCCCGGGAATTGGCCAGCAGCGGCTGATACACATGCAGTTGCCCCCGGCGCGTCACAACGTCGCCCGCACGCTGGGCCACCACGGCGCCCGCCTTGTAGTCGTCGGTCTGGTGCAGGAACCCGCCACGTGGATAGACGTTACCCCACAGATTCATGGCACGGCGCGATCCGACTTCGCGCTGTCCGGGGATCAGCGCTTCGGGATACACGGCCTCCGGTACGTTGTAGCGCCAAGCGAGCGTGTCCAAGGTGCTGAGCAGGTACGGCACAAACGCTGTGCCTGCGCCCTGACAGTAATACCCAGAACCCGCCACGAACTCGTTGAACACGTCCCCACCAGGATGACCGATTACGTCGCTGTTCTTGAATTTGGCGAGATTGTTCTCGTGATCGTCGTTAGTGGTACCGTCGCCCCCGGCCTGAGCGGTGGGATTGGGCAGGCTCATGGGTCGTACTTCCATCCAGGGATTCGCGCCGGTGTTTGAATAGCTCGACACCACCGCATCGGGCACATAGTGGCGCACCTTGATGGAGGTGCGTATCCGGCAACCACTCGCTGAGCAGGACAGCCAGTAGCAGATACCTACGACCCGGTATTCGAGGCAGGATGGCGACAGGCTGGAGGCCACAATGGTGGCGGTGTTGAGCGCGAGGCTGGATGTCGCCGCAAGCAGGAGTGCAATGGCGACACCGAATCGCAGGTGAGGCAAATTCATGGCTGCTCCTTGCGGTATCGCTCGACTCGGGTGAGCGCCTGATCGAGATTGGTATCGCCGTAGATCACATAGCGCTGATCGACGACAACCGCCGGAATGGTGGTGATACCTAAACTCCACGCATCAGCCACGCCTTGATAGGCGCTGGCCAGCCGTTGTTGTAACGCAGAGCCGCCGTCCTTCAAGCGGTGCTGGACCAGTTCAGCGGCTTGACGACGATCATTCGGAAGATCGGCCGACAGTTCGGCTTCAATGTGCGCAGGCGCATCCAGCTCGATTAGCCGGTTTGGCGTACCCTGGACGGAGTGTTGACGATCGGTAATGACCCAGACTTCCGCTGCGCTAGCGCTGCAGGCAAACAACGCGGCAATCAAGGCTATCCCCGGCGGCAGGCGCATCACCGAAAAGCAGGAAAGAGAACGAAGCATGGCACGGCACCCGTAGTTCACGACCCTGATAGTGCAACGCATCGCGCTTCATAGAGCGATAAACAATCGGAAATGAGCGGTGCCCGGTTTGACGCGTTCTTCGTGGCGTTAAGCCGCCGACTGCGCAACGTAAATGGGAGCGCCAGGCTCCCACTCGGATTATCAAGTTGCAGCCGGTACGACCTTACGCGTGTGGTCACGCCAGACGCGATCCACCAGCCGACCTTCCTGCACGCGGGCGCGAAGGCGCAAGCCTTGCGCGGTGGAAAAATTGTCCCATCCCGCTTCGTAGGAGGCTTCCCGGCGCAGTTCGGCCACCTCGTTAACAATCTGCTCGGTTTCTTCATCAGAAGTGGCCGGGAGGCACCATCTCACGCTATTTTCCCGAACTTGTCCGGCGAGCACGAGCCGTCCATCCCCGTCACGGATGACAATCAGCTCTGGCGAAAAGCTCAATGCGTCGATAGCCCCAGAGAGGTCGAAGTCGTGGTGTGACACTCGAGCCTTGGCCAGCGCCATAGCATCCTCGATCAAGCCGCACTGTCCCAGAACGAGCGTGTGCGGTGTCCACCAACTGCCATAGATGGGATCGTCTTCAGGATATTCCACATTGCCTTGGCAAGTGACGCAGAACTGGCGCCAGAACACCTCCTTGCGGATGTAGATGCCTACTCGATAAGGGGTTGCAACGAACGCAACACCGTCAAAGTGAAGAGTTTTTGGGTGCATAATGAACTCCCAGCTTGGGTAAAGGCGCACGTTCCAAGCCGCCCAGTGCGGGCTTGGAGAGTCCGCACTAGGGTTGAACGCTAAAACGAAAAAAGGGTCACGCCGATTGATGACGCGCTTAGGGGGAACGGCTACAGCAAACCGGACTCGGCAAAGGAGTACGGTTCCCCTTTGCCGATGATGAAATGATCCACGATTTGTATATCGACCATCCTCAAGATGTGTTGCAACTGATTGGTGATGGCGCGATCTTGCATACTGGGTTCGGCTATCCCTGAGGGGTGCTGATGTGACAAAATCAGAGCCGAGGCATTGAGCTCCAACGCCCTTTGCACAACCACTCGCGGGTAAACCGGAGCCTCGCGAATCGAGCCTTTGAACAACGGCTCACACGCCAACACCTGGTGCTGACTGTCAAGAAATACCACAACGAAGACTTCGTTGGGTTCGGCCATCAACTTTAAGCGCAGATAATCCCGAACCGCCTTGGGCCCGTTTAGTGTCGGGCCTGCGTTGAACACGCGCTGCTCCAAGAGGGCAATGGCTTGCTGGATGATTCGATCATCCAGCTCTTGGTTGAGATCCATGTTTACTTGCGCGCCGGAATCCGCGACGCTAGGGGTGGGGAACATAAGAACCTCCAATAGACGAGATGGAGGGTGTGTACCCGAGAGGGATAAACCCTCCGGGGACGATAAAAGAATAATGGGCGAATAATCAGCATCCACCACCTTCGCATTAGGTGGGTATCCGCGCGAGGGATGCGATGCGGAACGGGGTTTGCAATCAACGCGGCATACGCCACGCCGTAGCCTTTAAGATTGCGGGCTACCTGGGCTTGTTGCCGTCGGAGACGGCGGACAATACCGTGAAAGGTTCGGTTGCGAAGGACGTATCGTCGGTACTGAGCAAATCCATCGCCGACAGCAGCGCGTCTCCTTGAAGCGGTCCCTGTAACCATAGGGATTGACCACTACGTTCATCGCGCAGCTGCAGCGTCGGGGTGGCCGATATGCCGTTTTCAACAGCATCTTGGGCTTGCGCGCGCACAATCGCCAATGGACGCTCACTTATCAGACATGTGTTTAAGACCTTGGAGTCTGGGTGGTAGATGTTATTGGGTAACCCTAGGCCACCGCCCCGCGTATGCTGATAAATCCAGGATATTGTCCGCCAATAAGCCGCAGAACCCCCTGCCTCTCCTGTGCACTCAGCCAGCGCCGCTAATTGGGAAGCCGCAGGTTCGTGCATGGATAGCGGCAAATGTTGCCACTGCAGGCGGATATCAGGGTGGCGCTCGATCCAGGCCATCAACGGCGGCACGTAAGTCCTGCAGTAGGGACATTCCAAATCGGCATACAGAATTAACGTAAAACGGGCGGTGGCCGAGCCATGGTGCCAAGGCGGTCCCGATACATGAAACATCGCCGCCTGATCGTCTGCAGATAAGTAGGTATCCTGCGCCGTCGAGGCAATAGGAACGGAAGGACGCCACAACACCAGAAACGTCAGCAGCATAACGACCGCAGCCAAGATCAGGCGGCGCAATGTGTTGCGAAAGGAAGGCATCGGTCGTCGCATCATCGTTCCCCAACCCGATGTAAATCGGGTACTAATACGTTAGTCGAACATGTTGCGCTATCTACGTGGCCTAACAATGCGGCATGCCGCCTGCCTCGTTCCTGTATGTGTGCCGAACGAATGGCTAACTCGCTGCAGAAAGGCTGGCCCAATCTCAGTTGACTGACTGTTTCTAGAGCAATACTGGTCCAGGATGGCAAACACGCATGCTTAGCAATGCCCGGTTTGGCCCTGTCTGATGTGGGCACTGTTAAATCAATCCGGCATGGTTTCCCACGCCAGAGATTCAATTCCCCGCATCCGATCAATTTTTTCAGCCACTTTAATCGCCGCGTCCAACTCGCTCATACCGTACTGCTGCATGAGCTGGTAACGCTCCGCTTTCTCCTCCGGTTCCGTTTGAGCCAGGGCCAAATACAGGCTGGGCGGTACGGCACGAAAAAGCACCTCCATCGATTTCGACAAAATCACGCCCTCGGTGAATTTCCCAGCTTCTTTGCGGGCCGAGAGCATTAACGCCTTCTGCGCGGGTGACAGCTCTCGGAAGCGGGCAATTTTCTCCACCTCATCGGGCGGCATGGACAGGCAGATCCACCACTCGATCATGTTGAGCATGGGTTCGGCCGCTTTGGGCAGATCATCAATGTTTTGCGTGGCCAGCCAGAACCAGGCACCGAGCTTGCGCCACATCTTGGTGATCTTCACCACGTAGGGGGCCAACAGCGGGTTCTTGGTAATGATATGGCCCTCGTCGGTGACATTGATGATGGGGCGCCCTAGGAACTGATCACGCTCAGCGATGTTGTTCACGGTGCTGATCAGCGAAATGTAGGCAATGGAAAGCTGCGCGTTATAACCTTCTCGGGCGTAGGTCGCCAGATCGACCAAGGTAACGTCGGCTTCAGGCCAAGGCGTGCCGGGCCGGTCAAACATCTCGCCATCGGCGCCCTGGCAAAACATGTCCATGGCGTCGGCCATTTCCAGCAGCCTTGCACGGCGCATTTCGGGTAAGGTGCTGTCCTGGCCGCGCTCACGCAACGCATTACGCACATCGCGAGTCAGTACCGTGCGCTCTTCGCCCTCTTCGCCGTGGCAGCGTCGGGCCGCATCCAGAATGCACTGACGAATCAACGAGCGATCCGCGCGTGTCATACGGGCCTCTTCCTTATCCTCGCCGCCCGTAATCATCAACCGTGCTGTGATTTCCAATTCGCCCAGCACATCGCGCTGCTCGTCTGCCTCGGCGGCGGTTGCATCGGGCGGCAGTTCTTCGTCCAGCGCGTCCGCATCCAATGTCTGCACGTCGCTGGGGGTTTCGATCAGGCGCCGGGCATCGGCGAACGGCGCCAGACTGACGCCGGCACCCGGTGAGAGTTTGACGCGATTCACCGAAAGCCCCAGCCTATTGGCGAATTCACTGAATAAGCCGAAGGAATTGCCCGCTTCCACAATGAATAGCCGTGGACGGTAAATGGCCGTGACCTGGTTGAGCAGGTTGTTCAGTGTGGCCGATTTACCTGACCCCGTAGGTCCGAAAAGAAACAGGTGGGCGTTCATCTGGCGGTCGAGCCGGTTCAACGGATCGAAGGTGATCGGCCCACCGCCTCGGTTAAAGAAGGTAATGCCGGGGTGCCCGGTACCAATGCTGCGCCCCCAGACCGGCGCCAGATTGGCCGCGTGCTGGGCGAACATCAGTTGGGTATACCACTGCTTGCGGTCTTGCGCGGGATTGTAAAGACCGGGCAACCAACGTAAGTAGGTGTTGAGCGGTGCCACCTCATCTTCTTCACGCACCGGCTGCAAGCCCGCGTTAAGCATCACGTTCGCCAATTGCAGGCCACGCTGATCAAGTTCGGCCTCGTCACGGCCACGCAGGTAAAACACGAGGCTACCCCGGTAGAGTTTATGGGCACTGCCAATGAGCGACCGGGCCTCGTGCACATCGCGCAGCGTTTGTTCCGACGCCAGGGTTTCGCCCACCGCCTTCTTGGCCAGATGATTCAGGTGGGTCTCAAGCACGTCTTGCGGCGTGGCGATCAAGGTCAGGCACATCACTGTGTCTTCGGGCATCTGATCAAACAAGGTATTGATCGCATCACCCTTGCGGGTTTCACCCGTCAGGTGGCCGGTCGTCGGCGGCATGCGCAAACGATCGGTAACCATGACCCGGTGCGCCATGCCATCGAAGTACCACAGCCCTTGCGCCACATCCGAGCGTGGCTGGCCAAAGAACAGCCGTTGGCTGAAATCCCGACCGCTGGCCAGTTCAATCTCGTCAGGCTCTTGGGTTGGCGGATAGGCCGTCAGGTGGTAAAAGCGTGCGCGATCCTCGGGCGTTGGCCCCAGTAGCAAGGGCTGGGGATTGAACCAGCGTAGCAACCAGTCGTGGATCTGCGCCGCCTCCAGGCGGTAGGCCTGGATGCCCGCATTACTCAAGCCACCGGCCAGCCGGTCGCACACGATGTTCAGCGCCTGCGCGGGCGTCTGGCCCCGCCGTGCGGTGTGTCCCGTAACGCGGCGATAAACCACCATACGCACACGGCGGCTTTGGCCCCGCCAAGGCAGGCGTGTGACCACCGTATCCTCGAACAGTCCACCCGGTTTGGCCACCGCCCGCAGATGATGGGCAAAAAAACGCAGGTAAAACTCGGTAAAGGCCGTGCCTTGCGCCCGCGGCTGCACGTAACCCTGCAAGGTCTTCAGATACTCGTCGAAACTGGTTTCGTCCTGGGCGTAGAGTTGCAGCACCCAAGGGTTTTCGTCCAACTCATCAAAGCTGTCCTGCAAGGCATTTTCCAGCGCATCGCGTGCCTGAGCCAGCCATGCGGCCTCCCGACCTTCGGTGCCCAGCGGGATCAACTCAAAGAATGCGGCCACGGATTGGCCGTCCTCCAACAGCATGCAGCGACTGTCAGGCAGGTATTCCACCCAGGGCAAAAGTTCAACAAAAGACGGCGCGACGCCATACAGCGCCTCGTCATCCGCCCGTGTGGCGGGCCTGTTGTGGCGAACTGCGGCGCCCGGCTCGGGCAGTCCCGCCTCGTTTAGCGCCTGCACATGACGCATCCAATCGTCTGATGGTTCGACGCTTGCGTTTACCGGTGTTTCGATACGCTTACGCCAGGAAAACCCGAACGCCATCAATAGTCCTCCACCCGCTCGCCCGGCATCGCGTACTGCACCCGTTGGTACAGCGGAAAGACGGTGCTGTAACCCGGCACTGGCACAGGATCAGTGCCCGCCAAGTGCGGAAACACGTACATCACGAGGTCCGGATTGGGCAGCCGCTGGAACTGACGCCGAATTTCGTTCGCAGCGGTGCGGGTGTAGCCGGCCTGTATCGTCGGGGCCGCGCGCACATCAGCTTCGGTCATCGGCCTGCGAAGACTCTGACGCACGTCAAGCAATTGGCGGCGGGCCACCTGGCCGTTGCCACCGTCGCCCGCTTCCTGGTGCCAGATATCCAGCATGGTTTGGTCGCCATGCGGCAAGAGTTCTTCCTTACTGCTTGCGCAGCCAACAAGGGTTCCGACGAACAGCATCAGCATCAGGGGCTTAATCGAGTTCAAGCGCATGGGCTTCTCCTACACGGTGATCGACCCGGCGGCCATTGAGCTCATAGTCGATGGCCAGGGGTTTTTCCAGATGAACGGCGACCTTGGCGCCCGGCTGTACATACACGGCGGCGAAGGCCTGGCCGTAAAGCTTATTGACCCACTGTGACATGTCCCGCACGCCACCGGCCAGGATCTGACCCATGGCTTCGTTGCCGCTGATGCCTGTCGTGCCCATCGACCCGTCCGCACCCACGTAGGACATTCGTCCACCGTCTGAATCAATTAGTGACGCCGCGCCCGCACCGGCGGCGGTGATGAGCGCCTGGGTGCTCAGATACTGCTGCGCGTTGCTGCGGCGCGCACCCGACACACAAGGGATGCCAAACGGATCGCTGATCCAGCCCAAGCCGTCGTCCTGGTTGTTGCGCTGGTTGCTGCGCTCACTGTCTTCCGGGATGGTGCGGATCGTGCCGTCGTGAAAGACAAAGGTGATGCTACGCACCTGGCCGCGTACACAAGACAACGTCCAGTCGCCCGAAGCCGTCCCGCTAAACACCGCACCGGCCACCTCAGGAATGTCAATGCCGTTGGCCGTCAGGTTGTCCGGGCCGACAACGACCTTGAAGGGATACGGATCGTTGACCGTACCGTCGATGGGCACACGGCCAATGAGTGCGGTCATCGCCACCGACCCCATCAGGGTGGAGTTGGTCGGTACCGTATACACCGCCTTGGCGGTGCTCACCCCTGCGGCCTTGGCCCCGGCGTCGGCCACGTTGCCGACAGTAGTTTCCAGTGTTTTCTGTGCAGGACCAAAACGCGTTGGAAAACTCAAATTACCGCTGCGATCACGGCCATCGGCCTGCTGGGCGTCATCAGGCTCAACCCAGCGAATACCGTCGTCTGCTCCGAGACCATCGGCATCGCCCTCGCGCAGACCCAACCCTACGGGCAAATCGGCATTACCCATGTTTTCCAGACGGCGCTGCAGCTCCTGCAACAACCCTTCGGTCTGCTGACGTTCGCTGGCAAGCTTGGCCTGGTCGCGTTGCAGGGTGCTGCGCTCCGACGCCAGTGCCGAGTTGATACGCTGGTCAATCGCGATCTCGCGCTGGCGCAGACGCGCGTTTTCGCTACGCTGGGTCTTGTTGTCGGCCTGCGCCGTTTGCAGCTCGGTGCGCATTTGCTTAACCTGCGCCACGAGTGTCGCGACGGTGTCGTGTGGGGTATCGCCTTCAATGCCCAGCGCCTGCATTTCTTCGGGCGTGAGCTGACTGCCAGAATTCGCAGCGCCTGAACGGGTCGCATCGCCGCCGGAGAGCAGGCGTATTCCCGCAAAAAGCACTAGCAGCGCCACCGGAATCATCAGCCACTTGAGTAGTCCGTTACTGCGCATGGCCGTCTCCTTGCGCTTCTTGCGTGCGATGGGGCAGATGTACCGCTGGGTCGAAACGCTGGATGGCGGGCAGCAGCGATGGGGCCAGACCGTGCCCTCGGGTGACCAAGTACACGACCGTCGTATCCTCGGGCGTACCGTGTGGCCCCAGGCTTTGGTGCTGAAACGTTGCGGTAAGAAATTCGCCCTGTAACGCACGCGGATCCAGTTCCACCCAGCCGCCGCTGGCATTGCTCAGTCGGACAGCTGTCACCCACTGATCCTCCAGTCGCCAGGACGCCAACGCGAACCCGCGCACCGGCAGGGTCGGCAGCAGCGTATCCAGGCTCAGGTCTCCACGCAGGTTCACACGCATGATGCCGGGCACGACTTCCACGGTACGCAGCGGCGCGTAAAGGTTTTGTGCGGCATGGCGCGTAAGCACCACCGGCACTGGGGTGTCGCGCCGCACGGCCCTGGCCGGGGCGGTCTGTTCGCCCCTATCATTGCCCGCCGCCTGCTGACCGTAACGTTGGGGTGTGGTGTCCCCTTGGACGATCCGTACCGGCTCCAAAGCAGGTTCACCGTCATTGGCGGATTGTGCGGCGATATCCAGCAAAATCAATTCGCCGGTGTCCGCGTCTTGCAACTGCAAACGGGTCGGCTCTATCGGTTCATCGGCACGCAAGTAGACCGCCCCCCCGGCACTTTGCACGCGTAGACGCTCCCCCACGCTGGCGGGCACGCCAACGCGCACGTTCCGGTCGATAAACACAATACGTTCCTGGCCGACGACCAGTGGCACGGCCAGTGGCAGGCGCTCCCAGCGCAGAATTTCAATGGCTTGGGTAGGAATCGCCACCATCCAGGCCAGAACACCCACCCCAATCAGAACTCGATGCTTGAACGTCATGGATTCTCTCCTTGCAGGCCCAGACCACCGCGCTGCGGGGCGTGCGGGGCAGGTACGGTGATACGCTGCGGGGCACCGTCGTAACAGTCCAGCACCAGTCCGAACGGATTGCGTGCCGGATCAACGTCCGCCCGGGCCACCTTGATGGGATAACGCACCAGCGCTCGCTTGACCTGCTCGGAACCGTGGTATTCGTCCGCGCTCAGATCAAGTGTCACAATCCAGTCGTCGCTGGAAACCACCCGTACGCGAGTGCTGGGATTCTCGCCATAGCCACGACCGGGGATTTCATAGACGCCGCGCACGCGCTGACGCAGTTCGCCAGTGCTGCGCCGGTACTCGAAATCGGCCTGCAAAAAGGCCCGACAGGATGAAGTCAGGTAAGGCGACAAGACATGCAGGTTGCGGGCGTAATCCTCTTCGCCATTGGTCGGCCAACGGTTAAGCTGCTGGAACACATAAAAGGTGAAGGCATAGACCGACTCGGGTGGCACGTCCCACCACTGGCGGGTGCTGCCCGATCGCAGGTCCGGAGGCACGTGAATGGTCAGATCGCGCGGGGCGCTCCACCAGCCGCCGCCCATGACCAGCGCCACCAGTAGCAGCGCGACTGCGCCGATGCGCAGAGTTTTGATATGTGCCTCCAGGTGTGCGACTTCGTTTTTAAACCGACTCATTGCACGCCCCTTCGGGTTGTCCAATAGCCGGTGCGCGTGACCAGCGCGTGACCGCGCACCCAGCCTGTCAGCCATGGGTAGGAGATCGTGATGCGCCATTGCAACTGCCGATACAACCAGGTGTCGGGTCGGCCGCGCTTCTGGCGGCGCAAAACCCCGCCACCGACAAACACGCCCAAGGCAATGCCAACGACCAGGAAGGTCGGTGCCAGGGCAATGGTCGAGAAAACCCAGGACAACGGCGTCCCCACCAGCAGCCCCACCGCGCCCGACAGGGCGCAGCAAATCCACAGTTCATCCGCCGTCAAACCGCGTACCACCACCGGATGGCGATTAAGGCGATGCGGCAGGAACGACACGGTGCCATCGGCCTGGACATGCGGATGCTCGGACATGGGCCGTTTCCTTACAGAACGGTCGTCGCTTCAGTGAGCAGCCAGATGCCCACGACAAGCAGCACGGCCCCGACCGCCACGCTCAAACCGAACTGGCCCCAGGTCTTCCTGCCTGTATGGATTTCGGCATAGGTGCCATACGCGTGGTAGCACACCCCGATAAACATGGAGGCCACGACCAGAAGCGCCACTAACAGCACAATGTCGTAGCCGTAATTGCGGATGGTTTCCATAATCCCGCCGCCCGTACCGCGCGAGGGGTTTTCCAGCGTGGGCAGCCCTTGCGCGAACGACAGCCCAGGTAGTGCGAATGCGCTCAGAGCAAGCGTTAAGCGGCGAATAAGGCGGGGGTATGGCAAGCGAGTCTTCATGATCAATCCTTAAGTCAGGACAGGAGGAAAAATGTCAGCACGACGTAAATGGCGAGAAAACGCACCACGACGCCCAGGAACTGACGCTGGTTAATTCGATTTTCTGCCCAGCCGACGTAGGCCGTGCGAATGGCCCAGGCGCCCCACAGCAGCAACACCGCGAACACAACACCAACCAGGACAGTCGCCATGGTGGCGGGCATAATGCTGCTATTGGCCTGAAAGACGCTGATCTGAATCGGAGTCATGGTTGCGCCTCACTCGGGGAAGTTTGCTGGGCAGCGCGCTCGCTGCGGTACTCCCCCACCAACTCGGTAAGGTCCCGAGGTTGGGCGCGCGATGGGACGAGATAAGACTGGATGCCGTTGCGCACACGGGCCAGATCGGCCAGCAAGCGCGGATAGTCGAAGTGATAACGATCGCCCGGCACGATGGGCGCGGCTACGGCACTGCGCGCTACGAATCGTTCGAGCGCATCCAGTTGGCGCAGGGCCGCTGCCAGGTCGTTCCGCTGAGCGGGCACATCGGCATGCACCGTCAAGGGCGCGGCCAAAATCACTGCAAGCAGGAGAGATACACCGCCATGCGCGGCACGATACCGAATCGAGAGCACCATCGGCCCCATCCCTTCATCAGATCAACAATGGTGTGATCGTGACCGCCAAGGCGCAATTAGGCTGCGAACAATAGGAACTGGCTGATGTCCGGTTTGAGCTATCAGGTCGAATCGAGGGTAGCTCCATGAACTTCTCTGCAGGGAGGACAGCAAAACAGCCTTGTTCTTGCTAGTTGTTTCTAGTCAGCCATGCTAGTTTAGTAATTTACAAATAATCATGAGGTACAAGATGACGGCTTCAACTATTGGGATAACGTCGGAAAACGGTGATCGAGATGTGGTTCGCATAGGCACTGACGCGAACGGCAATACGACGTATCGGCTTTTTTCGACAGAGATGCTCATGACGCTCATTGAAGACGGACGGCTCAATGGACATAACGGCCATTTTTATAGAATGGACGAACCTGACGCAGAATGATTTAGACATAGGGCGCAACCCACTTACGGCCACTTACAGATACTTCTTAAAGCTCCCCGCCGTTAGATTCACCGCTAGCCCCAATAGCGTGGCACTGGGCGCTAGGATCAACAGTGGATGCAAGGATATCGGCAACGCCAAATAGACCACCCAGGGCAGTACGGCCAACGGCATCAACGAGGCTTTAGCGCGATGATAAAAAAACCCGGACTCACGCCCCGCACCGAACTTGCGCACGTCGCGGCGCACGAGTCCATCGACCAGACCAACAAAGGCTGCCAGCAGGATCAACGGCAAGGTCAGCACTAGGATCAATAATCGCACCAAGAACGTGAGCGTGGTGAAGGCCGCAGCAATAAGGTAACGCTCTGCCCAGACGTAGGCTTGGCTCAGGTAGTAACGAAAGTTTTTAGTACTGCTTTGGCTCGGCGTGCGGGCACGATCAGCAGTGTGGCTGATCCGGTCACCCACGCCGGTCTTGACGAACACCCACTCATAGCTGGTATTCACCAGCCGGTGTACGGTACGCCCAGGCTCGCGCACGATGACGCTGCGCGTGAAGTGGCTGGATAGGTGGCTCAGCTCATACTGCAGCATGGATTGGGAATGGCGCCAGCCTTGTTCCTTCCAGAACAGGTGGATGCCCACGCATTCGACGACGATGGAGATCAGCAGCGATCCGATCAACACACCGAACAGCCGAAACGGCAAGCCGATAGTGCTAGCAAGCAAACCTTGACGGCGATTTTGCTGTTGCTGAGTTGTGGACGCGGCATCGCTCATGGCGCCACCTCATCGGGGTTGGCGTTGCGGCTTGCCGCGTCCACAGATTCGTCATCCAGTAGCGTATTGGGCAGGGATTGCTCCTGCAGTCCAGGAATGCCCTGGTTTTCCCACCACTGGCCGGTTTCGGTGTAGCTCTGGCGCATGTACTGCGCAAGCTGCTGCAAATTCGAGGGCATGTCTTCGTCCGGATCAGGAGCTGGCAGCGGCATACGAACTTTCCATAGGGCACCGCCCTGCATCAAGGCGAAGCACTGGCCTTTGGGCAGTTGGACGATATGCGCGGGTTCGATCATCGGCACACTGGTCATGCTGATGCGGTCCTGGGTATTGCTGGTAAAGTCGGTTTTAGCGTGAATATCCGAGCTGTCGGTAGCACCGCTCACCACCGTCGTGGTGTAGACCTCGACCTTGGGCAACTGTTTGGTCAGCAGTTCAGCCGTTGCCATCTCTCGCACCCTTAGCATGAACAGGTTGTTGAAGTTGCCAATGACCTGCCCCGCCTTGGCGCGATTGCCAAGACGCGCCTCGATATCAGACAGCGTCTGTGTATAGGCGGTGACCTGGATGCCGGCCCCGCCCCCTTTATTAATCATCGGAATGAACTCATCGCCCATGAGTTCGTTGAATTCGTCCGCATGCAGGTTGATCGGCACTTTCTGATTCGCATTGGCCCCAGGCAAGCCATCATCAATGCCAAACTTGTAAATGTGCCCGGCCACCGACACCAAGTCGGAGAACATAGAATTGCCCACCGCTGCGGCAACCTCGGCATCCGAGAGCGCATCCAGGCCCACATAGACCACCGCCCGCTTGCGGATGATCTGCATCCAGTCAAAAATGGGACGTGGGTCATTCAAGTCCGCGTAGTTCGGCGCGAGCAATTGAGCAATCTTGCCGCTGGTGAGTTTCTCCAGCAAGGGCAAGAGGCTCGCGACAATCTTGTCAAAATAGGTCTTGTCGTAGCGTACGGCGCTGCGCAGCCCGTCCAGCACCGGGTCGTAGTTGCGCACCTGGCTCAGGTATTGCTCCAGCGCGACAACACGCTTTTCACGCCCGATCATGTTGCGCGGGATGTTCCTGTCATTTAACCGGGCTTCGAGTTGCACGATGACCTCCCAGGCCTTGGGCTCGGTCTTGGCGAAATAGTGCTGGGCATACTCGATGAACAGCGCGTCGATATTGACAACGTGGCGCTGGATCAGCAAATAGTCCGGCCGCTGCCCCAATTCGATTAAGGCACGCGCGACGATGTTCACGAAGCGCCAGGCAAACTCCCGAAACGCCGCCGAGTTACCCTCGCCCGAGAGCTGGCCTGCGATGCGGGTGGCGACTTCGGAAATCCGTCCAAACCGTCCTACGGCGTTGTAACGGGCAGAGATGTCAGGCCAACCCAGGTGGAACACATAGAACTCACCGTCGCGCCCGGCGCGCTTGGCCTCCACATACATGCGCTTGAGCAAATCGGCATCGCCTTTGGGATCAAAGACAATCACGACCTCATGCTCGCCCGTACTGTTTTTGCGTCGAATATCCTGGGTAATAAACAGTTCAGCCAGCCGCGTTTTACCCACCCGTGTGGTGCCCAGCACCAACGAATGGCCCACGCGCTCGCCCAGTGGCAAGCTGACATCAACCTCGTGCGGTTCGATGCCATGCAGGCGCGGCAAGCCACCGACCGGCGGCAGTGGGCGCACCGGATTGAATGGTACATCCCATGCCGTAAGCTGCGCCAGACGAGACAAGGGGAACGACGCGAACTCCAGGCGCTCTTCCAGGCGCCGCGCCAATCGATACGCGGAAGTGGGCTCGACATAGCGGCGAAAATCAGGTCGATAGGTTTGCGTGAGCCGATGGGTGTGCTTTTGCTCCCATAAAAAGCCCTTGCCAATGAACAACCGCTGCTGGCTGACCGGCACATCGCGGCTCGTCATCACATAGCGTGGCAGGCGACGGATGTTGCGCCGATAATGCAAGATGGCGTGCGCCTGGCGGAGTCGGATTGTGCCAAAGACAGAAAACGCTACGGCGCTACCAATCCCCAGACTGGGGTTCAGCGCGAGCGACCACGGGGCCACCACGCACAGAATCGCGGCGCCGGCGCACACCGCCACGGTGTATAGCTCCACCGCCGGGCGCAGCAGGACTTCAACCGGCTGGGTCTGTGCCATGGCATCATTGCTCGATGCCGGTGGCTGTAATGAGTGCGGGGTAGTGGCGTAGCCCCAGCCGGTCGGCCAGATCGTCCGCCGATACGGGCCAAAGCGTCAAGCCGGGCACCAACGCCCGTAGCCGTGCCAACCCATGCATTGTTTCGACATTGACCACGAGACCAGCCGCACCTCGATCACGCAGACTTGGCCCATGGCGTCGCAGCCAGGCGTGCGACGTCTCATCGTCTCCAATTAAAAAGAACGGTTGTAGGCCGGGCGCCTCAATGACGCGACGGGTGACAGTGCCTGGTGAGAGTTTCGCGCTACGCACAGGCAGCATCTGCGCCTCGGTATCCATCGACGGAGGAATCTGAGGAATAGGAATGGGCGAACGCGGTATGCGGTTGCCACGGGGTTGTAAGTTGAGCGCTTCGTAATACGGTAACGCCGAGTTGCCGCCACGGTCTTCCACCACAATCAGCGGCTCTGCCGCTTGCAGGGCTGACCAAGGGACGACGATGGTCAAAAGGAACAGGCCCCATACGATCAAAATGGACATTTTCACGGTGAACTCTCCTGGAGGGTGGCGGGTGATGCGCGGATCGGCCCCTGAATACGCTCCAGGTGCCGGGAAACGCTGCGTCGGTAACGCGCCGCCGGCTCTCCGCCTGCCGGACGGTGATAGCGGCCCATCGCCAACAGCCAGTCCTCGCCCGGCCTGTACTGCTCACGCAGGATGGCGGCGGCAATTTGCAGGTTGGCGTAGGGATCGAGCAGGTCGCAGGGACGGCTGTAGTGGTGCTTCTGATAACCCAGATTGATTTGCGCGAGACCCACATCCACGCGGGTGAGCCTTACGTCACGCAACGCCTGGAGCAGACCGGTGCACGCCTGGCCACGCGTGGGATAACGGTACGACTGACCCGCCACATTCAATGACCAGGGCCAAGGGATGATGCGGTTGTCACGGCGGATACCGCTTTCTTGCAACGCCACCGCAAAGAGCACCACCGAGGGAATGCCTGCCCGCTGGGCGGCCAACTGATAGGCAGGCGGGGGGATTTCCTGAGTCTGCCCTTCATTGGCAAGCAGGCCAGCCGCGAACAGCATCGCCCGCAAGTACCGCGCGGGGCTTATGGTTGCCGCTGCCATTGCCCATTCACCTGACGCACAGCCGCAGGCAAGTCGCCCGGCAGACCGAGCGATAGCCAACGCCCACCGTCATGGTTTAGCGTGATGGTGCCGCGGCGTACCTTGACCGGGTCGATTTGCAGACGCTTGGCCAACTCACGGATGCGGGCATCGTCCTGGCGGCTGCCGACCATATAAAGGTCGAACTCACGTCCTACCGCTTGAAAACGTTGCACGAGCAAACCGCAAGCGGCGCAATCGTCCTTCACAAAAACCGCCGTGCGTCCGCTGCCTGCCACCGATATACCGTCAGACATCGCATCGGGAAGGTTCACCCGTTGCAAGCCGGGGTGTAGTCGCTGCCACGCGTCGTCGTAGGCACGCTGGTAGGCCAGCAACTTCTCAACGCGGCGTGCTTCCGCCTGTACCTGCAGTTCGGCATAGCGGCGGCGTTCTTCGTCCGAACGGGCCTCAACGCCCAAGGCTGAGAGCGGATCGAGATTGGGTGAGTAAACTCCCAACGGTCCGTCCATCAACTCCTCGTAACGTGCCCATTCCTCTGTGCGCAATCCCCAGTCACGTGCCAGGCGTTCGTCCCGGCTCTGCTTGATCTGACTTTGAGCCGTGCGTGACGGCTGCATAAGGGTGTCGTGCTCAGAAGCGGGCTGTGCCCACACCCACTGGGACAACCCTAGAAATAAGGTAAAAACAAAGATCATGTGTGGTTTCATAGTCAGGCTCCGGATTAAGGGATGACCAGACGGCGTGTCTGTTTACCGTTTTGGAATACAGCGGCGCTCGCCTCAATGGCCTGCAATCGCCACTGTCCCACTGCCTCGCCGGGTAAGACCACCTGAATCGTATCCACCGTAAGCTCGCCCTTTACAGGCGCCACAGAAACGCTACGCTGCCCGGCCCGAATCTCCGAGCCCACGACACGAAACGGAAACGAGGATTGCCGCGCAGTCGCAACCACTGGCGTGACGGGTTTGCTTGGTGGTGGCGGCACGGTCGGGGCGGGTTGCGCGTGGACTTTCAACTGCTCGACTTCGGTTCGCAATGCCTGTAGCGCTTGCGTCGCCGAACGATCAGCAATCATCTGCTCCATCTGCGTTAGGCGTGTCTCAAAGCGTTGTCGCGCCTCGCGCAGTGCGGCGACTGTGGCGGGTTCGGGCTGGGCATCGAGCCTTTGCACGCTGTCAGCCAATTCAGCGATCCGCGTCTCCAGTACCTGAACTTGCCGCAGGCCCGAGTCAACATGTGTCCGATCAGCCAGGCCAGCCATGGTCTGATATCCAGTGCCGACCAGGATGCTGAGCACAATCAACCAGACCCAGAGAAGAATCTGTAAGCCTACATTAACTATGGCGCGTGAGCTTGCTCTTGCGCCGCTCATGACCGGACTCCTGTCACCGTGACGGGAAAGGTCTGTACCGGCTCGTTGGCAGGAACGTCATTGATCGGTCTCAGCTTCGTGTCGCCGGAGTTGGGCCGAACAAAGCGAATCTCCCGCACCATGTCGTCGATCTGCAGCTCCCAGTTGGGGCCAGCCAGCGTCAATAGCGCATCACGTAAGGTCATCGGTCCCAGGCGCAAATGCGCCGCCGGCAGCGGCAGCGCATAAAATTCAGACGTCGCGGGAGTGGCCTGGCCAAGTCGGTAACCACTGCGTTTGAGCACATGACGCAGGCCGTCGCCCACCGACGCGCGGGCATTTTCAGGCATGCTGACATCAACGATTTGCAACAATAGGTCGCGCTGCACCGCAAAGGCCGCCAGTTCCACCAGCGTATAGCGTCCGTAGCGCACAACCGGGACGTACTCCGGTGGCGTGGGTTCGGACGCGAAGGCGACCTCTTCAATAATGGGAACTTCTGTAGGCGCGCGAGTGCTCGCACAACCGCTTGTCAGCGCGATTACGATCAGCAGACTGCTACCAGTCAGACGATGAAGGGTAAGGATGGCGGGCATGGCTCGGCTCTTTGTGGTGATGAACCGATACCTTCATTCAGACACGTCGTTAAATCAGCAAACAAAGCGAATTGCGACTAGATCACTTTAGTTTTGAACCACTCCCAATATGTACTCTTATAAGCTATAGCTAAACATTCACACCGCACTGTGCAAATAGCTGTATCAACTCGCGGTCATTACCTTCAACCAATCTAAGGAATATTAAAAAAATGGGGAAAAACGAACCAGATCGAACGAACAGTCCTTCAACCACGTTGGAAAAAGGACTTGGTGTACTGGACCGATCATGGGATGCTCAATGGGCATTGCGATTGATTTGCCTTGTCTTGTTTCTGGACATGGCCATGATAATGCGCACTGAAAGAGGATTGTGGCAATGGTTGCCCGAAGATAAGGCTCTTCTAAGCGACGTAGGCTGGATCGCACTTACGATAGTCAGCTTCAGCACCATTGTTGCCATCGTGATGCCCGTGATCCTGACGCTCTTGCAGCAACTCGTTTTTGCATTATGGCACCTTGTTCCCGGCTTTCACTTCTTAACGCGGTCAGAGACACCCTATCGGCGCAGCCTAGGGAATGTGCCCATATACGAGTTCCATGACTTAGCTCTGTCCGAACGAGACGAGTTTCTGTATCAGTTATATAAAGCAGAGAGACAGCGAAAGGAAGCTATCAGGCGATCAAGAATACGAGATGGAGAATTGACAGCAACGGCGCTCCTGGCTGCATTGGCCGACTGGTTAATAGCTCATCAGTGGCAAGGCAGCATTGGGATAATCAGCGGTCTATTACCAATCTTGGGAGACTATGCATTATTAGTTCTAACAATCGTACTGCTTTCCGGCTTGTTCATGCTCAAATGGGCTTGGTTCCCTCCCTATAAGCCGGATGAAATTTACTTCCCACCGTTGGATCGTCAATTACGTGAGGAAGAAGAAAAGCAAAAAAAGCTGTACAAAAAATAATGGCGGCCCCAATGGGCCGCCGATAAAGAATAAATCAGGCCGCAACCAGTTGCCTTGCCAACGCAACTTCAATAGAGTCGCCGTCCTGATTCAAGACATCCAGCCCTGATTCTGGCACGTCTCCCGACGTGCTTTGCGAAACCAAAATCTTCTTGGCCATAAGAGACAGGCACGTCATCTGCGATGTCGCTGCATAGCCCAGGTAGATCACGCGCACCGCCAGCTTTTGACCGATACGCCATGAACGGCGCGCGGCCTGCTGCAGGGTGTACACGTTATAGCCCGACTGCATGAACACAATCGTGGGAAACTCCAGAAGATCCAGCCCTGTCTTGACCAGCTCAGGGTTGGTGATAAGGATATCGATACCCCGATCCAGTTGCTCGGCAATCCAGTCTTCTCGGCGTGAGGCATCCACGCTTGCGCGCAGTACCGCTACCTTAAAGCCCTCCTGCTCCAGCAACATCTTCAGACGCGATGTGGTGTCGCGCGTACCGGTGTAGACGGTATAGACCAAGGTCTTTCGACCTGCGGCTTTTTCCTCGCGGCAGATGTTGATCAGCTCGCGCTCTTTGGGCATGATTTCCAGTTCGTTAAATTGAACTGGTGTGAAAGCCAACACCTGACGGGTGCGTGGATGACGAACGGTTTCCGCTCTGAAGCAGCAGTCGGACCATGCCAGCAGCACGTTAAGTACAACGCCCAACAACGTGGTATCCCGCTTGCGCAGGGCTTCTTTGAGTGCTGAAGTCAGGTTTGCAGCCAGACTGCCGTAGGTATCGCCTTGTTCGGCATCCATCTCGACTTCCCGAAACTCCTCAACATACGGCGGCAGTATGCCCCCCATATCGCGTAGTTTTAGGAATATCGTGTACGGTAGGACGCAACGCAGTACACCCTTGGGACCAAAACCCGGCGCTTTGACCGTTCGGACTGTCACCTTGCTGCCCTTGGCGGTCTTGTGGGCAGGCCCATCGGACTCGGAGAATATGTCTTTCAGAACGCCATGGTCCCGCATGAAGGCCATCGCGGCCGAGCTCATGCTGCCGCTGCTGCTCGGACGGTAGCCATCTTCGATCATCCGTCCAGGCAATGCCCGGAATAGAAGGTGAAAAAGGTCGTCCGCGTAGCCGCCCATCAGCGTGCCGGTTAACAGCACCGTCTTACGGGCCTTTGCCGCAATCACACCCATCGCCTGGCCTTGCGCCGAGCCGCCCGTCTTGTACTCATGCGCCTCGTCAGCGATCAGCAAGTCGAACGTACCCTGCGGCAAGTAGCGTTTGACATACTCGGAGGCCTGATAGCCACCTTCGCCAAAGCCAAACTCCATGCTGGACATGGCGCGCTCCATGCGTTGCGCTTGCCGGTCGGAAAATACCAACTCCCCCCGGTCGTCCATCAGATTGATGAAGTTATGAAGGTTGTCACCCAGCATCGAGGCCAGGAAGCTGTCACCGAACATCTTCATCAGTTTCTGCGCAGTGGCTTCACCGATGGTTGGAATACGCTTCAACGCGCGTAACACCGCAGAGGATTGATCGCTACCGGACAATGTTCTAGGGCGCATCAACGTCCAGAGTGCTTCGGTGCAGACATTGCACTTTCGACGGGTTTCCTCAGCCTCCAACTCCAAGGCATGGATGGGCTCGCCATCGAGGTCGGTGATTGCCGTCCCGCAGTGCGGGCAAGCGCCAACCTCGCCGTGAAGCGTGCGCTTGCGCATAAATGCCGGTTTCCAGTGAAAACCCATGCGCATGCGCACCCGACCGATAATGAAAAATTCCTGACCCGTCGGCTCCTCACCCAACTGCTCGCGCAGCTTGATGAGCTTGAGCAAGGTATCGGGGCCATTGAGCACCCAGACCTTCGCACCCACTACGGTTTCCAGGATTTCCCGGCGCCACTTGTAGACCAGGTGCGGCGGGCTCAGAACTAAGGTGCGTCGATAGCCTTCCGCGTTGAGGACTGCTGCCAGCGCGATGCCGACAATGGTCTTTCCCGTTCCCATTTCACCGTTGATGATCGCAGCGCGTTCGCCTTGATTAACCAATAACTCCGCGGCCGCATGCACGACTTCGGCTTGAGCAGGGAAAAGCTGACGTTTGAGACGAGCGAGTACCAACTGTCGCTCGTGCCGGGGCGTACCGTTATAGACTGGCGGATTAGCCCGATTCAGACTGTCCAGCAGTTCGTCTCCAAACTCTTCAACAAAATCCTGCAAGCTAAACGACAGCTCCGAGTCTGCGGCATCTGCCAGCTCGTCGGCGTGGATGGTATCTGCGACTGTCGTCGCTTCAAGTTGCGTATTCATGGTGGTACTCCATAACAATGGGGCACGCACCTCCCCCCAAGGGGCAGTGACATGCCCCAGGGGGATAAAAGGTAGATAGCGGCCGCAGGCCGCCATAAGTGGAATCAGTATTCGCTGGGCAGGAGCAGCGTGGTGACGCTGCGATCCCATTCAGTAATGATCCAGAGCCTCAGGTCTGGTGCGACCTGATAGGAAGAGAACAGGCGATCCTGGCCCGATGCCAGCGCGGCATCGTTCAGCTGACTATCACCTCCGAAGAGATCTCCCCAGTCGCCGCCAAGGTGACGGCGTAGGTACATACTGGGGTTGAGTCGGCCCTGTTGAACCAACTCGTCAACGCCAGCCGTCAAAATCAGTTGGCCTGGCGAAAAGCGCATGTTCGGTACCAGGGTGATGAAAACTGCTTCGGTTGCCATGGTGATGGCTCCTTAAATAGGAAACCGGGGCCATGGCACCCATCGGGCGGCATGGCCCTGGTGGGTGGATGAAAGTGGTGGTGGCGTGCCCTAAGATCAATGAATGGTGAGAATCTGACCCAGCGTGGCTGAATCGGGGGTTAAGTCCCATGCGTGAATAACCGGCACGAACCTGTCGGTGAGGATGCGTGTCTCGGCCACGGAGCCGTCATCGCGTTCGCGATACTCGGTGGCGGTGGCTTTGCGCTTGTAGGTGTCGCCCTTGACGGCCAATGTACGGCCGGTCTTGGACTGCACGACACCGGAGATGGCACCCGCCGCCAGGGCCAACGCCAAATGCCAGTGGGATAAACCGCGTGCCGGAGGCCGCATGGATTGTTGAGCGGCACCCAGATGGGTCTCGCACGATGGCCATAGCCCCTGCAGACGCTGCACTTCCTCGGCAAACTGCGCCTGCTCCATGCTGATCCGGTAAAAATGCGCCGGCTCGGCCTGCGCGGCTGGGATGCTGTAAGGCAATCCGGTCCACGCAGAAGGCAGCTCCTGCGCTTCGATCTCACTTTGTCCGACCTGTAGCAGTCGGGCACGGATGGATTTGACGTGATCACCCGCCAGCTCACGCTGGCGAACTCGACGCCCGAACACGACGACCTGTTTGAACTGGGTATCCACCGCACGGTAGACGCTCAGATCGGTAAAGTGGCGCGTCAGCCATCCCACCATTTCCTGATCCAGGACGTAGGACGGAATGATAAAAACCAGGACACCGCCGTATTGCAGCTGCGGCAGTGTCTTTTGATAGAACAATTTTTCCAGCCGTGCGCGGCCCCGGCCTTCGTAGCCCATGTTGCCGTTGGCGTCTCGGGCGAGATCACCGTAAGGCGGGTTGAGCCACAGCAAACCGAAGCACTGGCGTGTGATTAACGTGTCCATCAGATCGCCATGGATGCAGCGATCAACCAGTCGGCGGGCATGGTCTGCCCGTTCCTGGTCATACTCAACGGCGTAGGCGGTGACGTGCTTACGCCCGAGGGCGTGCGCAGCTTCCGCAATGGCAACACCTTCGCCAGCGCAAGGATCAAGAATGCACATCGGCCCATCGCTGGGGGCAAGGGCGCTGAGGGTTCGTTCAAGTGTGGCTTCGTCGGTCGGGTAATAGCCGTTTTTGGCAAAATTCCGGGCGAGCCGGGGGAACATGAGGGCCATGGATAAACCTCCTATTTGGCGAGGATGAATTAATGCGGATACGCGCGAGCAGCGCATCCGCTGGTGAGTGCGTCAGGCCACCGTTTCCTGTTGCAGATCAATCGTTGCCGATGGCTGCGCCGCATAAGCAGTGAGTACGTCTTGACGAATGAGATCGCCCAGTGCCTCGGTGAGCACCGGAACGTCCAATTCCAGACGAAACCCCTGTAATGGCCCAAGAGCCATTGGCAGCGCTTTGAGCATTTCGCGATCGCGTAGCAGCGCCAGCACAGGCGCTTGCCAGTGCTCCAGAAGGGGCAGCGGGCATGTGTCCTTGACCAGGCGCCACAGACGGGCGGTGGGATCAGTGGCTGAGCGTGGCAGCAACGCGAGGGCGCTGGCCGTACTCTTTTCAGGTTGGGTGCATCGTCGGTCGAACAACCAAAGATTGGTCATTGAACCGAACAGCGTGCGGCGATAAGCGCGGGTGAGGCGCTTTTCCAAACGATCGACCGCCCCGACCGAAACCGGGACGGAACCCCCTTGGTCGGTGATGAGATGGAACTGATCCAGCCCATCCTCGGCGCGGCCCAGGGTCAGGCGAGCGATAAATTGCTGGATCGCGGTATCACGAGCCCAGACGGAAAGAAAAATGAACTCGCCTTGCTCGTTGCAAACGCACGCATCGGCCATCAGGTCGCTGCATTCGTCGATGCGGTACAGCACGGGCGTTGGATTAGATGATGGGAGCATAGTGGTGTCCTCTAGAAAGGAGATAGCACCGCCCCAAGGGCAGTGACTGCCCCGTAAGGGATAAAAGAATGCCGATTACTCGGATTGAGCACCCTGGACGCGAGTGCCATTGCAGCGCATCGCCGGGAAGACGAACCGGTACAAATGACCGATCCACATAGAAACTCAGAGCTCCCGTTCGGTAAACGAACCGTCGGTCTGATGCTTGGCTACACGGTTACCGGTATAGCGTTCGCGGTCACGCTGGACTTGGGTGAACATGCTCTCGGGCACGAGAATCTGAAAATGGCGTAAGACTTCTCGGTAGTAGTCCAGGCCATGGTTGAACGGATCGCTCTCGTGCAGATTGCTATACAAGAAGTCGTCACTCTCAACCTTCGCGGTGTTGTCGATCAACTCGGCCGGTTTCTCAACGACCAAGAAGTAGTAATCCGTCGGTCGATCCCAGCCCAGTAGAACGGTGATGGGAAATCCCTTGTGAACTGTGTCAAAGTAGTGCCGACTCATGGTGAAGTTCCTATATTGAAATCGTCGGGAACCTCCCCATCGGGGTCGCCCCGACGGGTATGTGAAATAGCCGCAAAAGCGGCGATGAAGTGAAGTGCCAGCGCTTAGTAGTCCGAATCGCAGCCAGCTGGGCAATAACCCAGCTCGATCCCGTGCGTGCAATAGCCGTGCTTAGCATTCCAATCCTGGGTTTCCTGCCTTTGGGCAGGTGTTACGTAGTCCCATTCCTTTGCTATGTGCAAAGCCCGTGCGTGCTGAAACTCGGGCAATTGACCAACTTGATCCTCAATCGCCGAACTGAAACGTTCCACGTAGACGTCGTGAGACAGTCCGCAGCCGTTTTGGGCTTGTGTAGCGGCCGTCTCGCAGACAGCACGCCACGCAGACTCATCCAGCATAGGATGACTGTCCGCGATAGGCTGTGAGGGTGTACTACCAGTGATCGTTGACATGATGAGAAACCTCCATAAAGCAACCGGAGCCCTCCCCGCGCGGGAGACGACACCCCGGCGGGTTGATTAAGGTCGCCGCGAATGCGGCGCCTGTAATTACGCAGGTTGCAGTTCGGCCTGGCGGCTCCACTCCTGCGTTTTGAAGTCCAGCGCGTAGCCCAGTTCGCCCAAGCGGGCGATCTGCGTGCGCAGGGTGCGTCGGTCGATGGTTGAATCCAGTTTGATGGAATCCTCCAGCGGCCACAGCAGACCGAACAAGGCGGCATCGTCGCTGTCAGGACCACCGCCAGCAGCAACTGCTGCAGAGGGCGTGTCCACACCAAACGGCGTGGTATCGATCAAGGGGTCTGCCGATGCTTGAACCGGCGTTGCTTTCGACGTGGGTGCAGTCGCCGGTGTTGTTATCGGCGGCGTACCAAGCTCCTCATCGAGTGGATCAACTTCCTGTGCGGCGAAGCTTTTGGCTTCGTCGCGGCTCAGTTCATCCAGGCCCGAGAGGGTCATTCCGTCCAACGAGGCGCGAATTTCGAAACGCATCCCGCCACCGGTTGGGTAGGCCCTCGGGTAGATGTACTTGATGATGAACTCCCCGTCGTACTTACCTTCGGGGTATTGCTCCAGTTCGGCGTCTTTGACCTCGAACACGCCAAGGTGCGTGGTCAGGCGACCGACGGTGAACGGACCGTTACGGCCTCGGATCGTGCGCAGCGTAAGCTGACCCGCAACAATGATGGGGGATATGGATGAATGTGTTGCCGTGGACGCCATGTGGCACCTCCTGAGTGATCAATGTGCACTGGCCCACAACTACGCAGGGTGGTTGTGGGCCATAGGGAAAGAAAGGGTCGGACCCTCGAGTGGGACTCAGTCGGTCAGATCAGAACGTCGTTGCCATCACTGGCTCGTCGGTTAGCGGTTGCCCTTGTATCGCGCCTGGAGCAGGTTCGGAAGTCGGTACGTCATCGCTAATGCCAGATTGAGCGGTATTCTCGATGGGTACGTCGTCTTCTGATACCGGTGTCTGGGCGACAGCCGGATAAACCTGTTGGCCATCAACCTTGATCAGACTGATGTGAATCAGGTTGGACTTCAAGGACAAGGCGGCTTCGCCTGCACGATCCCCCTTGGTACGAAGGTACGGATCGGTCTTCATGTCGTTCAGACGAAAGGCGATCAGTACTTTGCGCTCGGCCTGGACAGCCTCGACGCAGCGACGCACCAGATGCTGGGCATCAGTGGTCGTCACAACAGTATCGATGTAGCGGTAGTCGGGTTCCTCGACAGGCCCGGCCAAGGCACCAATGGAGCACGCCAGGAACGGATCGCCATTTTTTGGCGCCACTTCCTTGGGACGGTTCAAATAGCCAATGCCTCGGGTAGTCAGTTCGTGCTGTTCAATCTGGGCCAGTTCGGCACGATCAATCAGCTCGACCTTGAGCAGTCGGCCTTTGAGGCTTCCCGCTGGCTCACCTTTGCGCTCGCCGCTGGGACGAATATAAGGATCGCCCCAGAGGTCGCCGATCCGAAAGCGGATCAAAGGCCGCTGTTTCGGATCATCGATACCAACGTAACGCTGCACCAGTGTCTTGGCATCGGCGCCAGAGACTTTGACGTCAAAATAGCGCAGTGTCGCGTCCTTGGAGGGACCGACCAACGCGGCGACGGTGCATGCCAGAAATGACTCGGCACGCCGACCGCCTCGAACGGGAACGATTCGGGCGCGCTGCAGATAACCAATACCAGAAGTATGCAGATCAAAGTAGGACTTCGTATCGGAAGAAGTGTGGTTCATGGTGAATCTCCTATGAAATATAAGCGGAGACACACCAATCCCATGGCGGGAGGTGCGTCACCCCGCGATGGGTAGAAAAAAGCGGCTGCATCACCATCAGTTAAAGCTGACAGTCGTTCGCGCGAGGATGCGATGCGAACTGCGGTGGTCACGCGGTAGGTGCCGCGTCGCAACCTTGAAGACCGAGGGTTGCCTGGCATGTCGCTGACAACGTCAGCAAGCATGCGCCAAGGGTTGCATCAAGCCTCTTGATACGCCACAGACAATGGGTGATCGCACCGGACCGTATTGGCCACTCCAATGCAAGTCACCAAAAAAATAAGCCCCCGATGGTGAGTCGGGGGCGCAGAGAAAAACAGATGGGTTAATTCATAGAAGATGCCGCTTTCTTGCGGCGGCTTGGCTTTTGCACGGTCTGAACACGAATGCGACGCCAGGTACCGTCATCAATCATATCGGCCAGCGTTTCCCCCAGCATGTCGAAATAGATGTCGTCGCGGCGCTCGACCTGTTCATCATCGCGATGCAGCGCCACCGAATACGTATCGTCCGCTCGCATATAGATGATGCTGACGCGACCGGAAAACCGCTCTGTCTCAACGGTGAAGCTCACCGTGGGCGGTGTCCGAATTATGTCCGCAGGCGTGGGGTCAACAAGCTCGAAGTCACGCGCCTGGGCATCGACCAACATGTGTGCGATCCGTCGATGCCCATCGGGGGCTGGCATTTGCTCGAGTTGTTCAATAAGCTGTTGCAATTCCAGACACTGTGGTTGCACCACGGGCAATTTAGCCGGTGCTGCACCCAGGATCATGCGCTGCACCGTGTAAGGTGTGCCGTCTGCGGTATGTTCGATGGCCTCTTCAGGCGTATCGGCACGCTGACCGTCGAAACGGCGACGTGCATACGGTATCACTTCGACCTTGGCGCCCTCGTCGGGAACCTCGGTGACGAGCGTACGATCCAGAACTGCAAACTTCGTTCGACTGGTTTTGACAACGATGGCCTCCTCAGTGATAGCGACGACCTTGCCCTCGAAGGGCGACGGGTCAACGTGAAAGCCCAGCATGGTCTCCTTGGGTTTCCCGTCGAAGATATTGAACTGGAAAGATCGTGCGTTGCTTGGGACATGACCGGCAACTAGAGAAGGCATTTGTTGACGAATGGCTTGATGATCCATGATGGAGTCTCCAAAAGATAAGGGACTCCATACCCCCCAAGGGGATGTGAAATCCCTTGAGGATGAAATGGACGATAGACGTCTGAAAATGAAGTTAGCCAGCGACCTTTGGGTGCGCCGCAGTCTTGACGGCCTTGACTGCCTGGGATGATGCCGGCGACGCCAGCAAACATACCGCAAGCTTGGCGCCGTAGCGCCATGTCGTCTGCCATCAAACAGATGTGGTGTGTGTCCGTTTTTCAACCAAGCAGACAAAAAGAAGCCCCTGGGTAAAGGGGCAAGTTTGAGAGCTTACATGTCATAGACTGGGAGACCGTCCAATTCCGGCGCGTCCGCGTCGAGAATCAGGATGCGTACATCAGCACTGGCCGCCAGGTGCAGCACCCGCATCAAATCCTCGGGCATGTTTTTGGAAAGGTGTTCCTCGCGCAGTTGCTCGGCGGTGATGCCATCGATAGCTTGCAGATTCTTATCCGTCCATGGCGTCGCAATCAGCTTGACGCCAATGGCCGGACTGTACGGCACTCGAAAAGCGATAAACATGAAGCCGGTCGGTGTGGCAAGATCGGCCAAATCGCGTAGATAACGCTGTGACTGCTCGGTAATGTGAGCGGTGCTGATTTCCCAGGCACGGCTGTAGACGCCCGTCTCGAACGTCAGGCGGCGCACCACCTCGTGCGCGGCTGCTTCAGAGTAGGTGTCGCCCACGTGCACCGGCTGGTCGTCAACATCGTCGGCGACGATGGCGTAGACCACTGTGCGCACGATGCCTTCGGTCTGGCATTGTATTTCCAGTTCTTCGGGCACGTCCTGACCCTCGGTAACAATCGCAAAGTCTTCGCCAAACAGGCAAGGAAATAAGGCGACCTGATCATCAATAAGATGCGTCTGGCTGGCATGCAAGGGCCGCCAGACAGGCGGACAATCATCCTCGTAGGTGATAAGCAACGTTCGGATAACGCGTAGGTTCTGATAACCGCGAATGAACGGGTTTAGGATAGTGGACATGGGATTTCTCCAGCAGAGGATAGCCAAGGCCCAGCCCCTGCCGGGGAATGAGCCCGGTGGGAGGAAAATGGCTAGCGACCGATCAGGCCGCGTCGTGGATTAATCAGTCACCAAAATCGGTGGTGTCGCCCAGCGCTTTGAGTACGTCGATCAGGCCACAGTTAGCCAAGACGTACAGGTGGTTGTAATCATCGCCAGTGGGCGCTTGCTCATTGGCGTTGAGCTGGGCGTCAAGATCCAGAACGCTTTGACGCACGCCTTGAGCGATTGCCAGCGGCGACTCGGCGTCATGATCACGAACGGATTCGCCTAATGCCGCCAGTACAACCCTGGGAGACAAGGCATCGGGCAAAGACTCGTACACCGTGGGCGTCTCGCCTCTGCAAATGGCTTCTGCCGCAGTGGCACCAATAGTAAAGTGGGTGATTTCATCGGCGGCTGCGTCTTCGGTGTCATAGTCCACGATCGCGAACTGCGGCAGTGGCATGTGTTGCGGCCAGTCCTGCACGAGCGTGGTTTGTACGACGCCGCCTTCAAGGACGACGGCAAAGGATGGATTTCGGGACATATAGTCGCTCCTAAAGAAAAATGGAGAGACATGATCCCGAAGGGACACATGTCCCTCCTTGGGGTAGAGAAAGCGAGGTGGTTTACCGTTGCGGGCTCACCAGCCGTTGTAGTGCAGCACCAGGTCGGCAATGACCTGGCGTCGTTTCGAGTCGAGACCGCCCAAGTCGGACAGCCCCTCAAAGCCGCAACGGCGCAGCATGGCAGCCCCATCACGTGCGTTGTAAAAGCTGACCATGGCCGCCAAGAACATGCGCTGGCCGCTGCTCAGTACGCCCAGGGCGTCATTGATCAGGAGCAGGTTGGGTCGTAGATCCCATTTGCTGACTGCGCTCTGAAGGCCGTCGTGCGTGCCATCACCAAACCATTGCGGTCCAGCGATTTCCACACCGCGCCTCCACGTTTGAAAAAAAGCATCTGGCGCGCTGGCAAAATGCCTTTCATCCTGTGGAAAATGATCAACGAGATAATTCATAGCCGTTTCCTTAGTGCAGGTTATGAGTAGTGCAACTGTGTCCACCCGCCTCGTTGCAGCGCGCGCTGAGCGGCGGCTGAACTTCGGAAATACTCCACCGACTCGCGAGTAACCGGCCCGTGCGCGTCGCGCGTGCCGATGTAATGACCACCGGCGCTGTGCAGCACCTCAAGCGGCAGACAACTGTCGACGTAGGTCAAGGCCAGATGGCCGAATGAAACGTGCTTGGACATAGAGGAACTCCTTGATGTAGCGAGACGACCATGCCCTTAACGGGATGGCAACTCCCGCTGGCGGTTGATAAGTCGACATCAACGTCACGAGGACGCACGTCCGCGAATTTGATGCGATGGCGGACTGATGGGTTGCATGGGAAAACTCCACGGCAGCCTACGAACCCGAGCTGCTGGCATGGTGCTGACATAGTCAGCGACACATGCGATAAGCTTCGTTCCAATCTTCATACATGTCAGTTGGCAATCAGTAATCATCCGTTTCCCGATTGATGATGCGATCGGTGTGCGGTTGAGCGACGTGAAACAATACAAATATCGCGTACAAGGTTTGCCGATGTGGTGCCACCGGGGGTAGCAGTAAGCCAGGAGAAAGACGCCGAAGACGCGCAGGCCTTCGGCTCGGGAGGAAGAAACCACCCGTGGGCTGAACCAGGATCACGGTCGTCGCTAGAGCCGTTCGCTGTCACAGCATTCACACCCGGCCCATGTCGTGGTTGGGGCCGGTATTGTCTGGCGCACATCCGCGCACAAAGGGAGCCCGTTATTTCACCGGTGGGCACCGGTACCGATTACTGTCGACCGCAACGGGTCTCCTGATACCTCGCACGATGTGGAGCGATGGCAAAGTATCAGGGGACCCTTCGCGGCGGACACAAGCCTCATCGAAAAGGGGAAATCGCACGGAGCGATTCAACTAAAAATGTCCTTCTTGCCTCAACGCTGTCGCCAGCGACGCAAGGCAGGCACACGGTCGCAGAAGGATAGGCGCGCTGGGAGTCCCGAGAGGGCTAAGGGATGAATGTCATGCAACCACAGTGGTGTGCATAACACGTGGGGTTGTGAGGCATATCAGAATGCCTTAGGGGTACTGCGGCGCTTGCGTGGTGCACGGCGCTGGGTGTTTGCGGGTTCGGCAGGCAGCGTGCCTTGGCACTCGGGATAGCGCGAACATGACCAGAATGGGCCATTCTTGCCGGTGCGTTGACGCGTGGCCGATCCGCATTGGGGGCAGGCTGGACCTTGAGGCACCTTGATCGACAACGCTGCGCCCTTGTACTGGGCAATAATTTGTGAAACCCAGGCCGACTGCTTGGCGATAAATACCTCATGGGTAAGCTGACCCGCTTCGATCATATCCAGTGCCTGCTCCCAAACGGCCGTGGTGCCAGGATCGGCGATAGCCGTAGGGACGGTATCAATAAGCGTGCCAGCCGCATCCGAGGCACGGATGGCACGACCCTTCTTGACCAGATAACCGCGCGTGAGCAGCCCGTTAATAATGTTGGCGCGCGTGGCCTCGGTGCCGATACCGACCGTGTCTTTCAATTTCTGCTGCAAACGGGGGTCGGACACGAGTTTCGCGACATTTTTCATGGCCCTGACCAGCTCACCTTGCGTAAAGGGCCTGGGCGGCAGGGTCTTGAGCGCCTTGAGATCGACATTGCTGACCTGACAGGACAGACCTTGCCTGAGTGCGGGTAGGACTTGATTGCGCGGGGTGGCTTCATTATCCACATCCTCCGACTGTGGTTCGGTCAGCACCAGCCGCCATCCTGGGATGACGATCTGTTTGCCTACGGCTTGGAGAGGATGCCCTGCGCAAGAAAGCCGCGCAATCGTGCGGTCAAACTCGTGATGCGGTAAAAACTGCGCCAGGTAATGGGCACGGATCAGTCGATAAACGTTCAGTTCCTTCTCGCTCATGGCCGACTGATTCGCAGGCTCCAGCGTGGGGATGATGCCGTGGTGAGCCGTGACCTTGCTGTCGTTCCAGGCACGTGAACGCTGTGTGCGATTAAGCTGCCCCATCACGGGCTGCAAGGTGGGGTCAGTGACGAGCAGGCTATCCAGGACGGTCGGTGCATCGGCCAGCATGCTCTCGGGCAAGTAGCCCGAATCCGAGCGCGGATAGGTGGTCGCCTTATGCGTTTCGTACAAGCGTTGCGCGATGTCCAGGGTTTCCTGTACATCCAGACCCAGCTGCTTGGAACAGACTTCCTGCAGCGTGCCCAGATCAAAGGGCAGCGGTGGGCCCTCGCGCACTCGTTCGGTTTCCACGGATGCGACCTTCCCCTCATGGGCTGCACGCATCTGCGCTGCCGCCTGCTGCGCGACCTCCGCCTGCAAGCACCGTCCCGACTCGTCGGTGCACGCTTCAGGCGGCTGCCACTGCGCAGTGAAAGACTGCCCTGCTGACGAAAAAGCCACCTCAATGGCCCAGAACGGGATGGAGACGAAGTGATCTATTTCCCGATCGCGGTCTACGACAAGTTTCAGCGTGGGCGTTTGCACCCGACCCACCGACAGCACCCCATCGTAGCCCGCTTGCCGACCCAGCAGCGTAAACAGCCGACTCAGATTCATGCCCACCAGCCAGTCTGCGCGAGAACGGGCCAAGGCCGAGTGGTACATGGGCAACGTTTCGCTGGACGGTTTGAGGGCGGTCAATGCTTTGCGAATGGACGCCTCGTTCAAGGCCGATAACCACAGGCGTTGAATCGGACCTCGATAGCCACACAAGTCAACAATTTCGCGAGCGATCAGTTCGCCCTCACGATCCGCGTCGGTGGCGATCACCAGCTCGGTAGCTTGTGTCAGCAACTGCTTGACGACTTTGAATTGCGTGGCAGTTTTGGGTTTGACCTCGACACGCCAGCGCTCGGGAATAATGGGTAACTGTGCTATGGACCAATGCTTGAGTTGTGCATCATAAGCCTCGGGCGGTGCCGCTTCGACCAGGTGGCCAATGCACCAGGTTACGATGACGCCTGATCCTTTCAGGCAACCGTTGTCGCGCTGTATGGCCCCAAGCACCTTGCCGACATCCTTACCTTGGGAGGGCTTCTCACACAGAAATAATCGCATGTTGCTCCATCCGAATTTGATTGTTAATGCGAATGAGATCAGGATGGCAGCGGCGTCAGATTAGGACAGCAAACAAGCCGGACACGGTACAAACGCTTTGGCGCCAATGTCGCTGACGCGCGAACGGGTCCAGAGGAATCGAGGATCGCTGGAACGAAAGCGTCCAGATGAGAGGGCGAGTGGAACACGGTGGACGTCAGCGGCGCTATCCCCTGGGGATAATTGCATCACATGACGTTAAAAAGGAGCAGCGACATTGACCTGCCACTGCTCCACACAAAGTAAGCTATTCGTCTTCAGAAACCGGTTCAGTATTGGCTGGCTTGGCACTGACCTTGATCGACTCTACCCGAAACGGCAAAACGCCCACGCGCCGCGCCTCGATCTTGAAGGTGACGCGTTCGTTTTCCTCGGCGTCCTCCCATTCGTCGCGCACGGTACGGCCATCCACCAACACACGCATGCCTTTCTGATACAGGCTGGCCCAGCGCTCGGCATCACGATGCCACAGCTCCACGGGCGCCCAGAAGCCGCCGCGATCCTCAAAGGTGCCGTCCTTCTTTGGCACAGGGTTGTCGAAATACACGTTCAGGCGCAGCAGCCGGCTGGGCTCGTCGTTGTCGTTGGGAAACTCACGGTACTCCGGTGCGGTGCCGATATTGCCTTCGCCAAAAAAATGGGTACTCATAGGTTAATCTCCTGATGCTGGGTAGTGCCTGCGCTGGCACAGACGGTGGTGTTAGCGCTAATCGCGACGTGTCGCAGAGTCGGCACACAACCGGCGCAGATAAATGTCCTCGGCCTGGGCCAGTTTTTTGGCGCAATCGCGAGCTTGGCGACCCAACGTGTGCAAGAGGCTGATCTGCATGTTCAACACAATGCGCTGCTGCTCAATGGCGTGCAGGTCATCGAGCATCGTGGCCGGCGTGGCGGTGCTGTCCATCAACGCCTGCCACAGGGCCACGCCCATCGCCGAACGGTCGTGCTTGCGCCAGCGCAAAAAGGTCGTGCCTGCGCCAGTGTTCTGCTGGGCCAGTTCCACATCCAGCAGATGAAAGGGGTAGCTCCTCGTCTGTGGCAGCACCCGCCGCTGCGCCAGACCGATCATGTCGTCGCGCAGTGCGAAGCACTGGTTGGCCCAATCATCCAAAGCCCCCTTACCTTTAAAAGGTTTTAAAAGGCCTTTTAGATAGGCAGCATGTTCCATCCCCCGGAAGTCCGTCTGTTCCAGCGCCTGGAAATGGCCGCGTATAACCGTCAGCGGCAAGACGGCGAGCAAGTTCGGATTGGCTTAAAGCGGCATCTGGGACAACGAGATCGCTTCACTCATCTATGACATGTTTAAGTCACTCACGAACGTGTACGGCTTTTACGCAGCGTTCGTGTCAGATTTGGTCTATGACGAAGAGCTTGATCTTATCGACACTCCAGCTTGGGAACTTGATTCTGAACTACTCAGTCTGGCCGCATCAAAGCTGGACCTGGACGAGAGCAAGATTCCTGGCTTTTCACGTTTCAAAAACAAAGTGAAGTCTGAGGCCGCTAAAATGGTCACGTACCTGAAGGAGCGTGCATTTCGTGCTGGTATCCCTTTGAGAGCCGAGCTGATGGATCTGGTCTTCGATTCCCACGACGAGTTAGGTCGGACTGCGGAAGCGCATAGCCTTGGCTTTGACCAAAACCGCCTTCATCCTGACATCTACATGAACGAACTGCTCACTGGCATGCGTGTGATTCATCAAGTACTGCCGGCGCTAATAAAAAAGCTTGGCATTGAAGACGAGTTTGAACTTGATACTTCCGAACTTCGACTCGGCTAGCTGTCAAAAGCCTGGAACACGAACGACTCAGATTTCGAGACTCCTTAAGCTATGACTTAGGTCCTATGCTCGTCACAATCCCCGCTCAATCCCAGCAACTACTGGACACCGATGTGCCCGCCATCGAAGCCTATCCTCGGGCGGCGACACGCGGCCAGCCCGTGCATCGCATCGAGTACCGTCAGCCCACAGGCCGCGTGGCGCCCGCCGCACTTGAAACCATGCGATCGCTTGCCATAGAACTCTTTCCGTTGTGGCAAGAGCGGTTGGCCCGAGTGTCTGGTCGCCCGTTGCAAGCGTATAAACCCAGGAGCACCCGCCATGACCGACGCGCATGAGTTAGCGCGTGGCCACAAGCGGCTGCGCTCCCTGATTGAATTTGCCATTGGTGAAGGTTGGCACGTCAAACGAACGTCAGGCGGCCATCTTAAGTTCACCAAGGCGGGATACGCGCCGATCTACACCAGCATGACGGCAAGCGACCATCGAGCGAGCCTCAATGCGCTAGCCCAGATTCGACGCGCTGGCCGGCGATGCCGTCCGATACATGTAAGCATTCTTCGGGAGGCTGGCCATGGCTGATATGACGTCCCAAGATATGGCCACCAAGTTGTTGGCCGCTGGTTTTGAGCGCAGCAGTCTCTCTACCTCCGCACTGAGCGACCCGATTGCCGATACGCCCATGGTGATTACTCTGGATCAGTTGCGTCCCTACGACCACGATCCGCGCATGAAGCGCAATTCCGCGTACGAGGAGATCAAGGCCTCTATCCGAGAGCGTGGCCTGGACGCGGCCCCCGCCATCACGCGGCGACCGGGTGCGCAGCACTACATTATCCGCAATGGCGGCAACACGCGGCTAGCCATTCTGCGCGAACTGTGGGCGGAAACCAAGGACGAACGTTTTTTCCGAATTTCGTGTCTGTTTCGTCCCTGGCCGGAGCGCGGCGAAATCATCGCCCTCACGGGGCATCTAGCCGAGAACGAGCTACGCGGTGGCTTGACGTTTATTGAGCGTGCGCTCGGTGTGGAGAAAGCGCGCGGGTTTTACGAGCAGGAAGGCGGTGGCTTCGTCCTCATCATCCGCTATACAAGCCTCCAACTCTTTGGGAAAGGGGCGAGGAATGGTGATCCCCATTTCTTGGAGCACACGAAAAGTGTTCCAGAACAGGTAGCAGTTGTCGTCACCCAGATCTTCAATTAACGGAGCCGTGTTGTAGCCAGTCTCCGCACTGTCTTCGGAGAGGTCAGCAAGGTAGCGGATAAGCTGTACCCATTTCTTAGCGTCTTCTTTCGAGCCAGCAAGTAAGACGACATCCGGATCCAGATCGTCCAGGCCAGCCAGTTCGCTCAATTTCTTGCTCATTTCGAATGAAATGTGCTCGCCTTTCTTCCACTTGCTAATTTGTGCCGGCGAAACCCGCAGCTGAAGGGCAAGCTCTTTTTGAGTGCATCCCTGAGCGGATAGTGCGAGTTCCACGAGTGATGATGATTTCACGCCTGGCTCCATATGTTAAGTAAATTTTATTTTTAGTTTACTAAAATATACGCGCATACTTCAGGGTCTGCAACTGTGTCGGTGTAGGGTGACGCCTCGTCATTTGGACGTATGGATCGAAAGACGGATGCTGGTTACTCAATTGGCATGGTGAAGGTTGCAGGGGGGTCGGTTGACCGTGCGGCGCTGTCGGAGAACTCGGCAAGAACCAGGTGCCCGTATTGCCCCTGAACGAGGCGGGTGACAGATGTTAGATTTTTAACTAAAATATCTAACAATTAAGATCAATTCAGCCATGAGCACATCCCAAGCCATCCGTGAACGCATCGCCTCCCAACCCGCAGGCGAGCCCTTCACCCCCACATTGTTTGCGGGGCTGGGTTCACGCGCGGCCATCGATCAGACTCTGATGCGACTGACCAAGGTGGGCATTATCGAGCGCATCGGTCATGGCTTGTATCTCGTGCCCAAGACCGGACGGTTCGGCATCAAATCGATGCCCGCGCCCGAGCAGGTGGCACGAACTGTGGCCGAGGCGGAAGGGGCGACGATCGAGATCCATGGGGCGGAAGCCGCGCGGCGCCTGGGCTTGTCCACACAGATGCCGGCACAGGTGGTGTTTCAGACCACAGGATCCTCCCATCAGATCAGGCTGGGCAAACTGGTCGTCCGACTGCAGCACGTGGCGCCGCGCAAGCTGGCGCTGGCGGGCCGGCCCGCAGGACAGGCGCTGTCGGCCCTGTGGTACCTGGGGCGGAGCCAGGTCACGCCACACACGTTCAAGCAGATCGCGAAGAAACTGCCTACAGCCGAGTTCGAGGCGCTGAGCAGAGCCAAGGCATCGATGCCGGCCTGGATGGTGGAAGCCCTGACCTGCTACGAGCGAGGCGAACTGGCCCATGCCTGAATCCACGCAGCACTACTTCGATTTGTCCCTGACCGAACAGGCCGAGCTGTTGCATGGCCTGGCACCGGTGCTGGGCCGCCGCGCCGAAATTCTGGAAAAAGACATCTGGCTGTGCCAAGCACTGGGCGCCCTGTTCGCGCTACCCAATCGCAAGCCGATGGCCTTCAAAGGCGGCACATCGCTGTCCAAGGTCTATCAGGCCATCGAACGTTTCTCCGAGGACATCGACGTCACCATCGACTATCGGAGTCTGGTGACCGATGTCCCTGATCTCGTGGACCTTTCCAACAACCAGCGCAAAAAACTGTCCGATGCGCTCAAAGAGGCTTTGGTGGAGCACGTCACCGAGGAGCTGGTGCCAGCACTCCGAGATGCGCTGGCGCAAGCACTCCCCGCTCATGAGGTCGCTCTCGAGGTCAGCGACGATGCAGAGAAGCTCTGGCTGTACTACCCCAGCGCGGTAGAGAACACAGACGCCTATCTGCGACCGAGCGTGCTGATCGAGTTCGGTGGGCGCAATGCCACGCTGCCGCAGGACTCCGTGACGATCGTGCCGGATGTGGCTGCGCACGTGCCAGGCCTGGTGTTCCCGAGTGCCCAGGTGGCTGTGCTGTCACCGATGCGCACATTCTGGGAAAAAGCTACGCTGATCCATGTAGAGTGCCATCGTCCTGACCTGCGCGTCGGCGCGGAGCGGCTATCGCGGCATTGGTACGACCTAGCGCGTCTGGCCGATCACGAAGTGGGGAGTAAGGCACTGGCGGATACCGCACTACTGCGCGATGTGCTGCACATCAAGGAGACCTTCTACCGCAGCGGGTTCAGCCATTACGAGCAGTGCCAGGCGGGTGGCCTGCGGCTAATTCCCGATGCCGCGCTGCTCCGTGCGCTGCTCCAGGACTACCAGGCCATGCTGGATGCCCAGATGTTCTACGGTGAGACCATGACTTTCGATCACATTGTCGAGCGTCTGACCGGATTGGAGAGGGAAATCAATCGCCAAGGATGAACCGTGGCTTGCGGCAGAGAGGTAGACGCGTCGCTGGACGCCGCTGGAAGTCGGTGGACAAGTTTTCCCGCCGGGGACGGAGAATAAGGCTACAATCAAGGTGTTCGCTGGCTATCTCGGCGAAGAAAGTATTTGGGAAGCAACGACTTAGTGCCCCAGTGCAAGTCTCGTCTCCCGCTCCAAATTCTAAAAAAAGCCCAAACTTGAAGTTTGGGCTTTTTTATTTACGGCGGCCCGCCTTGAGCCAGGCATAAGGCGCGAGAACGCCAGCGGCAGACGGCCGAGTGAGGCCAACCAGCTCCGAGCAGGCCGGGATGGCGAGTATCACCCACCCTCCGACCGCCCAGCATGGCGTTGGACCCTATTTCAGGCAATCCGCATTGTGTGATTTTTTCAGCGACCGACGAGCGTAATACTCAAACGCGATCGTATTGCGCTTAGGGCGAAGAATCCAATCATGCGCCTCAGCGCCCAAGGCGGGGTCGATAGGCTTGATTTCACCCGCAGCACTGGCCAGAAGCTGCATGCGTGCGGCACGTTCGAAAGCAATGGCCAGTACGCAGGCCTCTTCCACCGATGAGCCCGCAATGAGCAAGCCATGATGGGACAACATGAGCGCCCGTTTCTGGCCCAGCGCACTGGCAATCAGTTCACCTTCTTCATTTCCCACCGGAATGCCCGGCCACTTTGCCACGAAAGCCACGTCGTCATACAACACGCAGTTGTCCATGTGGGAAATGACAAGCGGTTCCTCAAGCATGCACAGTGCGGCAGTGTGCACCGCATGCGTATGAACCACGCAATTGACATCGGGCCGCGCGCGATACACCCATGAATGAAAGCGGTTAGCGGGATTAGGAATGCCGTCTCCTTCCAGGACATTGAGGTCCTCATCCACCCGCAGCAAATTTTCTTCTGTGATTTCGTCGAAACCCAACCCTAGCCGCTGCGTGTAATACTGACCAGACGTCTCGGCCCGCGCTGTGATCTGCCCCGCCAGGCCGGAGTCATGCCCGTTATCGAACAGAATCCTGCACGTCAAGGCGAGTTTCTGCCTCAGGCTGTAAGCGCTGTCCTGGAATTGTATGTCCATCTTTTTCGTGGACTGCTCGACCAGGGTGGACTTGTCGAGCTGAAAGGTATCGGGTTGAGTCATGATGGTGTTACCTCAGAGGTGTTCTTCGGTTGAGAAATTGCGTTCAACTTGGCCGGGGAAAAGTGCTTGATACCCTGGTAGGCCTTCGATACGGCGCAGCCAGTTCTGAATGGCGGGATAAGGCTCAAGCCCAATGCCGCCCATAGGCGCCATGCAGGTGTACGGATAGAGCGCCACGTCGGCGATGCTGGGGCTGTGCGGGGTGGCGACCCACCCGCTGTCGCCCTGGTGCCGCAACTGCGCCTCCAGGATTTGCAGGGCGGCCCGCGCCGCCTTGGCATAGCCGAGAAAAGGTTCGCTTTGGGGATCACCGCACTTGTGCAGCGCCAAATGCAGTCTGAGCTGGGCTAGCGGCTTCATATGGCGATCCTGCTCGAACGACAACCAACTCAGCACCTGCGCTTGGGCCAGAGGGTCCTCCGGCCACCAGGGGGTACCTCGGGCAAGGTAATGAAGTATTGCCATCGATTCAGCCAGATGCGTCCCATCCTGCAATCTCAGTACCGGCACATGCGCCATCGGCGCAACCGCTAAAAATGCCTGCTGCGCCAAATCACCCTTATCGATGGAAAGCGTACGCCGCTCCAATGGCAGACCCAGCAGGCCGGCAAGCAGCCTGACCTTCCAGGCGTTGCCGGAGCGCAAAGTATCGTAGAGAATCAGCATTTTCCAAATCCAGATCAGCCAAGCCGAGTACCCGCGGTTTTGATGACGCGAGACCATTTCTCGGTTTCACTTGCCACATGTGATTGGTAGGCTTTTACACCTGTCGGCAAAACTTCGATACCCATCTTGGCCAATTTCGACACCAGTTCAGGACGCGCAAACGCCTCGGCCAGCGCCTTATTCAGGACCTTCACCTGCGAGTCAGGCGTTCCGGGAGGCGCAACCAAGGCGTTCCAGGACCCGATCTGGAATCCAGCGATACCCTCTTCAGCGCTAGTCTTGAGATCGGGCGCCGCAGGGCTCCGCTCGGCGGCGGCAATCGCCAGCATTTTCAGGCGCTCTGCCTTGGCCTGCGGAGCGATAACAGGCAAGGCGTCAATGACGATATTCACTTGGCCACCAACCGCGGCATTCACTGCCTCGGCACCGCTCTTGAATGGGATGTGCACGATATCGGTCTGAGTGGCCAGCTTGAAAAGCTCCATCCCAAGATGCGGAGAGCTTCCATTGCCTGCCGAACCGAAATTCAGCTCGCCGGGATGCGCCTTGGCGTAACGCACCAGGCCCTGCAGATCCTTGACTTTCTCAATACCATTGATGGCCAGAACATAGGGCGAATTGCTGACGAGCGAGACGGGGGTAAACGAAGCGGGATCGTAGTTCAGCTCGCTGTACAGCATGGGGTTCACCACTTGCGTACCCACGGTTCCGAGCAGCAAGGTATAGCCGTCAGGCTTTGCCGTCGCCAAGGTCTGGGCGGCAATTGCTCCGCCTGCTCCCGGTCGATTTTCGATGACAATTTGCTGCGACAGCGCTTCGCCCAGATACTGACCGATCAGCCGCCCCGCAACATCGGTGATTCCACCCGCGCCAAAAGGGATAATCAATCTGATCGGTTTATCGGGATAGCTCGTGTCCGCAGCCGCGACTTGCGGCGTCGCCATGGCGATACTGAGTCCGGCTATTGCTGCCATGGCCTGAAAAAGTCTTCTTAGTGTCATAACATGTCCCCTTTGGAATGAAGTCTCGGAAATTGAGATTTTCTTGATCTAAGTTAAGAAAAAAATTTATTATAGGACACAAGTGTCCTGTTGGAAATAGATGTCAATCAAATTAAAACTGCTGCGCCTGCAGTCCGGCATGACTTTGGAAGACCTTGCACAGAAAGCCGACCTGACACGCAGCTATGTGTCTAAGCTGGAACGTGGGATTTCCTCTCCGTCCATTGGCGTGGCGCTGAGGATTGCCCAGGCTCTGGGCGTCAAAGTCGAGGAATTGTTTGCCGCATCACAGCAAGATGACCCGGTAGTCATCAATCGGATGCCGGTGAGTAAAGAGGACGACGATAAAGCGCCCCGAATCATCTCAGGAGCGTTGCCAGGTCAAAAAATGGTCGCCTTCGTACTGACTCCCTCTAGCGAGCCTATGCACAGCCACCTCATGAGTCATCATGAAGGAGAGGAAATCCTCTTCGTGCTCAAGGGCAGCATCAAGCTGCAGATCGCGCAGCGGCAGGAACTCTTGTCCGCGGGTGACAGCGCCCATTTCAACGCCAGCATTCCTCACAAGATCACCGCACACGGCAAGAAACCCGCGTCGGTTCTTCTTGTGACAGTCAGCGAGGCACCGGGTCCGGCATGATCCGCAAATTCCACCGCTGCAGGAGACTGGGATATGGACACTACTTGTGCGGCCTACCCAACAACTCAGACCGCCCGATCACCTCTCGCCCACGTTCCACCTTATCAGGCTCTGAAAACCCCGCCTGAGCAATCGCCTCATCCAGACCTCTGAAAGCAACGAGGCCTTTCGGGCTCCGCAACGAGCCCATCCCCTCATTCCAGGCATGCACCATATGCTTGGCAACGGTATGCCAGCGCGGCTCATTCTTGGCAGCTTCGATTACCTCTTTGCCGACCTCAACAGCTGACTCGCACAAACGTTCGGCCATCTCCGCATACTGCTTCGGCGCAATGCCCAGCCTGGCCTTGAAGAATCGCTCCAAGGTTTTTCCAAGCGCCCAGGACTGGCGCCCATCAACGGGCAGTCCCGGCGGATTGGCGGCGTAACGTGGATACGCCTGCGTCGTAACAAGGTCGTAAACAGGTGTATAAGCCACATCCTTCAAGCTGGTGTAAAACAGCGCGATATTCTTGGCGTGACAATCTGCGTTGCGTACGACGTAGTTGGTCAGCAAATGCCAGCCGAACTGCTCCAGCTGCGTCCGCACGGCCGCGGCCGGTATATACACACGCGTAGCATTCAGCACACGCTCGGTCGTCGTTGCATATTTCTCATGTGGCGGCAGCCCCAGCAAACCACAAGCATCCTCAACCCCATGCGTGACCTCACCCTGCGCATCCACGTCGAACCGTTCCACAATCAGCACACGCCCGTCCTCAGACATCCGTGTCTTGGCCACAGGCACAACATTCAGGCGCCCCAGTACCCGCATCGTGTACCACTCGTTGAACCCGAGATAAGGCGTGCTGTCGTCCGATCCTTTGATAATGTGGCGACTGGTACGTAATGTTGGCTTGCCAACCACAAGCGTACGCTCGTCCGCATCCTCTTCCGGGGCAATGAACTTAGGCACCATGCCAGAGATGGATGCGCAGGCATATCGACGCACCAGGCTGGCGAAGTGCGCCGTGGTGTTCTCTGCCTTGAGTAAGGGCTCAATCTGCAACGGCTCCATATCACCGCCGCCAGGCGTCCCGCCTTCAGGTGTGGCTGTCACGCGGCCAATACCCATCCCGCCGACCACCGCCAGCAGCGAAAGATCCGTGCCATCAAGCAGTGGCCCAAATTCTTCGCGGATGATGCTCAGTAGATAACCTTCGGGCAAGTTCTGACGAAAGAAGGGATGCAAATCACGCGGCCAGCGCCAGGATTCCTCACGCACCGGCATCGTCAGGCAAACGAAGTCAGCAGGCTCGGCATCCGGCAGATAGCTCAGGACATACTCGTCGCGCTCCCGGTAAAGCTTGGCAACCGTTCTTCCGCGCACATGTACATCGAGCCTCATGGCCCATAGCCCTTACGCTGCTCGGCCAGGATGTCCTCGACAGTCCGGACGTGGCCCTGCTTGACAGGTTTGAGGTCGTAGCCCGCGGCTTCCAGCAGCCGCAGCAATGCGGAAACGCTCATGTCGCCTTTAGCCAGCGTCTCCATACGGGCAACGGTTGTACGGGAGACCCCAGCGCGTTTGGCCAGCGCTTCCTGGCTCAATCCGGAGTCGCGGCGCACACTACGCAGCAGGTCTGCAACATCAGCTAATGTCGTCAATGTATCTCCTGGGCATCAAAAATTCATTTCCATACTTAAAATGTAGCCCACAAGACACATAGCCTCAAGAGAGACACCCGAATTACCCTGACCCAATCAGCAGAAACAGCACAGGCCAGAGAATTTTGTAGCCCATAAGCGTCAATCCAGCCAATAACCAACAATTCTGACGCTTGAGGGCTACAGACTACAAGGCCGAGCATGGCCGGCAAGCCCCCCGCTAAATCAGATGCAAGGTCTTGACCAGCATGTAAACCCCGACGGCGATCAGCAGGCCCGAAAAAATCCAGTTCAGGACGCCACGCTTGACGGAAAGCCGCTGCGCCAATACGGCGCCAATCCAGCCGCCCGCTATACCGCCCAGCAGGAACTCGCCTGCTAGCGCCCAGTCGATGAGGCCCGAACGCGCGTAGTTGAGCGCCGTGGCCAAGCCAAAACTGCCTACGCCCAGCAGCGAGGTGCCGATCGCATCGATGATATTCATGCGCGCCGCCAGCATCAGCCCCGGCACGACCATGAACCCGCCGCCGACCCCGAAAAAACCCGCCACTGCACCGGCACCGCAGCCTACGCCGCTCAGGCGTCCGTCGAGGTATTTGATAGGTTCGCCGTCGTCGGTGTGCAAGCCTGCCCTGCACCGTCGGACCATCAGCAATGCCACCAAAATAATCAGCACGGCAAACAGCGCCTGCAAGGCCCGCCCGTCGACAATCTTGCCGATTTCAGAACCGATGAATGCTCCAACGATGCCTGCCACGGTGAAAATGATACCCGCACGCCATCGCACATGCCCGCCGCGAGCGTGCGGGATCAGATTGATGTAAGCATTGAGCGACACCGCCAGCGCGCTGGTGCCGATTGCAAGATGCATGTCTTGCAGCCCCACGACATACAGCAGCAATGGAATCGCCAAGGTAGAGCCGCCGCCGCCCGTGAGCGCCAGCGAAAATCCCACCAGGCTTCCACAAAAAACCGTCAGCAGCTGGGCAGCCATCCGTCAGCTTTGCTTATCACGCGGGGTATCGAGCCCACAGGCCAGATTGGCCGGGATGGCCATGTCCATCATCTTCGGATTCGGCAGATTGAGGCCCTGCATGATCTCGATGTATTGCTCGCGGGTCTTGCCGGCGAGACGCGGGTTGAAGCGGCGTTCCTCACCGATGCTTGAAGAAGTCCAACCCTTGTAGTCATGCGCGGGATACAGCGTCGTCTCGTCAGGCAAGGTAAACAAGACGCGAGTAATGGAATCCCAGGACTTGCCGGGATCGCCCTCCTGGAAATCCGTGCGGCCGCTGCCGCGGATCAACAGCACGTCGCCGCTGAACACGGCCCGGGGCGTATCCGGCGCAAGCACGAAGCTGAACGATTCATTGGTATGCCCCGGCGTGTACAAGGCCTGCAATCGGATGCCGTCGGTATCGAGGATTTCGCCATCGCTGACACGGCATGACACGCAATCCGCCCGCGTGTACTCGCCCATGATGGATACGCAGCCGGTTTGGTCGCGCAAGTCGCCAAGCGCCGTGATGTGATCCGCGTGCGTGTGGGTATCGATCGCCTTCACCAGGCGCAATCCCAGTTGTTCGATGGCCATCAGGTATTGCTCGACTTGCTCTTTCACCGGATCAATGATCACCGCCTCGCGACCGGCCCCACTGGCGATCAGGTAGGTATAAGTACTTGAAACCTTGTCGAAAAATTGACGAAACAGCATCGCGCGCGCCTTGGAAGCATGTTTTTATAGATTTTTTAGTTATTAGCTTATAATATAATTAGCTATAGAAAAATGCAATTATAGGTTCACTGCACTCGGAAGCAAGCAGGCGCCGGGCGAACACGGAGACGGATATGGGTCATCAAACAAAACATCAAATCGTGATCGTGGGTGGCGGAGCGGGCGGGCTATCCGTCGCCAGCGCGGTGCTTAAGCAACGGCCCGAACTCGACATTGCCATCGTCGAACCCAGCGAATCGCACTATTACCAGCCCGCCTGGACACTGGTCGGCGGCGGTGCCTACGACATCAAGGCCACTCGACGAGCCGAGGCCGACTGCATGCCTCGCCAGGCCCATTGGATAAAACAGCGCGTTGTCTCGTTCGAACCCGATCAGAATCAGGTGACGCTGGAAGATGGCAGCGCCCTCGGCTACGAATTCCTGGTCGTAGCCGCCGGCATTCAACTCGACTGGCACAAAATCGAAGGGCTGCAAGAAACACTGGGCAAGAACGGTGTCACCAGCAACTACAGCTTTGAACTGGCGCCCTACACCTGGGAATGCATCCGCAATTTTCGAGGCGGGAAAGCCCTGTTCACGTATCCGGCCACGCCCATCAAGTGCGCAGGCGCGCCGCAGAAAATCCTCTACTTGGCGGCCGATCACTTCCGCCGTAACGGCATCAGCGCCGATATGCATTTTTGCACGGCCGGCAACGCCATGTTCGGCGTCCCGTTTTATTCCGAAGCACTGGACCAGGTAATGGCGAGCTACGGCGCGAAGCCGGAATACAAGCACAATCTGGTGGCGATCGACGGTCCGAATAAAAAAGCGACCTTTGAAGTCGGCGACGACAAACAAAGAAGCACCGTCGACTTCGACATGATCCACGTCGCACCGCCGCAGTCGGCGCCGGATTTCATAAAAACCAGCCCGCTTGCCAACGAGGCGGGGTGGGTCGCGGTGAACGCCGGCACACTGCGCCACGACAACTATGGCAATGTCTTCGGCTTGGGCGATTGCACCTCTACCCCCAACAGTAAAACCGCCGCGGCGGTGCGCGCTCAATCACGGGTGGTCGCGTCCAACCTCATCGCCACCATCGATGGCAAAGAGCCGGTACAAATTTATGATGGCTACGCCTCCTGCCCGCTCACGACCTCGAAAGGCAAGATGATGTTGGCCGAGTTCCTCTACGGCGGCAAGATCGCACCCAGCTTTCCGGCGGATCCGCGCGTGCCGCGTCGTACCTACTGGTGGATCAAGACGACGCTTCTACCCAAAATATACTGGGACATGATAGATGGCCGCCCCGGCCCGGACTGGCACACCGAGCGCGACTTCCCCAAAAAGCTTCCGACCATTCATCCTTGATATCTCAGGATCGCGGTGTCGACAGGCCCTGCATTTCCGCAAAACCGTTACTGCGCATTCAAGTAGGAAGCGAAACGCTTTTTCGGATCGTACTTTTCGTGTACGGCTTGCAGTTTCGCCCACTTCTCGTCAGAGAAGCATTCCTGGGCCATATGCGGGAAATGCGTGAAATCGATCTCGTTGATGTAATAGCCTTTGATGAAGGGCTTGAGGTCTGCGTATAGCTCGTCCATCAAGGCGTAGTTCTTCCGGACGTCTTCGTTGCTTGTGCCTATCAGGTACCAGGACACGTAGTGGTCGGCCTTGTAGGTGAAGCTGCAGGGTTCGGGCACGGTAGGGTTGCAGCCCAACACCGAGAAGCCGAAGGAGCGCGGGTCCAGTACCTTGGCCTCCAGCTTCTTGCCCAGTATCCGCAGGACCTTGTCCGGCGTGTCGGTGAACAGCGCGATTTCGCTGGTCCGGTATTCGCTGTAAAAGTCGGTGGAAAGCTGGCTGTACAGGTCCAGATAGTCCAGGGGCTGGTTCTTGACGGGGTTGGAGACGGCCAGCTTGCCCACGTCGCTTTCGGTGAAGACTTTGGCGGATTCCTGCGCGTCGGCTTCGGTCGCGCCATAGGAAAAGATGTTGACGGCCCAGTGCCATGCCTGTTTATCGGGCGGTGTTCCGGGCGGATTGAAGCGGCCCAGGGCGCCCAGCACTTCAGATCGATTGTCGCTGGCGGGCAGCAGTTTGAGAAACTCGGGCACTGCCTTGTCCAGGGAGTCCAGCGTGAAGAAATAGGTGTTCTTCACGATCTTGGGCGCCTGATGAAGCTGCAGCTCGTAGCGCAGGACTATCCCGAAGAAGCCCGGGCCCACGCCGCGCATGGCCCAGTACAGATCGGCGTGCTCCTTGGCGGATACGGTGACGATCCGACCGTCGGCCAGTACGACCTCGGCGGCCAGGACAGAACCGCAGCCCATGCCCCACGCGGGCATGTTCCAGCCCATGCCGCCGCCTAGCAGATAGCCGCCGATGGTCACGAACCCTGTGTGCGCCGAAGGAAAGGCCAGGCCCTTGGCATAGGTTTTCTTGTTCAGCGGCTCGCTCAGGACGCCGGGGCCGGCCCACACCGTCTTGTTGGCTTCGTCAATGTCTTCGATGGTGTCGAACAGCGCCATGTCCACCGTGATGGCGTCCTGCACCAGCACGGTGTTGCAGATGTTGTGCCCCGAGCTGCGGGGCACCACTTGTATGCCCTGCTTGTTGGCGTAGCCCATCAGCAGGACAACGTCTTCCTTGTCGACGGGGCGGGCAAACATCGCCGGAAAGGTGTCCTTGGGTTTGATGCGATACCAGGACATGGACCAGAGCCAGCCCAGATAGCCCGGGTTGCCGCGCGTGATGATCTCCCCCTTGAAGCCGGCCAGTGCGGCGGGGCGGGCTGTGGACGAGGTCTGGCCGGCGCCCGCTTTCGCCAGAGCCGTGCCGATCTGGAAGGGTGCGGTGGCCGCCGCAGCGGCAAGGCCGGCAAGCTTGAGAAATGAACGTCGTATGAACTGGGTGTTTTTCATGCTTTGTACCTCATGCATCATGTCCGCCTGACGGCATCCGCCCGGATGAGCGCCATGAAATATCGACTGTCGCTCGAAGGCGAACGGGGCTCTTATTTCTTGGCCGGCGCAAGTGGGGCCAGTGAACTGAAATACTGCGCCAGCACTTCGATGTCCTGATCGCTTAGCCCCTGGACCATCGCCCGCATGGTCGGATTGTTGCGCGAGCCGGTCTTGAAGGCGTGTATCTGCGCCGCCAGATACACGGGCCTTTGTCCATATAGGAAAGGCGCGTCGGGCACTGCGGCATTGTCGTGGCACGCCATGCAGGCGACAGCGGCGGGCGGCTTGACGACATCAGTGGGCTGCGAACGGGGTTGGGCGGGCGGCTGCGCGCTCATGTAGGCGGCCAGGGTCTTGATGTCGGCGTCGCTGAGGTTCACAACGATAGGAGCCATCATCGGGTGCTTGCGCGCACCCGATTTGAAGTCCTTGAGCTGTTTCAGCAGATACGCCTGCTTTTGGCCGGCCAGGCTGGGCCAGTCATCGTATACCGCTTGCCCGTTGGGGCCATGGCATGCAAAGCACTGGGCGGCGACCGCCGGGATTGCGGTCACGCCAGGCGGATATGCATCCTTGTCCGATGGGATATGCCCGCTGCCGGCAAAAGCATTGAAGCTGCAGCTTAGGGCGGCCGCGACCAGGGCTGCAATGAGGCGGCCATGCCTCCGGGTTTCTTTGCGCATTCACAAGCTCCCTTTTACCCGCCCTCTTCAGAGGCCGCGACAGCACGAAAGGGATATGCTTCTGGCGACATCAAGCCAGATTCCGTGGCTTGTCGAAAGGGGGTGGCTAGAATTTTCAACCTTCAAAGATCGTAGCACAAGCCCTTGATGCCCACCCCGGCCTTTCTCTTTTTCTTTGTATGCGATGGATACAAAGAAAAAGGCCCAAACCGAAGTCTGGGCCTTCTTGCGTTTTACACCCTGGCGCCTTAACGCTGCGCCGGGCTGAACACGTCACGACTAATTCAGCTTGACGCCCGCATCCTTGATGATCTTGGCCCAGAGGGTGGTATCCGATTCCAGGCGCTGCTTGAACTGGGCAGGCGTTCCGCCCAGCACGATACTGCCTTCGGACTCCAGCTTTTTAACCACGGCTTTGTCCGCCAGCACTTGATTTACTGAGGTATTGATCTTGGTGATGATGGATTCCGGCGTTCCGCGTGGTGCCAACAAGCCAAACCACGTCACGGCCTCGTAGCCGGTAAAGCCTTTTTCTTCCCCCAGAGCCGGAACGTCGGGCAGCACGCCGACCCGCTTGGACGACGTGACACCCAATGCACGAAGCTTCTTGTCTTCGATATAGCCGAGCAGCGTCGGCACCGACGACATATACATGTCAATACGATTTCCCATCAAGTCCGTCATGGCAAACGCGGCACCCTTGTAGGGCACCATCATCAACTTGATATCGCCCGCGCTTTGCATGAACGCGCCGGCCAAATGAGAGACCGTGCCGTTTCCGGAGAACCCGAGCGACACGCTCCCGGGTTTTGCTTTCGAAGCCGCCACGACATCCGACAGGCTTTTGTACTTGGAATCTGCGCCAACGGCCAGAACGATGGGGGATTCCGCCACCAAGACGATAGGGGCAAGATCCTTCAGGGGGTCGTAGGGCAGGTTTTGATAAAGGGTCGGGTTGATGGCCAGGTTGCTGGTTTGCCCCAGCACGATGGTGTAGCCGTCAGCCGCGGACTTGACCGCGGCACCCACGCCGATATTGCCGCCTGCGCCAGGCTTGTTTTCCACAACCACATTCCAGCCGAACTTCTCCGTCAGTTTTTCAGCGACGACCCGGCCGAACATATCCGTGCCGCCACCCGGCGGGAACGGGATAATGAGTTTAACGGGACGCTGCGGATAGTTGTCCGCCGCCGCGCTGGCCGGCCCAGCCCAGCCCATGAGCAAGGCCATGACACCGCAGCCTGCGACCAATGTACGAAATGAAACCATTTGAGTTCTCCTCCTGATTGTTTGCGTGATTGCTACTCTATTTACTTATTTCATTTGGCGCATCTGTGTTTCACAGGGTAAAACATAGACTGCCATGTACAACAAAATATCTACCAAAAATATAGGCAGGGCGACCAGCCCTTCCGTGCTTCAGTTCTTGCTTAACACCGCAAGCGAGTTGTTGACCGCGGCAACGCCCATGTTCACGTATGCCGCTGTTGTCACCCCGCCGATATGCGGGCTCAGGATGAGGTTCTCTTCGCCCAGGAAAGGGTGATCGGCGGCAATGGGCTCGCTTGCGAAACTGTCCAGGCCCGCTGCCGCAACTTGCCCGGTGTGCAGCGCTTTGAGCAGCGCCGCCTCATCGATCAAGCCGCCCCGCGCCGTATTCACCAGAATCAGGCCCGGCTTACATTGCGCAAGCACCGCATCGTTGATCAGGCCGCGATTCTCGTCGGTAAGCGGACAGTGCAACGACACGACGTCCGCTTCCTTCCATATGGCTTCCAGGGATACTCGCTCTATGTAGTCGGGAGCGGAAGTGGCAAACGGATCAAAGCCAATGACCCGCATCTCCATTGCATGCGCCATCCTGGCCAGCCGTGCGCCGATTGCGCCCAAGCCGATCAGGCCCAGGGTTTTGCCGTTAAGCTCCATGCTTTTGTGCGTGGCTTTGTCCCAATGCCCGGCATGCATGCGCGTATTGAGCCCGGTTACGGATTTCGCACAAGCCAGCAGCAGGGCAAGCGCATGCTCGGCAACCGCCGCTGCATTGACACCCAAGGCTGCCACCACTTCTATGCCTCGCTCCTTGGCCGCCACCTTGTCTATGGTGTCCGTGCCGCTGCCATGTTTGGAAATCACCTTGAGAGAAGGCGCGGCATCCATGGCGGCGGCGCCCACTTTGCTGTAGCGCACGATGATCGCAACGGGGTTCAGTTCACGGCATAGCTCGATGATGCCCTGCTCTGTGGGGGTCTTTCCCGCATAGGCCACTTGATAATCATGCAGCAGCGCAAGGGCTTCGGGGGCAAGATCAGCGGCCGTAACCAAGACCACAGGCTTGCCTTGGCCTGACGTAGCGGAACTCACAATTGCTCTCCGGCCTTGAGGACGCCGGCGGCGATCAATGCGGCAGGCAGCCATTTAGCTTCGGTGTCGCCGGCGTTGATCGCCGCGATGCGTGCTGCTTCGTCTTTTACTTTCTTCTCTGCGGCGGGAAGCAGGCCTTCGATTTTTTCACGTTCGACCACGACAATGCCGTCGTTGTCTCCAATCACAAAGTCGCCGGGTTTAACCGTTACCCCTCCGACACTAACGGGGTGCCCGATACGGCCGCCGATATTCTTGGTTGGTCCGTTGGGATTCGTTCCAGCCGCAAATACCGGGTAGTTCATTTCAATGATTTCAAGACTGTCGCGTGCCGCGCCATCGATGACCACACCCGCAATTCCACGTTTCCGGCAGGCGGTCATCATGATGGTTCCCATCAGCGCGGAGCTCAGATCGGCCTTGCCATCGATGACAAGAACATCACCAGGCTGAGCAAGGGAAATCGCGGCATGAATCATCAAGTTGTCCCCAGGGCGGACCTCGACGGTGAACGCCGGACCGCATAGCTTCATGCTTGGGTGCAATGGTCGGATACGGCCGTGGAGTGCGCCCCTTCTGCCGGCGACATCCGCGAGAATTGCGGGTTGCAGCGAGGCGGCCCGGCTAATGATGTCGGCCGGAACTCGTTGAAAATCCTTGATTATGTCTGGTGTGCTCATCGTATGGTCCTTCCTGTCTCTAGAAAATGTGGGGTTCGGATATGCGCTTTTCTTGGTCTTATTGAGCAGCATTGTCCGAGCTTGTTTCACGGTTTACAATGGCGTATCACATAGCAGAACATGTTCCACATAAAGAGAGGAAGTCTAGTGAGCGAAACAACCGATTCCGAAGTCGAAGGCGTCGTCGCCGTAAGGCGCGCAATGCGCATCCTGCAAGCATTCGGCATAGACGATGCGCACTTGTCACTGGCGGAGCTGAGCCGCCGAACGGGGTATCACCGATCAACCGTACTACGCCTGGCGCGAACCTTGGCGATGGACGACTATCTTGCACAGCGAGCTGACGGAAACTGGCGGCTGGCCCGCTCCGCAGGCTGGCTAGGCGCTTGCTATCAAGCCACTTTCAATGTGCACGAAATCGTGGAGCCGGTGCTAAGAGAGCTGTCCACCATCACCGGCGAAAGCGCTACGTTCTATGTACGAGAAGGAAATCAGCGGATCTGCGTCGTGCGTGTGGAAGGCCCCAAATCCATACGGCACCACGTCAGGGTCGGCGCCGGGCTTCCATTGAACCTGGGCGGCCCCGGCAGAGTCATTCTGGCCTTTACCGGGGAAGCCGGAGAACCCTACGATTCAATACGCAGGGCCGGCTATATGATTTCGCTGGGCGAGCGGGATCCGGAAGTCTCCAGCATCTCCGCCCCCGTATACAGCGTGAACTGGGCCTTGCTGGGCGCGATCTGCATATCGGGTCCCTTATCGCGGCTCACTGAAGAGGTGCTTCTAGAGCATAAAGAGACCGTTCTCTCGGCGGCAAACCGCTTGTCACGCGCAATGATGGGGGTGCATCAGGGCACAAGAGTGCATAGGGCTTTTTAGGATACCGGCCGTCAAACGGCCAGCGCGGCCTCCAGCGCCTTGCGGCGCTCCATGGTCTGCTTGCGAGCCTTCTCGACTTCCTGCTCGACAGCCGCGATCTTGTCTTCTTCCTGTGCCAGCAACTGCAAATAGCGTTGACCCAGCGTGCTCTCGGCGGGTACGGAAGACAGATTTTCGCGGATGCGCGCCTGGTTGGCGGCGATGCTCTCCTTGTCATTCGTCAACGCGGCCTCGCGCTGCTGCGCCTGAGCCAGTTGCCGCCTGAGGTCGGCCAGCGCCGTCAGCCGCTGCGCGGTCCGCGCATCCGACGCCGCCCCGGCCCAATACAGCAGCCTATCGGCATCGGCATCCAATAGCTGCATGGCCTGCTGTTCGCTGCGCTGCGACAGCGCCTTGACCTGCGCCGTGCCCGCGGCGGGCACCCGTGCCTTGAGGCGGTAATGCTTGGCCGTCGTGCCGGCCAGTGCCTCGGATTTCAGCTCCCAGCCCTGCCGCCGAGCTTGCTCGATGAGGACGGTGCGCGGGGCATCCGCCGCCCCCTTGATCGTATACGTGGTTTCCTGAAGCAACTGGCGGGTAATGTGCAGCACGCCCTGGCTGATCTTTACTTCGGACACGCGCTCTTGCGGCTTGGTGTCGGCGCGCACCTCGACCTTGCGGTCCTCGGCAAAATACACCAGGCGGGATTCTCCGGCGGGTAAGCCAGTAAGCTGGGCGTCGCCGATATGGCCCGACGTCTGGTCATAGACCGTCAGGATGCCGGGCGGGAGGCTGCCCTTGGTGCTGTTTTCAAGCCAGACGCCCGCAACCGGATACACCGATTTGCGATCCGCCTGAAACACCGAGACTTGCTCCGCCTTCAGGCTGGCATCCACGAAGGGCACCGACAAGGTCTGGCCCGCAGCGACGGAAACCGGAACCGGCAATGCATAGCTGACGCTGGTCCGGCCCTCTTGCGTCGCTGCCTGGGCAAGCACCGGACTGTCGGCCGCGGCGCCGCCATAGGCGCTGGCCACTTCGGCGAACGCGGGGGCCGGCATGGCAGCCATACGCCCTTCCTTGCGGCTTTTCGCCATCTGCATCTGAGCCACGGCATGCTCCCTGGCCTGCGTCTCGGCATGCGTATCCGCTCGCGGCGCCTGGGCGGCGCCCACGGCCACGGGAAGTTCGGGCCGTTCATTCCAATAACGCTGCAGCAAGCGCTGCGACAGCATGACGGGGGCGCCCGACGTCAGCGTTACGGCGACATTCTTCCAGTCTTTTCCACTGGCGTTCTCCAGCACGGCCCACGCTTGCAGCCTGGCTTTATCCGGCGTCTCCATCACCAAACGATAGGCGCTTTTCCAGACCGGCGCGGCAATGACATAGCTAAGATCGATATATCGCTTTCCCTTGCCGTCCAAGGATATCGTCACGCTGCGGATCGACTCGTTCCTATGCTGACGGCTTACGTCAAGCGCGGCCTGCAATTGGGCGCGCACATCCTCGTCCAGCACATCCAGCACGCTGTCATTGCCCAGGCGTAAAGTCTGTACACGGCCGTCCGCGGCCAACACCGACAGTAGCGGCGCGGCCTTGCTCTCATTCGCGGACGCGCCCGCAGCTTGCGCCACGCCCAGAATCGCTCCTTCGACGGTACGCCCGCCCGATGCGGCGCGCACCCTCGCCCCCTGTAAGCGCGCCGCCAGGCTTGCAGGCGACTGCATGTCTTCCAGGCTGAAGGGCAGGTCTTCCAGGGTTTCGTGCAAGGGGGACAGCCCATCCATCACGATGCTGGTGACTTTGCCGTTGGGATCGCGCACCACCAGGCTCTTGAGCAGATCGTCCAGTTGCGCCACGGGCACCACCAGGCGCACGCCCGAGGCATCTTCCGCCCATATGCGCCTATGCACTTCGGCCACGCCGCCGGAAGACAGCCGCAAGGATTCGATCCGGTCCTGCTCGACCTGTTGCGCCTGGGCTCCCTGCCAGGCCATCGCCAGCATGAAAGCCAAAACAGGCATACGCAGGGAGAAACTCAAGGAATGGCTCATGGGAAAGGCTCCGGGAAGTTTGGGCTTATGCATTGGATGATTCCTGAATGTAATTCAATGCCGGCGCGGCCGATGCACCGCCGCGCAGGAGATGACGCCCGCCAACAAGAAAACCATGGCCGCGCCCTCGGCCAGCGCGGGCCAGCGCCATTCCCACAGAAAACCGTACAAGGCCGCGAAAACCGTTTCAAAAACGATCATCTGCCCTATCAGGGTCAGGGGCAGAACGCGGCTGGCATAATTCCACAGCCCGTTCCCGATGATGGAGCAGAAGATGCCCACGCAGGTCACGACCGCCGCAAAATACACCCACTCCAAGCGGGTATGCGCCGACGCATCCAGGACGAAGGCGGGAACCGCCAGCACGACGGCTTGCAGGCCCGTGACCAGGCCGATCAGCAAGCTCCATTCGTGGGACGAAATGGCATTCAGCCTGGCCAGCCACCTGCTGTTGCTGACGGCGTAAACCGTCCAGGAAACGAGCGCGCCCATGGCGCAAAGCAGCCCGATCAAAGAGCCCCCGCCCTGCGCCGACAAGGCCTGCCAGCTTATGCAGGCAAGCCCGGCAAGGCTCAGGACCAGGGAAGGCATCAGCCTGCGCAAAGGCAGGGCCTGCTTGTCGCGGGACCCGACCAGCGTAACGACCACGGGCAGCAGGCCTATGACGATGGAGGTCATGGCGATGCCGCCTTCTTGGACGGCCTGCGCCACGAATACGTAATAGACGATGTTGCCCGTCAGGCTCAGCCAGATCAGCGCCTTCCATTCTTTCCAGGTGACCCGGGTGGACAGGCTGCGCCACGACCGTGCAACAAGCAGCAGCGCCACGACGCCGTAGGCCAGGTAGCGTCCGGCGGACAACTGCCAGGGCGTAAACCCGGGAGTCAGTTCCGGAGCCAGGAATATCAACCCCCAAAGCGCACCCGCGCCGACGCCGGCGGCGATGCCAAGTTTTTTATTCGCGGACACAGGCGTCTCGAAGACAGGGATAGCCGCCTTGCATGAATACACGCTGGGCAATGATGCTCACGAAAATAAGGGCCGTAGGTATGGGATGCGGCCAGTCTAGCACGCGCTCCGGGGATTCGGCGGCGGCCCGCAAGCCTGGCTTGCGGCGGCAGGCCCATAAGCTACACTGCTTGAATGAAGCGGTCGGCTTTTGCCGTTTGGGCATGGCCGGCCGCTTCCTTGCGTAGGAAAGGAAGGCGGAAATGAATGTGGCATTAACCCTGTTGATGGTCGCGGTAGTCTGGCGAGCGCTGTGCCTGCGTTACCAGCGCTCGCATATCGCCTTGCTGGGGCGACATCTGGCAGGGTTCCAGCTTGAACGCCACATGGAAACGCTGACCCAGGGCTATACCCGCGCCATCCACGAAGAGGCCGAGGCGCGCCAGATCCAGGTACTGGAAAACTTCGCCCCGACCGAACGCACAGTGGCCGCGCAAGCCCAGTCGCTGGCCGATGCCATGCAAAAAGAAAGCGCGGAAGACGCCAGCATGGGTTCGCTGTCATTTTGCGTGCCCTACGCCGAATACTTTTTGCCCAATCTGACGCGGGATTTCCGCGAGCTGCTGCGCATTCATGCGGCCGGCTTGCGCCGCGTGGTCGACAACGAAGACGGCTGGGACGTCAAGAGCCGCGCCTACCATTTGTCGGCGGAACTGTACCTGCTGCAGCACAGCTGCCATTGGTACTGCAAGTCCCGCAACGTGGCCGATGCGCGGCTGGCGATGCGCCACCAGGTCACGCACCGGAAAGTGCTGGAATCCGTATCGGAAACGACGCGTTCCGCCTACCTGCGCTGGCTGGGAGACGCCGGCGGGCGCTAGGCGATCAAGGCACGATCTGGGCGGGCTCACGGCGCGGCCGTGACCCTGCCCGTTAGCCGTCGTATAATGCGCCCTGCATTTCCTTCATGGGTTCCCTAACCCCATCCATCAAAAAGGCCCGCCATGACATCCGCCTATGCCCCGCAATCGCGGGTACCGTTCTACCTTGCCTTGCTGGTAGCGTTTCACATCCTTATCATCATCGCCAGCAATTACCTGGTGCAGCTGCCCATCGACCTGTTCGGCTTCCACAGCACCTGGGGCGCCTTCAGCTTTCCCTTTATTTTCCTTGCCACCGATCTGACCGTGCGCCTGATCGGCAAGGCCGAAGCGCGCCGCGTCATTGCGCGGGCGATGGTGCCGGCGCTGATCGCCTCCTATATGGTGTCGGTCCTGTTCCACGAGGGCCGCTACAACGGGATGGCGGCGTTGGGCGAATTCAACAGCTTCGTGTTCCGCATCGCCTTCGCCAGCTTCGCCGCCTACGTCCTGGGCCAACTGCTGGACGTGCAGGTGTTCGACCGCATGCGCCGCAACTATGTGCGCTGGTGGGTGGCGCCGGCGGCGGCCTCGGTCTTCGGCCAGGCGCTGGACACCGCCACCTTCTTCGGCATTGCCTTCTGGCATAGCAGCAACCCCTTCATGGCCCAGCATTGGGGCGAGATCGCCTTGGTGGACTATGCCATCAAGCTTGCCGTCAGCCTGCTATTGTTCGTACCCATGTACGGCATCGCCCTGAACGCCATCATCCGGGCCATGAAACGGCGCAATACGCTGTTGGCCGAGGCATGACCATGCCCCGGCAAGCCCAGCGCCGCGCCCTGGTCCTGTTTTCCGGCGGCCAGGATTCCGCCACCTGCCTGGCCTGGGCGCTGACGCACTACGGCCACGTCGAAACCATAGGCTTCGATTACGGCCAGCGCCATAGCGCCGAGCTGGACTGCCGTGTCACCCTACGCCGCCGCCTGGTCGAGCAGCAAGCCGATTGGGCGGCGCGCCTGGGCGAGGATCACCTGCTGAACGTGGACGTGCTGGGGCAGCTGGGGTCCTCGGCCATGACGGACGACATCGCCATTGCCATGCAGGCCGACGGCTTGCCCAATACCTTCGTGCCCGGCCGCAACCTGCTGTTCTTCACCCTGGCCGCCGCCCTCGCCTACCGGCGCGGGCTGGACGTGCTGGTGGGCGGCATGTCGGAGACGGATTATTCCGGCTACCCCGACTGCCGCGACAACACGCTGAAAGCCCTGCAGGTGGCGCTAAGCCTGGGCGTGGATCGCCCGCTGACGCTGGAAACGCCATTGATGTGGCTGGACAAGGCCGAGACCTGGGAACTGGCGCAAGCACTTGGCGGCACCGCCCTGGTGGAACTGCTGCGCACGGAAACCCATAGCTGCTATCTGAACCAGCGCGATACCTTGCATACCTGGGGCTACGGCTGCGGCAACTGCCCGGCCTGCACGCTGCGCGCGCAAGGCCACCGGCTCTGGCTGTCGCGGCGGCAGGCTTCCTCGTAAACAAACTTGGCCGGCCGCTCGCCGGCTCTTCGCTCCTGGGCGCCAGGGGCAGCATCGTGAGCTCAGCCCCGCCAGGCCGTCCTGATCGCTTCGATATCGATCTTCGTCATGGTCATCATGGCATCGAAGGCGCGCTTGGCCGCAGCGCGGTCGGGGTCCGTGATCGCAGCAGTCAGGACGCGAGGAGTGATCTGCCAGGACACCCCCCATTTGTCCTTGCACCAGCCGCAGGCGCTTTCCTGGCCGCCGTTCCCGACGATGGCATTCCACAGGTAATCGGTTTCCGCCTGATCGTCGGTCGCCACCTGAAATGAAAACGCTTCGTCTGGCTTGAACGCGGAGCCACCGTTCAAACCCAGGCAAGGGATGCCCATGACGGTGAACTCAACCGTCAGGACGTCGCCCTGCTTGCCGGAGGGATAGTCGCCCGGCGCGCGATGGACAGCCAGCACAGCGCTGTCCGGAAATGTCTCCGCGTAGAAAATCGCTGCGTCCAATGCGGTGCCGTCGTACCAGAGACAGACTGTATTCTTGCTGACCATGCTTGTCCTCTTGAGATTGGAACAGATGCTCAATTCTAGCTGTGCGAAGGCTCGCAGCCTTCCAGGAATTTGCCTGCCTGTGAAGCAGCTCACGGCCGGCATGCTTCATTGTTCCGCCCACATGAATAGTGATAACGAAATCCTCCTGTTTATCCTGAATGCATAAACCTTTACAGTTTCTTCATTGTTTACGCCGGGTCAAATTCGACCCAATAATGGAGATTGATGCATGACAACTCGCAAGGTCGTTTTCCCCCCTGGACGTCAGGCTCTTTACGAGCGGAACCGCTACTCGCCGGCAATCAAATCCAATGGATTCCTGTTCGTCTCGGGGCAGGTCGGCAGCCGCGAAGACGGTTCGCCGGAGCCCGACCTGGAAACCCAAGTCAGGCTCGCATTCGAGAACCTGAATGCCATCCTGAAAGCGGCGGGCAGTTCCTTTGACGATGTGGTCGACGTAACCGTTTTCATGGTCGATGCTGAATCGAAGTTCGAAACAATCTGGAAAGTCGTCCCCGAATACTGGGGCGACGCGCCCCATCCGACGCTGACGGCCGTGGGGGTGAACTGGCTCTATGGCTTCCAATTCGAGATCAAGGTGATCGCCAGGCTGCCCGACGAGGCTGAGCAGAAAGAATGATGGTCCACCATATCGGGCGAGAGATTACGCGGCGCCGGCTCAGTGCTTATGAATCGGCTTCAGGGCGAGCAGGTCGCCCCAGCCAATTGGCGCGCCATCGTCCTTTTTCGATGGCGTCAAATATCAGCTCTTCCAGCAGTCCATAAACATGCTCGGCCGCGGGCGACATGGGAAGCAGCCTGGACCTGGACAGGTACACCGTTCGGCTCAATCGCCCTTCTTCGATATCGGCCGTATCCAGGGCGGCGGCCGATACATGCTCGTCCATAGCGCAGGAAGGAAGTATGGTGTAGCCCAGTCCCGCGCGCACCGAGGCAATCAACAAGCTCGGCGCGTTGATTTCCGCCACCACATCCGCCTTGAGTCCTTCCGCCGCACAGGTCCGCTCTATCTCTTCGCGTATACCGTTGGGGCGGCTGAGCAGCAACAGCGGCAAGCGGGCCACTTGCGCCATTGTGCAGTGCGTTTTTCCGTCTAGCGAGCCTTCCGGCCCGACAAGCTGCAGCGGCTCCGAGACAAGAGGCTTCATCAAGAGCCCGCCGGCAGCCGTGTTGTCGAATGCAATGGCCAGATCAAGCTTCCCCTGCGCAAGAAGCTGGGCAAGCATGGAGCTAGGCCCTTCGATCACTTCCAGCCGAATGGACTTCAAATTGTCGCGCACTTCACGCAGCAGCGGCACTCCCAGCAAGGTCGCCATGGTCCATGGCAAACCGACGGTTACCGGGCCGGCCGGTCCGGCGTCGGCCTGTGCGGCGATCAACTGGGTCGCCTCTATCTGCTTCAGGACCAGCTTGGCCTGCTGATAGATGGCAGACCCCACCTCGGTCGGCGTGACGCCGCGCACACTGCGAACCAGCAATTTGACGCCCAGTTCGTCTTCCAGCCGATTGATCTGCTGGCTTAGCGCCGGTTGCGCCACGTGCAAAGCCTGGGATGCACGCGACAGGCTGCCCGCCTCGACGATGCATGCCAGGTATTTCAATTGCCGCAGTTCCACGGTGTCTCCTTGCGCGGGAAGGGGCATATACAACGCTTATAGCGGTAGACGCATTTCCTATTTTACGAAGCGCCGTCGCATCCCTATAGTCGGAAGCTTAACAGGAGGGCAGTCAGTGAGCGGACGGATAGCACTGCGGCAAGACGGACACGTCGCAACCATCACCATAGACAACGAAGCCAAGCGCAACGCCATGACGCAAGCCATGTGGATAGAAATGGGCGATGCGGTGCTTGCCGCTGGCGGCGATTCCGAGACGCGCTGCCTGGTGTTGCGCGGCCAGGGAACACTGGCCTTCGGCAGCGGCGCCGACATCGATGAATTTGAAAAAATACGGGCAAGCAAAGAACAGGCCATCGAGTTCGGCAAGCATGGGCACCGGGCCATGCATGCGCTGCGCGACTGCCCGATTCCCACGGTTGCCGCCGTGCGCGGCATATGCGTCGGAGGCGGTCTGGAGCTGGCTGCGGTATGCGACTTTCGCATCGCCAGCGAGACCAGCCGCTTCGGCGTGCCCATCGCCCGCCTGGGCGGCGTGCTGGCCTACCCCGAGCTGGAAGGCCTGCTGCGCCTGGCAGGCCCGCAGCTGACGCTGGAGCTGCTGCTGGAAGGACGCTTGATGGGCGCGGCCGAAGCCTATGAAAAGGGCCTGGTCACGCGCGTTTTCCCCGAGGACGCCTACGAGGCGGGATTGCGGAAGATTATCGACGGCATAACGGCCGGCGCCCCCCTGTCAGCCCGCTGGCACAAAAAGTTCGTCGCCAGGTTGCTGCAGGGTTCGCCTTTGAACGAAGACGAGCTCGACGAAGGCTACGACTGCTTCGACACGGACGACTTCAAGGAAGGGTACCTGTCATTTCTGGCCAAGCGGCCGCCGTTGTTCAAGGGAAGGTAAAAATGGAAGAAAACCGCATGCGCAAAGGCCCTCTGGCCGGGTTGCGCGTCGTCGAACTGGCCCATGTGATGGCCGGCCCGGTGGGCGGGCTGATGCTGGCCGACATGGGCGCCCAGGTGGTCAAGGTAGAGAAGCTGCCCGGCGGAGACGATACCCGCCGGACCACCCCTCCGGCCATCAATGGGGAATCCGCCTCATTCATGATCCTGAACCGTAACAAGCGAGGCATCGCGGTGGACCTGAAGGCCGAGGGCGGCCGGGAACTGGTCAAGCGCCTGATCGCGCAGGCGGACGTCGTCATCGAAAACTATCGACCCGGCACCATGGAGAAGATGGGACTGGGGTACGAAACGCTGCGGGCGCTGAACCCCGGCCTGGTGTACTGCAAGATCACGGGGTTCGGGCTGACCGGCCCTTACGCGCAGCGCGCCGGCTACGATCTTATTTCACAGGGCATGTCGGCGCTCATGAGCCTGACGGGCGAAGGCCCCGGCCGGCCGCCCGTGAAAGTGGGCGTGCCGGTCGGCGACGTGACCGCCGGCATCCTGGCGGCAACGGGCGTGCTGGCGGCCTACATCGAGCGGCTGCACAGCGGGCAGGGCCAATACATCGACACCTCCCTGCTGGAAGCCTCGCTGGTGCACACCTACTGGCCGGCCGCCATGGCCCTGGCCACGGGACACTCTCCCGGCCCGATGGGCTCGGCCCATCCGGTTGCGGCGCCCTACCAGGCCTTCCCCACGCAGGACGGCTGGCTGAACATCGGCGCCATCAGCAAGGCCACATGGATAGGCGTTTCGGAAGTTCTGGATTTGCCAGGCTTGCTGACGGACGAGCGCTTCAAGGACAATGCCGGCCGCATGCGGCACCTGGACGAGCTGGTCGCGCTTATCTCCGACGTTCTGCAAACCCGGCCAACGGAATACTGGGTGCAGGCCTTCGAGCGGGCCGGCGTGCCCGCCGGCCCCGTCAAGAACATCAAGCAGGCGCTGGACGACCCGCAAACGCGCGTGCGTGACATGGTGATCAAGGTGGACCACCCGGTGGCCGGCGAAATCGAAGCGCTGGGGCTGCCCATCAAGTTTTCGGGCGGCAACGGGGTGACGCGGCGCGGCGCCCCGCTATACGGCCAGCACACCAAAGAGGTCATGGCCGAAATCGGCTACACCGATGCCGAGATCGCGGATTTCATACACTCGGGCGTGGTGCACGCCCATGCAGACTAAAGACAGACCAAAAACCGCGATAGATCGCACAACATTACTCAGCAGGAGACATGATGAAAATCCCAGGCAAATCCATCGCCCGACCGTTCCTGGCCGCCACCCTCGCGGCGCTCACCGCCATCGGGCTGGCCGGGCCCGCCCAGGCGGCATGGCCGGAGAAACCCATCCGAATCGTGGTGCCCTCATCGCCGGGCGGCAGCGCGGACGCCGTGGCCCGCATGGTGGGCGACCGCCTATCCCGCAAGCTGGGTCAATCCGTCGTGGTGGAGAACAAGGGCGGTGGCGGCGGCAATATCGCCACGGACATCGTCGCCAAGGCGGCGGCCGACGGCTACACGCTGCTGCTGACAGGCAATAATCACACCGTCAACGTGTCCTTGTTCAAGCCGGCGCCATATGCGCTGTCGGACTTCGCGCCCGTCATCGAACTGACCCGCGGGCCATCCGTATTCGTCGCAGCCAACAACGCCCCATACGATACCCTTGGCCAGCTTATCGATGCGGCAAAGGCCGCCCCCGGCACCATCGCATTCGGAGGACCCGGCATAGGCCTGCCCAGCCACATCGCCTTCGAAATGTTTGTCCACGCAACGGGCATCAAGATGATCCATGTGCCTTACCGCGGTTCGGGCCCATCGATGTCGGATGCCATCGGCGGGCAGATACCCATCGTCGCGGCGACACTCGCCGCCGGAATGCCCCACATCAAGGCCGGCAAGCTGAAAGCCCTGGCGGTAACGTCGGAACAACGCTGGCCCAGCCTGCCCCAGGTTCCCACCGTGGCGGAATCCATAGGCAAGCCCTTCCAGCACCTGACCTGGCTGGGCATACTAGCCCCCAAAGGCACGCCGACCGATATCGTCGAGCTCTTGAACAAAGAGATAAACACCGTGCTGCAGGACCCCGGCATGAAGGAAACGCTGGCCACCATGGGCACCAACCCCGTAGGCGGCACCAGCGCGGCATTCAATAGCATGCTGGAGGAAGACGCCAAAGTAGCCGCCCTGCTGATCCATGAAACCGGGCTGAAAGCCAGCAAATGATCGTCGGCGCGGCAACGTGCCGCGGGCCCTGGTTTCCATGACCCTCGTCCTTGGGTTTCAGGGTTCCGCGCATACGCCGTCCCGCGTATAAGAAAAATTCCTTATCATGGGGATAGCTTCAGCCCTAACCAACCACAAGGTGCCCCATGACCGGACCACGCACGACAGCTCAAAAACGCGAAGATTTCGCCCTGCTGCATAAAGAGGGCTGCTTCGTCATTCCCAACCCATGGAACGTCGGCACGGCGCGCTGCCTGCAGGATCTGGGCTTCCCGGCCATAGCCTCCACCAGCGCCGGCCACGCGCATGCCAACGGCCTGCCGGACGGCGCGCAAAGCCTGGAGTCCGTCCTGGAGCACTTGAAAGAGCTGGCCGCTTCGGTGGACATCCCGCTGAACGCGGACTTCGAGAACGGTTTTTCCGACGATATCGACACCATGCAGGCCAATATCGTGCGCGGCGCGCAAACCGGGGTGGCCGGCCTGTCGATCGAAGACGCTCCGCAAGGCGAAGGCACTGGACTGTACGACTTTGAAACGGCGGTCGCCCGCGTCAAGGCGGCGCGGCAGGCCATAGACGGCAGCGGCGAGCGGGTCTTGCTGACCGCCCGAACCGAAGGCTTCGTACGCGGCGCCCCCGACATCGACGAGAGCGTCCGACGCATCAAGGCATTTTCAGAGGCCGGCGCCGACTGCCTTTATGCGCCCGGCATCAAGACCAAGGAGCACATTACCGCCATCGTGCAGGCGGCCGGCGGCCGGGCCGTCAATTTCCTGAACTACGGCGCCCTGGGCTTTACGGTTCAGGACCTGACCAAGTTGGGCGTGCGCCGCATCAGCGTGGGCGGTTCGCTTTCACGCGTGGCCATGCATGCCTTCCTTCAAGTGGCTCAGGACATCGCCAATGAAGGCCGTTTCGACGGTTTCGACGGCGTGCCCGGCAACGCCGGACTGAACGAACGCTTTGCAAAGTACGCCGGGAACTGACACTGGCCGGCTCGGTCTCTCGACCGAGCCGCGGAAGGCGGCTTAAGCGGAATCGGAATCGGACTCGTCGCGCTTGCCCAGGTGCAGTTGAGCCGGCCCCGACTCAAGATGATTGGCCCTGAAAAGCGACCGGGGAGCCTGCCCGAACAGCTTCCTGAACATCTTGCTGAACGCCGAAGCGCTGCCATAGCCCAGTTCCAGCGAGATCTGGGTCATGTTCATGCCCTGTTCGGCCAGTGCAAAAGCACGCATCAGCCGTGCCTGCTGGCGCCAGCGGCTCAGGCTCAGGCCGGTTTCCTTGGGAAAAATCCTGATTATGCTGCGCTCCGACAAGCCCACGCTTTCCCCCAGTTCGGCGATGGAAGCGCTGTTGGACATATCGGCCAGCAGCGCCTCGCACAGCTTCAGCAAGCGCTTGTCGGTAGGCAGCTTCAAGGACAAAGGCTGCCGCACCAAACGCCCGACTTCATCCACCAGGACCTGCATGATCCGCCCTTCGGCGCCGTCGACATCGTAGTGCGGCGTGATGGTCATCGCGCGCAGGACCAGTTCCCGCAACAAAGGCGTGACGGCCAGCACGCGGCAAGCATCCACCTTGCCCTGCACCACGCCGGGCAAAAAATACAAGGTGCGCATCTCGACGGCGGCGTCCATGCGTATCGCGTGCTCCATATGCGCCGGCATCCACATCCCGTGGCTGGGCGGAATGGTCCATATCGAACCATTGGCCCGTATCGTCATGACGCCTTCTATCGCGTAGATCAGTTGATCACGCAAATGATGGTGGGCGGGGATGACGTGGCCTGCGGGATCGGATCGCGCCAAGGCGGCAACGGCGCGAGGCACCTGATTGGCGATATCGACGTTCGCATTCCGGCTGTGCGGCCGAGAAAGCGTCGCAGAGGATGCTTTATTCGACTTTGGCGGTTTTGGACTCATTATTGACACTCTGGATCAAGGTGTTTTGGGAATCCTAGCGGATAATCCGACCATGAACAATCGCCCCACACAACTTCTGCTGAACATCGGTCACGCCATCGACCACATGTTCCTTCTTATCTTCGCAACCGCTGTCACCAGCATTGCGGCCGACTTCGGCGCGCAACGCTGGGAAGACCTCATGCCCTACAGCGTCGCAGCCTTCTTTTTCTTCGGCATCGGCTCACTGCCCGCCGGCAAGCTGGGCGACCACTGGGGCCGCCGGCCGATGATGATACTCTTCTTTTTCGGCATGGGCATCTCGGCCATCCTGGTCAGCATCGCCACCTCGCCCACCTATATGGCGCTGGCATTGGCGCTGCTGGGGTGCTTCGCTTCCATCTACCACCCGGTGGGCATACCCATGCTGGTCCAGGGGGCCACGCGCCCAGGCTGGATCATCGGGGTCAACGGCCTGGCCGGAAACCTGGGCGTGGCGCTCGCGGCGGTCATCACGGGCTTCTTGGTAAAGTACTTCGGATGGCGCGTGGCCTTCCTGGCGCCCGGCATCGTCAGCCTGGTCTGCGGGCTGCTGTTCGCCTGGCTGGCCTCGCGCGAAACCTCCGCGCCCGCCAAGAAAAAAGCCACCACCACTGTACCGCCCGGAGTTTCCGTCGCCAAGCTCTTCCTGATCATGACCATGGCGGCCACCAGCAGCAGCCTGCTGTTCAACTTTTCGACCAGCAGCAACTACGAGCTGCTGTCCGACCGCCTGCAAGGTATTTCCCAGGACCCGGCCCAGATAGGCCTTTTGCTGGCCATCATCTACGCCGTCGCATCGGCTACGCAACTGATCGTCGGCCACCTGCTCGACCGGATAGCGCTCAAGACGCTGTACCTGTCCATCATCACCACCCAGGCAGTACTGCTGGTGGTGTCCATGTCGCTGGACGGCTGGCCCTTCTACTTCCTGCAATTCCTGTTCATGGCGGCCGTATTCGGCGCCATCCCTTTCATCGACGCCATGATCGTGCGCTTCGTCGACGACACCATGCGATCCCGGATTTCGGGCATGCGCCTGGCGGTTTCCTTAGGCGCCAGCTCGCTTGCCGTCTGGCTGATCGGCCCCATTGTCAAGCAGGCCGGCTTTACCACCCTGCTGGGCGTCATGGCCGGCACCTCCCTGCTTACCCTGACCATCATCAGCCAATTGCCCAGGACGCCCGCACCGCCCAAAAGCTGAATGCAACACATGGTATACTTGCGGGCTTGGCATCCAAGTCAGTACGGCGCGATGGCAGAGTGGTTATGCAGCGGATTGCAAATCCGTGTACCCCGGTTCGATTCCGAGTCGCGCCTCCAGTTTTAATGCGGGCTTCATGGCTTATTAAACCTTCAGCCCAGTTCCGCAACACGTTTTTAGCCCGCCACTGAGCGGGCTTCTTTCAGCGTAAAATCCCCAAGCCCCCAATAAAAAAAGGAACTTTACGTGTTTCCATCCAGGCTTACCTCCGGCTACCAGTCATTCTTGAACGGCCGCCTCGCCCGCGAGCGGGAACGCTATGAAGAGCTGGCAAAGGCCGGGCAACACCCTGAAATCATGGTCATAGGCTGCGGGGACTCCCGCGTTGCGCCGGAAATCATCTTCGATGCGGGTCCGGGCGAGATATTCGTCGTACGCAATATCGCCAACCTTGTCCCGCCTTGCGAGACCGACGTCGAGACATCCTTTCACGGCACCAGCGCCGCAATCGAATTCGGCGTGAACGCGCTGAAGGTCAAGCACATCGTCGTGCTGGGCCACGCCAGCTGCGGCGGCGTGGCGGCCTATGCCAACAACGCCGCACCGCTGACGAAGCGCGATTTCATCGGCAAGTGGATGTCGCAGATCGCGCCCGTGGCCGAGCGCGTGGGCCCTCCCACCGCGGACCGCGCAAGCTGGATCAGGGAACTCGAATGGGCGGTCGTCGGCTATAGCCTCGACAATCTGATGACGTTTCCCGCCGTTCGCGACGCGGTGGAACAGGGGGAACTTACCCTGCACGGCGCTTATTTCGGCGTCGGCACAGGCGTGCTTTTCATCCGCGACCCTCGCAGCGGGCATTTCGCCCCCTACAACGAAACCCCATCGTCACGATAGAGATGGGCATCGCCCCCCGCCTCGCCCCCAGCGGCGGCGCGGGCGGCGGCACACAGCCCGACCGCTTGCCATGCGCAAATGGGCGTAGATCGATTGCACTATGGAAGCCGCGCGGCGCATGCAATACCCTGTTCGCATGCGCTCCGGGGAATACACCTTTCTTTGTGCCAGTTGTCTCGGGCTAACACTGAGTGCGGTTCCACAGCGGCCGCATGCCCTGATGTTGCTGGAGAAAATATGCCCGCCCACGCATTGGGAAGGGGTGCTTGAACGGCATTATCGCTGCACGACTTGCGGCGCCCGCTGGCGGCGCCATACCAATGTCGACGGAGTCGATACCATATTCGAACCGCTGCAATAGACGCAAAAGGTCACGACCTGTGACTAACGCCGGCCCTTCGTCCGCCCATGCACAGGCCGGATGGCAGGGTTCTCCACCGTGACCCTCCAGATGCCGAAGCACACCAGCAGCAAGGCGACGGCATTCTTCCATTCCAATATGCTTTCATCCAGGAACACGGCCGACAGCACGGAGCCGAATACCGGGATCAGGAAGTTGAAGACGGTGACCGTCCCCACCGGGTTGTGCTTGAGCAGGATGCTCCACAAGGAAAAAGCGGCCGCCGACAATACGACCAGATAGGCCAGCATGGCCGAGGACGCCCAAGTAAAGCCAGTCAGCGTTCCACCCGTGCCATACCCCAGCAGTATCAGCGCGAAGCCGCCCAGGGCCAGTTGATATCCCGTCATGACCACGGCATCCATGCTTTGCGAGATTTTCTTGCCGTAGATGGAAGCCGCCGACAGGACGAAAGCGGCCATGACGATGCTGCCCTCACCCAGCCAGGTGAACTGGAAATCCAGCCCCTGGGAACCAAGGTTGACGACCATCACCCCGACGAAGCCGACCAGGCAGCCGAGAATGCGATTGTGGCTGAGGCGATCGTTCTTGTAGATGAAATGCGCCATCAATACGCTGAAGAAGGTGCCGGTTGCGTTCAGGATGGACGCCTTGACGCCCGTGGCGTAGCTAAGGCCTATATAAAAGAACACATACTGCAGCGCCGTTTGGGTAAGGCCCAGCAAGGTCAACTGGCCCAGGCGACGAACACCCAGGCCGGTTATGCGGCGCCCGCCAAGTCGCCCCATGACCAGTAGCACCAGGCCGGCCAGCAAAAAGCGATAGCCCGCAAACACCATTTTCCCTGGGATGTCGTCTGTCGCAATCGAGAAGAGCTCATAGCCATTCTTGATGGCGGGGTAGGCGCTGCCCCACAACATGCAGCACAGGGTGGCCACCAGCACGAGCACCTTGCGCTTGCTGAAAAAATGACCATCAGGACGCGCATCGGAAGAATGACTCAAAACAACCTCGGATAAAGCAAAAAACCAGGAAACCACCGATAGGCGGCTTGAACGATCGCGACATCATACATGCCGGCGTAAGCGCGGGCGGCGCGCGATTCGGCCGGCCTGGGGCGCCATGGGGTTTTATGACTTTGGGCTATGAGTTCGCGCCAAAAATGTACTTAGTACAGCGCGAGGCCGCTTCTACAATCATCCCGTACCCCTGCAAGGAGCATCCTGTGTCCTCGGCCATGATGGCGCTTTTCATTACCTCGTTCGGCGAAACCGTGCTGACGGTCGGCGCATCCGGCCTGGCGTCGGCGCTGATCGGCATACCCTTGGGCGTGGCGCTCTACCTGTCCGGCCTGCACAGTCCCTTGTCGTCGCTGCGCTTGCCGCGCGCCGTCGAAGCGGCGCTGAATGGCCTGCAAAGCATTCCCGCCATCATGATTCTGGTCGTTTCAATTCCTGTGGCTCACGAGCTGTTCGGCCGTGGTATCGGCCCAGCCGCCAGCGTTGCCGCCCTCTCCATCATCGCCGTCCCCTTGATCGCGCGCCGCGTGAAAGCGTGCTTGCATGACGTGGACCGCCGCATCGTGGAGTCGGCCCTGACCCTGGGCGCCAGCCCCATGCAATTGGTCTGCAAAGTCCTGCTGCCCGAAGCCTCGGCCGGCATCGCGGCTGCGCTGGGCCTAACCCTGGCCAGCCTGGTGGGCTATTCGGCCATGGCGGGCGCAATCAGCGGGTCGGGCCTGGGGGATCTGGGCATACGCTATGGCTACCGCGAATTCCTGCCCGGCGTTATGCTGGCGGTCGCCTTCACCCTGCTGATACTGGCCGAGTCGGCTCACTTCCTGGGCGACGCCCTGGCGCGGCATCTGGACCAGCGCTAGCCCTAGCAGCGTGGGCAGCCCTTGCGCTACAGCCCTATACTTGCACCATGAAGTTCAGCAAGAGCAACCATGGATGAAAACGTACTGGCCGCGATGGCGCGATGGCCCAACGTGCCCGATGTATTCGGCTGGCTATCCCTGACCGAGAGCGGCCAGTGGCGCCTGTATCCGCGGGGCGACGCGCTGGACCCGGACCCTGGGCCGGGCGAAGCCATAAGCAGCCCTCCCATACTGCGCTTCATCGGCCGAAACTACGCAGCCGACGCGGCGGGCCAGTGGTTTTTCCAGAATGGCCCCCAGCGGGTGTACGTGCGCCTGGACGCGGCGCCCTACGTGCTGCATACAGAGGATGACGCCGAAGGCCGGACGCGCCTGCTGACCCATACTGGCCTGCCCGTGAATACGCCAGAGGGCTGGTGGCTGGGCGACGACGGCAGGCTGTATGCGCAGACCGAACATGGGGCTGCCCTGGTGGCGGGGCGCGACCTGGAATGCGTGCTGTCCCTGCTGCGCGCGCCCGACGGCAAGACCGCCCTGGAGCAGCTTGAAGTAGCGTCCGGCGATGCCTTCCCGGTCGAATGGCCCGGCCCTGCGCCCACTTCGGCCCAGTTGCGCTTTTGTCCGGCCAGCGCCCTAGCCTCCACCTTGGGCTTTGTCGCCAGACCGCAAGCAGCCCGATAGCGGAAAACTGTCCGCGACACCCGACATGGCGGCCCGATTTGGTTAGAATCTCTTCATGACATCGCACGCCCCCAATTTCTACTTTCCCGCCCCGCGCACACAAAAATTCTGCAGCCAATGCGGTACGCCGATCGAGCTTCTGATTCCGCCCGACGACAACCGCATGCGGGCCGTTTGTAATCACTGCGGGGCCGTGCATTACCAGAACCCCCGCAATGTCGTGGGCGTGCTGCCGGTATGGGAAGACAAAATCCTGCTGTGCCGCCGCGCCATCGAGCCACGCTACAACGCCTGGACCTTGCCGGCGGGCTTCATGGAACTGGGCGAAACCACCGCGCAGGGGGCTCTGCGCGAAACCCAGGAGGAAGCGGGCGCACAGATTCGCCTGGGTCCGCTGTACACGGTGATCAATGTGCCGCATGCGGAACAGGTGCATTTCTTCTATCTGGCCCAGGTGCTTAGCGAAAAGCTGGACCCGGGCCCGGAAAGCCTGGAAGCGGCCTTCTTCAGCATCCAGGACATTCCCTGGAGCGAACTGGCTTTTCGCACCATCATTACCACCCTGGAACACTATGTCGCCGACCACAAGACCGGCGTCTTCCCCTTCCACCACTACGACATCCCCTATCCGGATCCAAGATAGGCGGGCACTCAGGTGGCAAGCTTGATCTGGCTGGACGACGCCGCGCCCTTCCCCCATCCGGATTCGGCGCTACCCGAAGGCCTGCTGGCGGCGGGAGGCTGCCTGTCGGTTCCCCGGCTGATGGAAGCGTACAGCCAAGGCATTTTCCCGTGGTTCAACGAAGGCGACCCGATTTTGTGGTGGAGCCCCGATCCGCGCATGGTGCTGGGCTGCGAGGATTTCAAGGCCTCGCATTCCTTAAGCAAGAAACTGCGCCAGTTGGCACGCGCCGAACAGGACCCGGACGCGCGGATACGCATCACGACCGATGCGGCATTTTCCCAGGTGATCGGCGCTTGCGCGTCGGTGCGCGGCGGCCGGCACGGAACCTGGATATCTCCCGCCATACAGGCCGCCTACATCGACTGGCACAAGGCCGGCACGGCGCACAGCATCGAGACCTGGATGGACGGCGAACTGGTCGGCGGGCTCTACGGCGTTTGCCTGGGCCGCTTCTTTTTCGGCGAATCCATGTTCAGCCTGGTCAGCGACGCCAGCAAGCTGGCGCTGGCCTATCTTGTGGATTTCCTGCTGGCGCGCGGAATTCGGCATATAGACTGCCAGCAGCAAACCGGCCACCTGGCCAGCCTGGGCGCCCGCCCCATGCCGCGCCGCGATTTTCTTGCCCTGCTGGATGCCGCGCTGCTGCAGCCGGCGCCGGCCTGGACGCCGGGACGCATACTCCATTCCGGCCGGCTTGCGCCCCTGGAATGAATGACGCCATAATGACTTGCACAGCATCATCGAGCCAGCCATGAGCCATCCGACCGAGCCGGGATTCAAGACACTGCAGTTCTATTCGACTGCCGCCTACCCGTGCAGTTATTTGCCGGGGGTGGAGGCCAGATCGCAGGTTGCCGCCCCGACTCATATGATCGACGCCGAAACCTACTCCGTCCTGGTGGAGCAAGGCTTCCGACGCAGCGGCCTGTTCACCTACCGCCCCCATTGCGACAGTTGCCAGGCTTGCATTCCCATACGCATCGACACGCGGCGCTTCCATTGCAGCCGCAGCCAGCGCAAGGCCTGGAACCGCCATAAGGGGTTGATCGCACGCAGCCTGCCCCTGCACTGGAGCGCCGAGCATTTCGAGCTTTATCAGCGCTATCAGTCGGCCCGCCACCCCGGCGCCGGCATCGACGAAGACAGCCGCGCCCAATACACCCAGTTCCTGCTGACCAGCCGGGTCGACTCCCGGCTGGTGGAATTTCGCGAACCTTCAGGCGAGCTGCGCATGGTGTCCATGATAGACGTCCTGGACAGCGGCTTTTCATCCGTATATACCTTCTTCGATCCCGACGTGCACGGCAGCCTGGGAACTTACGGCATCCTGTGGCAGTTGGACCAGTGCCGCCAGCTGGACCTGCCCTGGCTCTACTTGGGCTATTGGATCAGGCAAAGCCGTAAAATGGCTTATAAATCTTCCTACAAACCCTTTCAGATATTCCGCAACGGCGTCTGGGCCGAGCCGGAAGGCCTGATTCCATAATCCCCACATGTCTTTTCTTTTCAATACCTATCCGCTGGCCCGCTCCGCGCTGTTCTCGCTGGACGCCGAAGCCGCCCACGAACTGACCCTGTCCTCGTTGCAAAAGGCCTATGACTGCCGCCTGACCCGCGGCTTGATGGCCTCGCGGCCGGAAAAGCCATGCAGCCTGATGGGCCTGTCCTTCCGCAATCCCGTCGGCCTGGCCGCCGGCCTGGACAAGAACGGCGCGCACATCGACGCCCTGGGCAACCTGGGTTTCGGTTTCGTGGAAGTGGGCACGGTCACGCCCAAGCCGCAGCCCGGCAACCCCAAGCCGCGCATGTTCCGCCTGCCGCGCGCCGAAGCGCTGATCAATCGCCTGGGCTTCAACAATCAGGGGCTGGACGCCTTCATCGCCAATGTGCGCCAAAGCCAATGGCGCCAGAACGGCGGCATACTCGGCCTGAACATAGGCAAGAACGCCGCCACGCCCATCGAACACGCCGTGGACGACTACCTGATCGGCCTGGCGGGCGTATACCCACATGCCGACTACGTCACCGTCAATATTTCGTCGCCCAATACGCAGAACTTGCGTGCCTTGCAAGGGCAGGAAGAACTGACCGGTTTGCTGGAACCGCTGCAGGAAAAACGCAAGGCACTGGCCGACCAGCATGGCAGGCAGGTGCCCATGGTCGTCAAGATCGCACCCGACCTGAGCACCGAGCAGGTCGACATCATTGCGGCTCTATTGCCGCGCTATGGCGTGGACGGGGTCATCGCCACCAATACGACGCTCGCGCGCGATGCCGTGCAGGGCCTGCCCCACGCCGACGAAACCGGCGGCTTGTCTGGGCCGCCCGTGCACGAGCTGTCGCTGCGCGTCATCGAACGCCTGCGCGGCCAGCTTGGCCCGGACTTTCCCATCATCGGCGTGGGCGGTGTGCTTTCAGGCAAGCAGGCCAAGGAAAAAGCCGCCGCGGGCGCAAACGCCATTCAACTGTATACCGGCCTGATCTATCGGGGCCCGGCCCTTATCGGCGAATGCGTGCGCGCCCTGGGGTAAGGGGCACAGCATAAAGAAACACCCCAATGACTGGCTACTGACCAGTCATTGGGGTGTAGTTTGCGGACACCAGGCCCGCAGGCGAAACTTGCCGACTATTAGGCGGCGCGGCGGCTGCGAGCGGCCGGCTTGGCGACGGCTTCAGCGGCGTCCGATGCGGCCTTGAACGTTGCGTTGGTAGCGGCGTTCAGGTTGGTCTCGGCGGCGTCAACGGCTTGGCGAGTGGCCTTGGCAACCGACTCGTAGGCGCTGTTGGCGGTAGCCAGCGACGACTTCAGCAAGGCGACGGCGCCTTCGGAACCCGTGGGGGCGTTCTTGGCGATCTGGTCGATGGCGTCGGACACTTGCTGCTGGCCTTGGGCGATTTGCTCTTCGGTCAGCTTGGACAGGTCGACTTGCACGCCGGAAACGATGTCATAGACATGCTTGCCGTAGGCCAGGGCCTTTTCCGCATTGGGCTGCACCAGGCCGGACGTGAAGGCCAGGGCTTCCTGGGCGTCCTTGACTTCGATGGCTTGCTGCGACTTCTGGGCGACTTCGTCCAGAGTGGCCTTGATGACTTTCAGGTTCAGATCGACCAGCTTCTCGAAGCCGCCGAAGAAGGTGCCTTGAATGGCGAGCAGGTTGTCCAGCGAAGCTTTTTGGTTGGCCAGAACATTTTGGGGGATGGCGCTCATGATGTTTTCCTTTATAAGTGAACCGTCTATCCGGTTCGTAATATCCGGGACCTTGCCCGGGCGTAAAAATAAAGAAGGCTAAGCAAATCACCACCTACCTGTGAAAACCTTCTATGCTGCAATGCACAAATAGAATTCTACCCGATCTAAACCATGAGTCAAGCTTTTTTGTTGCGTCGCAACAAAAAATTCACACTACCGGCAATTCCAGCCCACGCCGGCCCCAGGATCAATGCCTAGGGGTAAACCTAAGCGACAAGCCCACTGTTTTGCCTTAGTATCCCTCTGTTACCCATACACCATATACATTTGCTAACCTCTAATTTACTTTGCCAAAAGCAAAGGGAGACTCAATGAAGCATTTCGCCCTAAAGTTCGGCTCGGCCCTGTTCCTAAGTACCCTGCTTAGCGCGGGGGCCGCCCAGGCCGCCGACTACCCGGATCACACTATCAACATGGTTGTACCGTTCTCCGCGGGTGGCCCCACCGACAACGTGGCGCGTTCGCTGGCTGAAGCCATGCGTCCCACGCTCGGCCAAACCGTAGTGGTGGAAAACAAAGCCGGCGCCGGCGGCACCATAGGCACCGGCCAAATCGCGCGCGCCAAGCCGGACGGCTACAGCATCCTTTTGATGCACATCGGCTTCTCGACCGCCCCGTCGCTCTACAAGGAACCGGGCTACAACCCCAAGACCAGTTTCGAGCCCATCGGCCTGGTCGTCGACGTGCCCATGACCATCATCGCGCGCTCCGACTTCCCGCCCAACAACATCAAGGAATTGGTCGAATACCTGAAGGCCAATAAAGACAAGGTTTCCCTGGCCAACGCCGGCATCGGCGCCGCCAGCCACCTGTGCGGCACCATGTTCACCAACGCCATCGGCGTCGATCTGCTGACCGTTCCCTACAAGGGCACCGGCCCCGCCATGAACGACCTGCTGGGCAAACAAGTGGACGTCATGTGCGACCAAACCACCAACACCACCCAGCACATCAAGGCCGGCACGGTGAAGGCGTATGCGGTCACCAGCAAGCAGCGCGTTGCGACCCTGCCCGACCTGCCCACCATGCAGGAAGCAGGCTTCAAGGACTTCGAAGTCGGCATCTGGCACGGCATGTGGGCTCCCAAGGGCACGCCCAAGCCCGTCGTCGATAAACTGATCTCCGCACTGCAAGCCGGCATGGCCAACCCCGACTTCCAGAAACGCATGGCCAGCCTGGGCGCCTCCGTGCTGACCGCGGAAGCCAACCCCGCCGCGCTTACCAAGAAAGTCGATCAGCAAGTCCCGCAATGGGCCGAGCTGTTCAAGAAAGCCGGCCTGAAACCCCAATAACCCGGCCTACACTAAAAATCGCCCCGGCTTCTAGAAGCCGGGGCGATTTTTTATTCGGCCATGGTAGAAGCCCTTAGCAGGGCGGCCTAGTGATCGGCCTCGTAGCCCAGCGCTTCGGAAATCTGGGCGGCGGTGCGCAGCAGGATGGGTATCCATTCATCGCGCATGCGTTCGGCCGGGGCGGATATCGACAAGCCGGCCTGCAGCTTGCCGCCGTCGTCATACACGCCGGCGGCAATGCATCGCACGCCCATTTCCAGCTCTTCGTTGTCGCGTGAATAGCCGTGGCGGCGCACCAGCGCCAGGTCGCGCTCCAGTTGATCTGTTTGCGTGATGCTGTTGCGGGTGGTTCCGGCCAGGCCGGTGCGCATGGCGTAGGCCTTGACCTGGCGCGGGTCGCTGACGGACAGGAACAATTTGCCGGTGGACGTCAGGTGCAAGGGCGCGCGGCCGCCTATGGCGCGAACCACCTGCATGCCGGAGCGCTCGCTCCAGGCCCGTTCTATGTAGACGATTTCATCGCCCTGCTGCAAAGACAGGTTGATGGTCTGGCCGGTAAGCTTGTGCAGCTCGCGCATGGGCTCCAGGGCCACTTCCCGCACGTTCAGGCGGCCTTTCACCAGCGAGCCTAATTCCAGCAGGCGCATGCCCAGTTGATACAAGCCGCTGTCGACGCGCTCGACGTAGCGGCCCACGACCAGGTCGTTCAAGATGCGGTGCGTGGTCGAGGTATGCAGGCCGGTGGCGGCGGCCAGATCCTTCAGCGGCACCGGGTCGGTATGTTGGGCCAGGACGTCCAGCAACAGCATGGCGCGTTCCAGCACCTGTATGGTGATGCTGGACGACGGAAGGGCCGAAGCGCCGTTGAAGCCGGAGGGGAGTAGTGAGGATCGTGTCATGGTCTTATTTTTGACGCAACGCAACAATTCCATAATATGGAAAAAATCCCCGGTTTGGCAAGCCTTATTTTTCCGGTGGATTCAGTTGGCCCCCGACCCGCAGGACTTCGGCGCGCAAATATTCCAACGCCTCGGCCGCCGCCACGGGCTCGCCTTTCACGCCCAGATCGATATGCGGGTGACCGACCTCGCCCATGCTGGGCAGGCTGAAGGCCTTGATCCCGGGCCAGCGTTTCTCCAGTTCTTCGAGTGCCGGCGTAATGCGCGACTCGGGCAGTTTGAACGCCAGGAAGGAGTGCTCGACGCGGGTTACGGCGTGATGCAGATGACCGTAGCGGGTATCGAGCGTCCATTCCATCATGGGCCAGGCCATGACGGGAAAGCCCGGCATGAAGGTGTGGTTCTTGATGAAAAAGCCCGGAATCTTGTTATAGGGGTTGGGCACGATCTCGGCCCCCACCGGAAAGACGCCCATTTGCAGGCGCTGCTGGTTCTCGGGCAGGGACATATCCCCGCTGCCCTGGCCGCGCCGCTCGTTGTCGGCGCAGCGCTCGGCGATAAGGCGGGCCGCCTCGGGGTGCAATTCCAGTTCTATGCCCAGCGCCTGGGCCGCGGCCTGGCGGGTCTGGTCATCTGGCGTGGCGCCTATGCCGCCGCAGCAGAACACGATGTCGTCCGTGGCGAAGCTGCGCGCCAGGGTGGCGGCTATGGTGTCGCGGTCGTCCGAGACGAGCTCCGCCCCGCTCAGTTGCATGCCCCGCTGGGAAAGCAATTCCACGAGCTTGGAAAAATGCTTGTCCTGGCGACGCCCCGAGAGAATCTCGTCGCCGATGATGATCAGCCGCAGCGCAGGCCCCTTCGCTACTTTCATTGATAGCTCCTTCCCTTGTTGTTTCTGTTATTCCGTATCCGGATCGATGACATTATGCGCCCGCAACTGCCGCAGCGCTTCCAGGCTGAAATGCGCGAACACCAGCGCGGAAAAAACGGGCAGCACCAGCCAGGCCGGCGGAAATAGATTGACCAGAGCCAGGATGAAGCCGATCAGCCAGAGCTGCCGCCTGTGCCGCCGCCACAGCATGCGCCTTTCTTGCGGACTGGCGTGCTCGATGATGGCGTCGACGCGCAACATGCGGGTGAAAGCGAAGGTCCACCAGAAAATGGGCAGCAGCACGGGCAGGGGCGGGATCAGCCACAAAGGCATGGTCACGAGCCAGCCGATGGCGAACAGGCCGCCCACCCAGATGGCATTCCAGGTTCCGACGGCGGTGGAGAACTGACCCTGGCGCGAAAGGCCGAGGTATTCGCGTTTTTCCAGGTGGCGCAGCACGATGGGCATGACGAAGACGGCGGCGATGACCAGGCCAAGGATGCCGGACAGCGGCAGCAATATGGCCACGGCCAGCATGGGGATAAGATAGAGCTTGATCGAGAACAGGCCGACCGCCAGCAGCCACTGGTCGACCTCGTTGACGATGTCCCAGCCGGCGGCCTGCGTGTTGAGCCAGCCCGTCAGGGGCGTCCAGAAGGCCCAAAGCAATATAATGGCGCCCAGCAGCGCGATGATGAAAGGCAGGAACAGCGCCGCCAGCATTTTGGGATGGCACTGGGACACCAGGGCGCGCTTGAAGGCCAGGCCCACGGCCGACAAGCCTGTGGGGGCGGACCGCCCGGGGCGCAACGCAAGCTTGGAATCGCTCATAAATCACCTTGAAATAACCACCCGACTATCATAGTCAAACCGGATGCCATTTGTCTCTATGCCAGTGTTCGATCCCATCCACGACAAGCAGGCACTATTGAACCGCCTGCAAGAAGGCCGGGGGCTGACCGTGGCCTGCTATTGCGCCGCCTGGTGCAATACCTGCACGGACTATCGCCCCGAATTCCAGGCGCTGGCCGAAAAATGGCCTGCTCACGCCTTCGTGTGGGTGGATATCGAAGAAAGTCCCGATTTGCTGGGGGACGAGGATGTCGAAAATTTTCCGACCTTGTTGATACAGGCTCCCGAAGGGAATCTGTTCTTTGGCACGATGCTGCCCCACATCGCCCATCTGGACAGGCTGATCCGCAGTCTGGAAGACCGCCCTTCCATTTCCGGAAGCAGCCCCGGCCCCCTGCTCGGCCTGCTGGAGCAGGCCGACTGAGCCCAAGGGGCCTAGCGCCGGCCCCCCAGCAGCACGCCCACCGATTTCTTGGGAGCGGCAACCGCCTTGGGCTTGGCAACCTCGGCCGCTCCTGATGTAACGGAGGGCACATAAGGCTTGAGGAAAAACTCGTCCACCGGCTTGGAGGAAGGGGAGGTATAGGAGTAGGAGCTACGGCGCTCGCCACGGCCCGCCGATGCCGACGGCCGGCGCTGCGAGGACGCCGGCAAAGCCAGTTGCCCGCGAGGAATCTTGGCCTTGATGAGCTTTTCGATGTCGAGCAGGTAACGCTCTTCCTCGGGCGTGAAAAATGCGATCGCTTCGCCGGTGTTGCCCGCCCGGCCCGTGCGGCCGATGCGGTGCACGTAGTCTTCCGCGTTGTAGGGCAGGTCGTAGTTGATGACGCAAGGCACGCCGGCCACGTCCAGGCCGCGCGCGGCCACGTCGGTGGCCACCAGGACCTCGAGTTCGCCGGCCTTGAAGGCATCCAGCGCCTTCATGCGGTCCAGCTGGCTTTTATCGCCGTGTATGGACTCGGCCTTGACGCCGTCGCGCACTAGCTCGCGTGCCAGGCGGCCCGTGCCTATCTTGGTGTTGGAAAAGACGATGACTTGATTGAAGCCGCGCGACTTCACCAGATGCACGACGGCCGCGCGCTTTTCATTGCCCGACAGCGGGTAGGCGATTTGCGTGACGGTATCGGCCGTGGCGTTGCGCGCCGCAACCTCGATCTCGACCGGGTTGGACAGGAAATTGCGCGCCAGTTTGCGGATTTCATTGCTGAACGTGGCCGAAAACAGCAGGCCCTGGCGCTTGGCCGGAAGCATGCGCACAATGCGGTCCAGGTCGGGCAGAAAGCCCATGTCCAGCATACGGTCGGCTTCGTCCAGAACCAGTATGCCCACCTGGCTCAGGTTGACGTTCTTTTGTTCCACGTGGTCCAGCAGGCGGCCCGGCGTGGCGATCAAGACCTCGCACCCGCGCCGCAAAGCGTCGCGCTGCGGGCCGATATCGACACCGCCGAAGACCACGGTGGACCGCAAGGGTGTGTTCTTGCTATAGATGGCGACACTGGCGGCTACCTGGTCGGCCAGTTCGCGCGTGGGGGCCAGGATCAGGGCGCGCACGGGATGGCGCGCCGGCGAGGCGCTGGTATTGGCGAACTGCATCAGCCGATGGAGTATCGGCAATGTGAACGCGGCCGTCTTGCCCGTGCCGGTTTGCGCGGCCCCCATGACGTCGCGCCCATCCATGACGATGGGCATGGCTTGGGCCTGGATGGGCGTGGGGGTGGTGTATCCGGTTTCGGCGACCGCCTGGAGGATGCTGGGGTGCAGGCCGAAACTGGAAAAAGTGGCGGCGGGGGTGTCGGCTTGTTTGGAGGTAGAGTCTGTCATTGAAAATGGTTCGCGCCCGAATCGGGAAAATCCCGTCCGCGGCTCTTTTAACGCGGTTATTTTAGCGCAGCATGGGGTTTGCGCCCCTGTCGGCGCCCGTCGCCGGGCCCCAAGCCGGCATAAAAGCGGCCAAGTGTCGTTAAAAGCATACGATTCGCGGGCCCTTCCCCACTGGTGTCCACCGGCCGGCCGCAAGCCGGAAAACTAGAAAATCGCCCGCAACAGCCAGTAGGCGATCATTCCGCCCACGATGATGAGCACCGTGCTGCGCGTGCGCCAGAACACCAGCGCGGCTGTCAGGGCGGCCAGCACCTTGACGTCCCATACGGGGCCGACGCCGGCTTGCCAGGGCAGGAGTTCGGGCACGACGATGGCGGCCAGCGCCGCCGTCGGCGCATAGCGCAAGGCGCGCCTGACCGGCTCGCTCAAGGGCAGGTAATCGCCAAATAGAAAGTAGCTGGCGCGTGTGAGGATGCTGCATAGAGTCAGCAGGCCGATGACGCCCAGAATGTACAGGTCGTAGTCCAGATCGCCGGTCATGCCCCGCTCCGGCGCTTCTTATGCAGCATGGTCTCGGCCAGCACGCCCGCGGCCACGCCGCCCACCACCGCGGCTGCCAGACCCAGACGCAGCGGCAGGGCCTGGCCCGCCCAGGCAATGGCGCTGGCCACGATCAGGCACATGACCATGGGGCGGGTCTTGACCAGGGGAATGATGATGGCCAACAGCGCCAGGACGGCGGCAAAATCCAGCGACCAACTGGCTGGGACGAAAGAACCCAGGAAAATGCCCAGCAGCGAAAACGCGTTCCATCCTATCCAGACGGGAATCATTATGCCCAGGAAATACCACAGTTGCTCCTTGCCGCCCTTCACCTTGCTGTCGCCGTAACGGGCCATGAACAACACGAATGAAATATCGCTGGACAGATAACCCAGCGCCAGACGCCGGGGCCAGCTCATGCTACGGAAATAGGGCTGCAATGCCGCACCGAAGATCACGAAGCGGACGTTCACCACCATGCCGGCGGCGAAAATAAGCCAAAGCGGCGCCGAGGATTCGATCAGAGGCAAGGCGGTCAGCTGCGCCGACCCGGAAAACACCGTCAGCGTCATCAGGACGGCCATGCTTTCCGTAAGCCCGGACTTGACCAGCGCGATGCCGGTGACGAAGCCCCAGGTGCATGTGGCGATAAGCGCCGGAATGACGTCGGCGAAGCCCGCCCGGAAGCTGCGTGTTCTGGAGGCATCCGGCCACCAGGAAGGAGTTGAGTATCGCAACGCTGCCCTGCCGTCATGCAAGAAAAGCGTGTATTGTAAGGCTCCTGCCCTTGCTACAATCAAGCCTCATCTTTGGGAGAGCGCAATGTCGATGTCCGATCGCGATGGTTTCATATGGTATGACGGCAAGCTCGTGCCCTGGCGCGATGCCACCACCCATGTGCTGACCCATTCCCTGCACTACGGCCTGGCCGTCTTCGAGGGCGTGCGCGCCTACAACACCGACATCGGCACCGCCATCTTCCGGCTGCAGGACCACACCAAGCGTCTGTTCAATTCGGCGCACATCTACCAGATGAACATCCCCTACGACCGGGATACCATCAACGCGGCCCAGTTGCAGGTGGTGCGCGAGAACAAGCTGGAGTCCTGCTACATCCGCCCGCTGGTCTTCTACGGCTCCGAAAAAATGGGGGTCTCGCCCAAAGGCTCGACGGTCCACGTGGCCATCGCCGCCTGGCCCTGGGGCGCCTACCTGGGCGAAGAAGCGCTGAAGCAGGGCATACGCGTCAAGATTTCGTCCTATGCGCGCCAGCACGTCAACGTGACCATGCCGCGCGCCAAGATCGCCAGTACCTACGCCAACTCCATCCTGGCCAACAACGAAGCGCTGGAGCACGGCTACGACGAAGCCATTTTGCTGGATACCGAAGGCTTTGTGGCGGAAGGCTCGGGCGAGAACATCTTCATCGTCAAGGACGGCGTGCTGTGCGAGCCTGAAATCGCCTCGTCGCTGACGGGCATCACCCGCTCCACCCTGCACACGCTGGCCGCCGACCTGGGCATACCCTTGCAGACCAAGCGCCTGACGCGCGACGACCTTTACATTGCCGACGAGGCCTTTTTCACCGGCACGGCGGCCGAAGTGACGCCCATCCGCGATGTCGACGGCCGGCGCATAGGCTCGGGCAGCCGCGGCCCCATTACCGAAAAACTGCAAAAGGCTTTCTTCGACGTCGTCAACGGCAAGAACGCCAAATACCATCACTGGCTAAGCAAGGTCTGAAGCCGGCCATTTCACAAGAACAGATTCATTTCCAGGACCCCAACCATGAGCAGCGCCCAGACACCCGCCACCCCCAAGGACCAGACCATTTTCATCGAAGCCAGCGACTTGCCTCTTTACTGCCCGGGGCCAAAAGCCCCCCTCTGGAGCATGCATCCGCGCATTTACATCGAAGTGGTCAAGACGGGCAAGGCGATTTGCCAGTATTGCGGCGCATCCTATCAGTTGAAGGATGGCGAAAAGGTTCACGGACACGGGCACTAACGTTCGCGGCACGCCGCCGCTCCGCGTGGCCGCCGCGGCATCGCGCCGCAACTTCCTATGGTTCCCGTTATGTTTACAACGCCACAAGAGGCAGAGCAAGCGTTCTATCAAGCGCTCAGGCAAGCCGACCTGGGCCTGATGATGCGCGTCTGGTCCGACGACGAGGAAGTCGTCTGCATTCATCCCGGTGGCATGCGCACCATTGGCCATGATGCCCTGCAAAGCGCATGGCAGCAGATCTTCGCCAACGGCCCGGTCGCCATCCGCCCGATACGCCCCATGATCATGACCGGCGTCATGAGCTCCATACACGTGCTCATCGAACAAATTACCGTTTCCACCGCCCAGGGAGAGAAATCGGCGCATTGCTACACCACCAACATTTTCAGCAAAGGCCCCGCCGGCTGGAAAATGATACTTCATCATGCCTCGCACGCGCCCCAGGACGCCGGACTGTTCGATCTGCAAGATCGGCCCGGCACCCTACACTGAAGGCGGGCCGTGACAGCAAGACTCGATACTTCACCCTGCCCCGCGCCGGCCTGGCTCCCTGGAGGACATCTGCAAACCCTGCATGGCGCGTTGGCGGCCCGCTACCACCGCATCGCCTTCGTGCGCGAACGCGTCGACACGCCTGACGGGGATTTCCTGGATTTCGACTGGACCGGACCGGGCCTGTTTCCCGACCGCCTGGCTAACGGCCAGGTAGCCAAGCCCGACACCCGGCTCGCCGGGACGGCGGCCAGGCGCTGGATGCAGGAAGACGACTGGGCCGACACGCCCCGCGACGCCGGCACGCCCGCGCTGGTGCTGTTCCACGGCCTGGAGGGCAGCAGCCGCAGCCATTATGCTCAGGCCATCGCCCAGCATTTCCGGGCGCGCGGCTGGATCGTGGTGATCGCGCATTTTCGCGGATGCTCGGGCTTCCCCAATCGCATGGCGCGCGCCTACTACTCCGGCGACTCGGCGGATGTCGATTTCATCCTGCGCACGGCAAGGCGGCGCGTGCCGCAAGCACGCTGGCATGCCGTGGGGGTTTCCCTGGGCGGCAACGCCATGTTGAAATACTTGGGCGAACAGGCGGGCGAACTGTCCTGGCTAGCCGCCGCCGCAGCGGTATCGGTTCCCCTGGATCTGGTGGCCTGTGGAACCCGCTTGTCGGAATCCTGGTTTGGGAAAAGGCTGTACTCGCGCTATTTCCTCAGGACGATGAAGCTCAAGATGCACGAAAAGGCCAAGCGCTTTCCGGGCAACATCGATGTACTGCGCATCAACCAGGTAAAAAGCCTGCGTGAATTCGACGACCTGTACACCGCGCCCATGCATGGCTACAAGAACGCGCTGGACTACTGGACCCGAGCGTCCAGCAAGCCTCTGTTGAAGAACATCGCGGTCCCAACCCTGGTGCTCAACGCCCGCAATGACCCTTTCATCCCCGAGCCCTCGCTGCCCGGCTCGCAGGAATGTTCGTCGGCCATCTTGCTGCATCAGCCCGCCGAGGGCGGCCATGCGGCGTTCGTGACCAATCCCTTCCCCGGCCACATAGGCTGGCTGCCCGCGCGACTGGCCCGCTATTTCGAGACCGGAAGCTAGCCCGGCCGGCCCAAGAAGCCGGGGCCAAAAGCCATGATACGTCGCGCTAGGACTGCTTGAAGCGCTGCAGCAGTTCGCGGTCCGATTTCAGGCGGTCTTTAAGCGTGCGTATGCGCACATCGAGCTCGGACTGTACGTAGAAGTCTTTGCTCATGCCGCGCGCCTGCTGTAATTGTTCGACCGCGGCCGGCAAGGCCCCGGTCAGCTCATAATAAGACGCCATGGTGCGCCGCGCCTCGACCTTGCGTCCCAGGCGTTCCTGGCTTTGCGCCTGCAATTGATAAAGCCGCGGCAGCTCCGGCCATTGCTTGATTCGTTCCGCCAGGAAAGCCACGGCGTCCTGGTCCTTGCCGGTTTTCTGCATGGCGTCGACCCAGGCCAGGGCGATGCCCTGGCTTTCGGGCCAACGCTTCCAGGCGGCCTGAGCCTGCGCCAAGGCCTGGGTCTGATCCCCTTCGGCCAAGGTCAGGGCTATGGACAAGGCGGCCATTTCGGGCGAATCGCGCCCTCCCGCCCTGGCCTTCTCCAGCGCCTGGCGGGCTCCGGGAAGATTTTTCTTTTGGCTGTCGGCATAGGCCAGCCCATACCACGCGGCGGACTGTTCCACGCCGCTGGCCTGCCGCGCATCCAATTGCAATTTCTCGATGGCCAGACGCATCTCCTGGCTGCTGTCGCGGGCTTGCGCCACGCGCAGCTTGGCGCGAACGTACCAGAACGCGTCCGCATCGCGGTGATGCACGGCGGATGCTTCCCGGACGCGGTTCTGGATGTCGGACATACGCTGTATGGACAAGGGGTGGGTGCTGGTATAGCCCCCGCCCCCCATACCTTCGTTCAGCCGCGACGCATTGCCCAACCGATTGAACATGCGGACCATGCCGCCGGGATCGAAACCCGCCTTACGCATCATTTCGAAGCCGGCCCGGTCGGCCTCTTGCTCGGCCTGGCGCGAAAAACCCAGTTGCCGATCGACCGCCGCGGCCTGGCCGAAAGCGGCCACGCCCATGGCCAGGTCGCCGCTGCCCGACAAGGCGGCCAGCAAGGCGGCCGCAAGCGCCGCGATCATCACGCCGTTGCTTTGCGAGCGCTGCGTCATGCCCCGGGCGATATGCCTTTGGACAACGTGACCGATTTCATGCGCGACCACCGATGCCAGTTCTGACTCGCTTTGCGCCGACACCACCAGGCCGCTGTTCACCCCGATATAGCCGCCGGGCAGGGCGAAGGCGTTGATCTGCGAATCGCGCACGCCGAACACCGTGATCTGCTGCGGCGCGCCGCCCGGCGCATGCGCCGCCAGCCGCCGCCCCATGGCGGTCAGATACTGGCTTACATCGGGGTCGGCGATATAGGTGGGATCACGCCGGCCCTGCTCCATGATGGCGTCGCCCAGAGTGCGCTCCAGGGCGGGGGACAGTTCGGCGGAAGAGGCCGAACCCATGCTGGGAAGGCCCATGGGCTGCGCCGCCAGAGGCGTGGACCAGACGGCCATGGAGGCGGCCAACCCGGCGCACAGCAAGCGGGAGCGGAACGTGATGCGTAAAGAAGATCTTGCGACGGTCATGTGTCCGAAGCCCAAAGGATCAGGTGGCGGAAACGACGGCGGCCTGCTTGGCCCTGATGTCCTGCTTGTTGGGCAGGCGGTTCTTGGCCGACAGGCGCATCAGCGTCGCCAGCGCGAACAACAGGCCGAACACCTCGACAAAGCCGGCCAGCACCCACATGGTCAGCCCGCCGATGGCCTGGTCGGTAACGGCCGTCATGCCCGGTATGGCGCGGCCGCATAGGTCAAATATGGGGTACAGGTCATGCTCGGTGAAAGTAATGATGGCGCCCACCACCATCTGCGGAACCATGGTCACCACCGGCGAAATGATGCGGGCACCCGGCGACAGGGCCGCGGGCGGGCTGGGCCGCCGGTCAAGGATGAGATTCCAGTACATGAAACCGCTGATGACCACCGACCAATTCATGAAGCGATACAGGCGCCAGTCCAGCATGGAATAGAACTGCACCGAGGGAATCAGGAAGCCGATGACCAGCACCACGAACAGGAAGGGAACGAAGTACTTGTTGGTCAGTACGGCTTCCAGGCCGCGCCCGGTGGCGCTGGCGCGGAAATCGCGCAGGCGCAGGCGCCAGGACATGGGCAAGCCGGCGCGCAGCACCTGGCCGGGGTAGGCGCCCATGATCAGCAAGGGCCCAAGGTGGTGCAGCACCAAGTGCTGCAACCGATGGATGAAGAACATGCGCTCGGCGTAATAATCGACGCGCGTATGCAGGGACAGGTAAAGGAAAACCAGGCCGATCCAGAAGAACGCCTGCCGCGCCTTGCTGACGCGATGCACCCGGGTCCCGCGCAAGAATAGGAAAATCCCCACGAAGAACATCAGCAGCAGCGTTGGAGAAAATTCCCAAGGCGTAAGCCAATCGATCAAATTCATGGGGACAAATCCAGTAAGCGCAAACGTAGTTGCCTAGTTTAAAGCAATATGGCGGCGATCACCCCATTGGACCTGATGCACGTCGGGCAGCGCACTAAGTTGACGCGCCTGGGTCATGAGCACCGGCCGCAGCTCGGGCGGGCAATCGACGGTCACGCAGGCCCGGGCCAGGCCCTGGGCGCGATCGACCGCCATCGCCGCTACCCGCAAGCCTGCCGCCTCGAAATCAAGGTAGATTTGCTTGCGCACGTCGGCCAAAGCGCCATGCGGGCAAACCACCGTAAGCCGCGATACGGGGCTGGAGACACGGGTGGGTGCCGACCGAACGCCGGCGCGACGCAGAAACAAATTGAATAGACGCATAAAGCCTCCCATTGCATTTGTGCGCGCCGCAAGCGCGGCGCACGGAATCGCCGCTATGCGAGCGGCGGATTCAACGTTTGAAAAACGACGGGAGTCCGAATGCCATGCATTCGATTAGACTGCCACGCCCTTGAAAACCAGGGCGTGGCGGAAGCTGTGCTTGAGTGTAGCCTGCTAGCTGCCTAGACGCGCCTGGTGATGGATAAGCCGATGCAAGATCGGCCGCTACTATCGCCGGGGTCGGAATTCACCGCACAGCTCCTATAAAATGAACAGCTGGCATTGTAACGTCCAAGGGCATTCGGGACAACCCTTAGCTCGCAAAACGCCATGCGACGAAGACTGCGAAGGCCACATAAAAGCCGCTGACGCCGGCCAGCGTTTGAATGCGCAGCGCCCCCTTCCTGAATCCCAGCCACAGCAGGCCGACGCTAAGCATGGTCAGCCCGGCAGCCACCAGCAGCGGCGTGTCCAGCAACCAGGGCGTCATGAAGATCGCCATGGCGCTGGGTATGGTGGCCTGTATCATCATGGCGCCCGAGATATTGGCCAGGGCCAGTCTTTCCTTGCCCTGCCGCACCCAGATGAAGGCGTTCATGATTTCAGGCAGCTCGGTAGCCACCGGCGCCAGCAACAAGGCGGCCATGTGAGGGGCCATCCCCATCCAATCGCCTATGGCCTCGATCTGACGCACGAACACATGAGAGGCGGCGGCGATCACCACCAGGGCCAGCACAGTCTGGGTCAGCGCCCAGATCATGGAAGGGTCGCTGGGCCGCAATTTCAGGGGCTCTAGCTCTTCCATCACCATGGAGCCTTCGTCGGCGCCCAATTCCCGCTTCACATACACGGCATACACCAGCAGGAAAAGCAGGCCCAGCCAGGGCTTCCAGGCAAAGACCAGCACCCCCAGCCCTACTTTCACGACGAAGATGCCCATGAACCACGCCTGGTCCCGCGCCAGCCGGCGCTGGTCCGCATTGATCTCGTAGGGCTGGCCCTTGCGGCCTTTGTGCCAAAGCATGAAGCCCACCACTGCGTAAGCCAGGGTGGCAAGGACTAGTGGG